>NZ_JBIWNY010000001.1:0-433201 GCF_044767465.1 Streptomyces sp. NPDC101237 | reverse complement strand
GCCGCCGCGCCCGTGCCCGAGGTCGAGCCGGAGGCGGAAGTTGCCGCCGCGCCCGTGCCCGAGGTCGAGCCGGAGGCGGAAGTTGCCGCCGCGCCCGTGCCCGAGGTCGAGCCGGAGGCGGAAGTTGCCGCCGCGCCCACGACGGAGGTCGAGCCCGAGGCCGTCGCCGAGTCGACGGAGGCCGCAGCCGCCGTCACCGCCGACGCCGAGGCCGTCGCCGCCACCGAGCCGGAAGCCGAGCCCGAGGCCGAGCCCTCGGCCCGGGCTGCCGCCGCCGACGTGACCACCGAGGCCGAGCCGGTCGCCCCGGCCGTCACCGAGTCCACGCCGGAGGCGGCTGCCGCCGAGCCCGAGACCGAAGCGGCTGCCGAGGCGGCCACCGAGTCCGAGCCCGCGGCGCAGGCTGTCGCCGAACCGGTCGCCGAGCCGACGCCTGAGGCGGAGCCCGCCGAAGCCGCCGCGCAGGTGACCGCCGAACCGGTCGCCGAACCCGAGGCGGAGCCGGTCGCCGTACCGGAAGCCAAGCCCGAGGCCGAGGCCGACGCCGAGGCCTCCGTCGAGGTCGAGCCCGCGCCGGAAACTGCCGTCGAGGCCGACGCGCAGCCGGAGCCCGCGGCCGAGCCCGTCACGGCCGCCGCCACCGAGGCCGGGCCGGTCGCCGAGCCGGAAGCCGCGGCCGTCACCGAGGTTGCGCCGGAAGCCGACGCCGAACCGGTCGTCGTCCCCGCCGCTACCCCCGCCCTCGGCGCAGAGCACCCCGTGGACGACGGTGCCGCGGCCGCCTCTCTCGCCAAGGCCGGACTCACCGGCACCCACGCCGTCACGTACCTCGTCCTCGACCGGTCCGCGAGCATGCGCGCGTACTACAAGGACGGTTCCGCGGCGGCCCTGGCCGACCAGACCCTCGCGCTCGCCGCCCGGCTCACCCCGGACGCCGAGACCCCCTCGGTCCACGTCGTCTTCTTCTCCACCGAGGTGGACGGCACCACCGACCTCACCCCGGCCTCCCCCGAGAACGCGATCGACGTGGCGCACGCCGGCCTCGGCCGCATGGGCCGCACCAGCTACCACGCCGCCGTGGCGGCCGTACTGGCGCACTACGACGAGAACGTCGCCGCGAAGGCCCCCGGCACCCCGGCGCTCGTCGTCTTCCAGACCGACGGCGCCCCCGACGCGAAGACCCCCGCCACCCAGTCCCTCACCGCCGCCGCGACCTCGCACCCCTCGGTGTTCTTCTCGTTCGTCGCGTTCGGCGAGCACGAGAACAAGGCCTTCGACTACCTCCGGAAGCTGAAGACCCGCAACGCGGCCTTCTTCCACGCGGGCCCGACCCCGCTGGAACTCACGGACGCGGAGCTGTACGACGGCGTACTGATCGACTGGCGCCCGTAAGCACGGGCCCGTGAGAGCGGGCCCCACCCCGGCTCCACCGTGAGACCCCGTGCCGCCCGCTTCTCACCCCGTAAAACGGGAGGCGGGCGGCATACACATGTCGGCTACGATTTCAAGGTTCGCAAAAGCAGCAACAAAACCGACCTGGGAGCAGCCCCCGATGGCTCGACACCTCATCACCAGCGCCCTTCCCTACATCAACGGGATCAAGCACCTGGGCAACATGGTGGGGTCCATGCTCCCGGCGGACGTCTACTCCCGGTACCTGCGCCAGCGCGGCCACGAGGTCCTCTACATCTGCGCGACGGACGAGCACGGCACCCCCGCCGAACTCGCCGCCAAGGAGCAGGGACTCCCGGTCGACGAGTTCTGCGCGCAGGCCCACGACGCCCAGAAGGCGGTCTACGACGGCTTCGCGCTCGCCTTCGACTACTTCGGCCGCAGCTCCAGCGCCGAGAACCGCGAGATCACCCAGCACTTCGCGCGCCGCCTGAACGAGAACGGCTTCATCGAGGAGCGCGCGATCCGCCAGGTGTACTCCCCGGTCGACGGCCGCTTCCTGCCGGACCGCTACGTCGAGGGCACCTGTCCGCACTGCGGCTACGACAAGGCCCGCGGCGACCAGTGCGAGAACTGCACCCGCGTGCTCGACCCGACCGACCTGATCAACCCGCGCTCGGCGATCTCCGGCTCCACCGACCTGGAGATCCGTGAGACCAAGCACCTCTTCCTGCTCCAGTCCAAGCTGGAGAACGAGGTCCGCGAGTGGGTCTCGAAGCACGACAAGGACTGGCCGCAGCTGGCCTCCTCCATCGCCCACAAGTGGCTGACCGAGGGCCTGCACGACCGCGCCATCACCCGCGACCTGGACTGGGGCGTCCCGGTCCCGGCCGACACCTGGCCGGAGCTGGCGGCCGAGGGCAAGGTGTTCTACGTCTGGTTCGACGCCCCGATCGAGTACATCGGCGCGACGAAGGAGTGGGCCGACCAGAATCCGGCCGACCGCGACTGGAAGTCCTGGTGGTACGACGTCGACACCGACGTCCGCTACACGGAGTTCATGGCGAAGGACAACGTCCCGTTCCACACGGTGATGTTCCCGGCCACCGAGCTCGGCGTGCGCGAACCGTGGAAGAAGGTCGACTACGTCAAGGCCTTCAACTGGCTGACGTACTACGGCGGCAAGTTCTCCACGAGCCAGAAGCGCGGTGTCTTCACCGACCAGGCCCTCGCCATCCTCCCGGCCGACTACTGGCGCTACTTCCTGATCGCCAACGCCCCGGAGTCGGACGACTCGTCCTTCACCTGGGAGCACTTCACCGCCACGGTGAACAAGGACCTGGCCGACACCCTCGGCAACTTCGTCAACCGCGTCCTGTCCTTCTCCAAGAAGCGGTTCGGCGAGGAGGTCCCGGCGGGCGGCGAGCCCGGCGAGGCGGAGGCCAAGCTGGGCGGCCAGATCGCGGAGCTCCTCGCCGAGTACGAGTCGCAGATGGAGTCCCTCCAGTTCCGCAAGGCGGCCGCGGCCCTGCGCGCCCTGTGGTCGGCCGGCAACTCCTACCTGGAGGAGAAGGCTCCCTGGCTGGAGATCAAGACGGACAAGGACGGCGCGGCCCTGACCCTGCGTACGGCGATGAACCTGATCCACCTCTACGCGGTGGTCTCGGAGCCCTTCATCCCGGCCACGGCGAAGACGATGCGCGAGGCGTTCGCGCTCGGCGACGACACCGCTGCCTGGGTCACCGCCGAGGAGGCGAAGGCGCTGGTCGCCGTCCCCGCCGGCACCCCCTTCACCGTCCCGCCGGTCCTCTTCGCCAAGCTCACGGACGAGGACCTGGAGACGTACAAGGAGCGGTTCGGCGGCGCGGTCGCCGAGTAGCCCCGCACCGCACGCACATCGAAGGCCCGGCGGGAGGACCCTCTCCGCCGGGCCTTCGGCCGACCCCTCGGCACGACGAGCCGGGGAGATCAACGAGAGACAATCCCGGACACCACCGGACAACGCCAGGACAGTCACCGTAGGCGCCAGCGCCGCCGCTCCCCCCGGCAGGCGGATCCGGCCGTGGGCCGAACTCGGCCTCCCCGCGACGGACATCGCCGGAGCCTGACCCGCCACGCTCCGGTCGGACCTGCGCTCCCTATGCACCACCCATCGGGGAGAAAGCACCCCACCCAACCCCACCCCTCCCTCCCTCCCGCCGGGCAAACTCACTCCCGCGAGTGAATATGTCCAACTCAGCTGGATTCGGGACCGGTTGCCTGCCCTACGCTCAGCGCAGCAAGGCCCGACCCGGACATGCGACGGCCCCCGCCGGGAGTAGCAATCCCAGTGCGGGGGCCTGACCACCGAGGAAGTAGGAGCTTCCCGATGGATACCGAAAACCCTAGCGCGCCCTCGCCCGCCCAGTCCCGAATCCCGGGGAAAAACCACCCTCCCGCGCGGCCGCACTCCGGCGTCGTTCACGACAACGCCCGCCACACCGAGAACTTCGTCGTGATCGGCAACCACCTCGCCCAGCACCCGGAGCTGTCGCTGCTCGCCATCGGGCTGGCCACCTACATCCAGTCGGTACGACCCGGCACCGCCGTCGACATCAAGACCCTCGCCTGCCGCTTCCCCGAGGGGCCCACCCGCATCGCCAGCGCCCTGAACGAACTCGAAACCCACGGCTACCTCCGCCGCACCCGCGAGCGCACGTCCACGGGCCGCATCGTCACCCGCACGGTGTCCTGCAACAAGCCTGGGCACGGGTCCGCCTCCGCCGAACCCCGCACCACGACCACCCGCCGCGCGGCCCCCACCGACAAGCCCCCTCCCCGCAAGCACCTCCCCGCCGTACCGCAGCCCTCGATCGGCGCCCCCGCCCTCCTCCAGACAGCCCTCGACGTGCTCGCCGGCCTCCGTCGCCGCGACCCCCGCCTGCTCCTCTCGGCCACCGACGCCGAGCACCTCGCGCCCGGTGTCGCCGCCTGGCTGGAGCGCGACATCGCCCCGACAGCCGTACGCCACGCGCTCACCGAGAACCTGCCGAACGAACCCCTGATCCGCCCGGCCGCCTTCCTGGCCCACCGCCTGGCCGCGCAACTCCCACCGCTGCCCGCGTTCCGTTCCCCCACCGCAACCGCCCCGGAGCCCAGACACCCCTTCCAGACCTGCGACGGCTGCGACCGCCCTTTCCGCGCACCAACCCCCGGCCGCTGCCGAGACTGCCGATCCCATCTCCCCGAGGGGACCTGACCAGCCCCCTCCCGCACGCCTCAGCGCCCTGACATGCACACCCGTGGCTCCATTTCCCGCCCTGCGCCGCATCTCCCGAGCCGACCAGGCAGGCCACGGGCGTCGCGCGGTCCACCGAACAGGCCCTCAACGGCGCAGCCCTCTCCCTCCTGTTGTGCAGGTCGACAACGATGCCGTGAATTTTTCCCCAGGGTGGTGCCCATCCCAGGGGCAGGCGGCAAAAGTTGACGCGGGCAGTTGTTTGCCTGCCGAAGAGACCGGCGCGGGAACGGGCCGCCCCGATCCCCGCACACCCACGACACCTCCGTATGGTTTCGCCATGACCCCTGAGTTCATCCCGATCGCCTACGAGCCACACGGCCGTACCGATGCGATCGGCCGCTATTCCGACGGACAGTTCCTGGCGTCGGTCACGTACGCGTTCCCCGAGGGGTTCCGGCTCGACGAGGGCTGGGAGGAGCAGAAACGGCTCTACGCGGTGCTGCATCTCTTCGACGGCGACGGCCACTACCGCGACTCGCAGATCTGGTGCGCGGGCAGCTGGGCCGAGCGGCAGCGCGACCCGGACGGCGCCGACTCGGTGCTGACGCGGGCCCGCGCGCACCTCGCGGGCATGCTGCGCAGCCTTCCGAAGCGGACGTACACGGACATCGCGATACGCCCGTTCCAGCTCACGGTGGACGGCGTGTTCTTCGGCCTGGTCGCCAAGGAGGACGACGACGGAGGCTGGGCCGAGCTCTACCCGGACAACCTGGGCTTCACGGAGCCCTGGGACGGCACGTACGACACGTGACCCGGCCGGGATGAACGGCGCGCGGACGCCCGGCGGCTCATGCACGAGTCCCGGGCGCCCGCCTCCTGGATCTCCCGCCGTGCGGCTCGCAGGTCTCGGTGTCGATCACCTTGGGGGTGAGGTGCAGGGGGATGCCCTCCTGGTCCTCGGTGACGTCCTGGCGGAGCTTGTCCGCGTTGATGCAGGAGGGACCTTCAACTCCGTCGTCCTGTTGGGGCCGCGAGGCCTCTCGGTGCCAACGACTCCAGAAAAAGGCCCCCTTGCGCACTCCCGTGCGCAAGGGGGCCGAGAATCGACCTCGGGGCGGCCGCTACTTCGGCTGCGGCTTCCGGATGGAGAGGTGCAGCTCGCGCAGGCGGGCCTCCTCCAGCTCGGTCGGCGCGCCCATCATCAGGTCCTGGGCGTTGCCGTTGAGCGGGAAGGCGATGGTCTCGCGGATGTTGGGCTCGTCGGCGAGGAGCATCACGATGCGGTCGATGCCCGGGGCGATGCCACCGTGCGGCGGGGCGCCGAAGCGCAGCGCGCGCAGCATGCCGGCGAACTCGCGCTCGACGGTCTCCTCGTCGTAGCCCGCGATGCCGAACGCCTTGAGCATGATGTCCGGCTCGTGGTTCCGGATGGCGCCGGAGGACAGCTCGACGCCGTTGCAGACGATGTCGTACTGCCAGGCGAGGATGTCCAGCGGGTCCTGGGTCTCCAGGGCCTCCATGCCGCCCTGGGGCATGGAGAACGGGTTGTGGGAGAAGTCGATCCGACCGGTCTCCTCGTCCTTCTCGAACATCGGGAAGTCGACGATCCAGCAGAACCGGAAGACGTTCTCCTCGAAGTGCCCGGCGCGCTTGGCGGCCTCGACCCGCACCGCACCCATGATTTTCGAGACCTCGTCGAACTCGCCCGCGCCGAAGAAGACGGCGTGACCGGCGGCCAGCTGGAGCCGCTTGGTCAGCTCGGCGACGTTCTCCTCGGTGAGGAACTTGGCGATCGGGCCGGACAGCGAGCCGTCCTCGGCGACGCGGACCCAGGCCAGGCCCTTGGCGCCCTGCGAGACGGCGTAGTCGCCGAGCTGGTCGAAGAACTTGCGGGGCTGGTCCTGGACCGCCGGCACCGGCAGCGCGCGGACGTGCTTGCCGGCGAAGGCCTTGAACTCGGAGCCCTCGAAGATGTCGGTGATGTCGACCAGTTCGAGCTGGGCGCGCAGGTCCGGCTTGTCGGAGCCGTACTTGAGCATGGCCTCGCGGAACGGGATCCGCGGGAACGGCGAGGTGACCTCGTGTCCGCCGCCGAACTCCGTGAACAGCTCGGTCATCAGCTGCTCGATCGGGCGGAAGACGTCCTCCTGCTCGACGAAGCTCATCTCGACGTCGAGCTGGTAGAACTCGCCCGGCGAGCGGTCGGCGCGGGCGTCCTCGTCGCGGAAGCAGGGCGCGATCTGGAAGTAGCGGTCGAAGCCGGAGATCATCAGCAGCTGCTTGAACTGCTGCGGGGCCTGCGGCAGCGCGTAGAACTTGCCCGGGTGCAGGCGGGAGGGCACCACGAAGTCACGGGCGCCCTCGGGGGAGGTCGCGGTGAGGATCGGGGTGGCCATCTCGTTGAAGCCGAGGGCGACCATCTTGTGGCGGATGGCCGAGATCACGGCCGTCCGCAGCATGATGTTGCGGTGCATGCGCTCGCGGCGCAGGTCCAGGAAGCGGTACTCGAGGCGCCGCTCCTCGTTGACCCCGTCCTCGGCGTTGATCGTGAACGGCAGCGGGGCGGCGGCACCGAGCAGTTCGACGTCGCCGACCTCGACCTCGACCTCGCCGGTGGGCAGGTCGGGGTTGATGTTCTCGGTGCCGCGGGAGACGACCTTGCCGTCGACCCGGACCGTCGACTCCTTGCTGAGCTTGTCCAGGGCATCGTAGGCGGGCGTGCCCGGACGGGCCACCAGCTGGGTGATGCCGTAGTGATCGCGCAGATCGATGAAGAGGATGCCGCCCAGGTCGCGCCGATTGTGCAGCCAGCCACTCAGCCGGACGTCGGTGCCGACGTCAGAGGAGCGGAGCTCGCCGCAGGTGTGGGACCTGTACCGATGCATCGTGGTTCATCCAGCCTTCGCGGATCGGGGTGTGGAGTCAGCCTGGTGTTTCACGTGAAACACCACCCAGCGTACCGGGCCCCCCAGGGCCGCCTCCCCCCATTAACAGGTCGGTGATCAGTAGCTTTTTTCGATCTCATCTTCCTAAAGTGGGGCAATGCGAACTGGCGAGCCCCTGCCCGCCGTGGAGGACGTCCTTGCCGCCCTCGCGACCGGGCTGTGGCACTGGGACACGGCCACCGGGCTGGTCACCGCGGACGCGGAGGCGGCGCGGCTCATAGGGCTGCCGGCCGAACCGTCGATCCTCTCCGAGGCCCTGGTCCGCTCCCGTTTCCACCCCGTGGACTGGAACGAGAACACCAGCATCACCCGGCTGGCAGCCACCGAGGGCACGCTCGGTGAGGTACGGCTGCGGGTCATGGACGAGCGGGGCCGGCTGATCCGGACCGTACGCAGCCGGTTCCGGCCGGTGTACGACGTCAAGGAACGCGTCTACCGGGTGACCGGCACCATCCAAGAAGTCTCCGAGCCGTCTCCCGGCACCGCGGCCCAGCATCCGGTCACCGGCGACTGGCGGCGCTCCCGCGAGGCCTTCCTGCTGGACGCGGGCCGGGCGCTGGCCGAGGCGCGGTCCACCGAGGAGGTGCTGCGGGTCGCCGGAGGCCTGTCGATGCCCGGCTTCTCCCCGGACGGTCTGGCCGTCTTCGGCGCCAAGGGCGACGGGCTGTCGATCATCGGCCATCACGGTCAGCAGATCGACGAGGACAGCCCCTTCACCAGCATGCCGCTGGACACCGACTACCCGGCGGCGGAGGTGGTGCGGACCGGGCGGGCCGTGTACCTCTCCTCGCCCGAGCAGTACAAGTCCCGCTATCCGGTGACCTGGCCGCTCGCCGAGCGCTTCGGCCGGCGGTCCTGGGCCTTCCTGCCGCTGACGGTGGCCGGCCGGACCATGGGCGCCTGGATGGCCGGCTTCGCCTATCCGGTGTCGTTCACGCCCGACGAGCGGTCCGTGCTCACCACGGTGGCCCGGATGCTGGCCCAGGCCCTGTCGCGGGCCGGGATCGCCGACTCGGAGCGGGAGCTGACGGACGGGCTCCAGCGCTCCATGCTGCCGACGCTGGGCCCCGACATACCGGGCATGGACGTGGCCGCCCGCTACATACCGACCGGCGGCGGCCTCCAGGTGGGCGGCGACTGGTACGACATGATCCCGCTGCCGTCCGGACGGTTCGCCCTGGTCATCGGTGACGTCCAGGGCCACGACGTCCGGGCCGCCGGCCTGATGGGCCAGCTCCGGATCGCGCTGCGCGCCTACGCCTCGGAGGGCCACCGCCCCGACGCGGTCCTGACCCGCGCCTCCCGTTTCCTGCACGGGATCACCTACGACGAGGAGATCACCGACACGCGCTTCGCGACCTGCCTGTACGTCGAGGCGGATCCGGCGACCGGGGTGCTGGAGATCGCCCGTGCGGGCCATCTCGA
Organism: Streptomyces sp. NPDC101237; assembly: GCF_044767465.1. Lineage (NCBI taxonomy): Bacteria > Bacillati > Actinomycetota > Actinomycetes > Kitasatosporales > Streptomycetaceae > Streptomyces > Streptomyces sp. NPDC101237. The sequence goes on along the minus strand of NZ_JBIWNY010000001.1, from coordinate 424,219 downwards.
CCCGTCGATCCGGATGGCCGACGGCACGGTGCTGCGGCGGCCGACGGCGGGCGGCCTGCCGCTCGGCATCGACCCGGACGCGGACTACCCGACCACCCGGTTCACCCTCGAACCGGGCGAGGTCATGATGCTCTGCACCGACGGCCTGATCGAGACCGGCGGCCATGACATGGAGAGCGGCTGGCAGCGGGTCCGGGAGATCATGGAGGACCACGACGGGGACCTGGAGAAGATGGCCGACGGCCTGGTCGAGGCCGTGCACGGCCCCAGGTCGCACCACACCACCGGGCCGCTGGCCGACCGCCGCGAGGACGACATCGCGGTCCTGCTGCTGTCCCGCCCCGGTGCCGGACGCGGCGACGACTCCCTGACGGTACGGCCCCGGATCCGCCGCACCCTGCTGTCGGTGGCCCAGGACGAGCCCGAGCGCGTCGCCGAGGCCCGTCAGCACGTGCGTGAGCTGCTGCACGACTGGAGCTCGCCCGACCAGGTCGACTCGGCGGTGCTGCTGGTCTCCGAGATGCTCACGAACGTCCTGGTCCACACCGACGCGGACGCGCTGCTGCTCGCCAAGGTCTCCGGGCAGGCACCGGAGCGCCGGCTGCGGGTCGAGGTCACGGACGCCGGCGACGACCTCCCGCACAAGCGTCGCCCCGGCGAGCTGGCCTCCTCGGGCCGCGGCCTGGTCCTGACGGAGATCCTGGCGGAGGCCTGGGGCGTCGACCCGCGCGGCGAGGGCAAGAGCATCTGGTTCGAGCTGTACGAGAGGCACGGGGACGACGGCGCCTAGGCGGCCGGGCCGGGCACCGTCAGGTGCTCGCGTACCGGGCCCTCAGCTCGTGCACGACCCCGAAGGCGGCCGCGGTGAGCGGTACGGCCAGCAGCATGCCCAGGATCCCGGCGACCGAGGCGCCCGCCGTGATCGTCAGCATCACCACCGCCGGATGCAGCTGCACGGTCCGGCTCTGGATCATGGGCTGCAGCACATGTCCCTCCAGCACCTGCACGGCGAGGACCACGCCGAGCGCCCACAGCGCGATGACGAAACCCCGGTCGGCGAGGGCGACCAGCACGGCCACCGCACCGGAGATGAAGGCGCCGAGGTAGGGGATGTAGGCGAAGACGAAGACCAGCGCGCCGAGCCCGACCGCGCCGGGGACCCGGAGGATCAGCAGGCCGACGGTGATGCAGACGGCGTCGATCAGCGCGATGACGGTCGTACCGCGCATGAACCCCTCGACGCCCTGGAAGGCACGGCGGGCCATGGCCTCCAGCATGTCGGCGCTGTCGCCGGGCGCCACCGCCCGCAGGGAGTCGACGAAGAGGTGCGAGTCCCGCAGGAAGAAGAAGACGAGCAGCAGCGCGAGCACGGCCACGGCGATGCCCTCGGCGACCACGCTCACCCCGCTGATGACGTTGGAGGCGGCCGTCCCGCCGAACTTGGCCAGCAGCTCCTTGGCGTTGCCCGCGAGGTCGTCGAGGGAGGTCCCGGCGGCGCCGAAGTGCCGGGCGAGCGACTTCGCCGCGTTCTTCAGGGACGAGGCGATCTGGCCGCCGGTGTCGATGAGCGCGGCCACGACGATGTACACCGCGCCGCCGACCACGGCGACGACGGCGACGCAGGTGAGGCCGGCGGCCAGGGAGCGCTGCACGCCGGCCGTGACGAGCCGCCGGTACAGCGGCCCCAGCAGGGCGGTGCCGAGCAGGGCGAGCAGGACGGGGGTCACCGCGGTGCGCAGCTCCGAGCAGAGCCGGACGCAGACCCAGCCGACGCCCGCGGCCAGGAGCAGCACGGCGCACCAGGCGGCGAACCGGCGCACGGGCTCGGGCAACAGGGACACGCGACCAGCGGATCACGCGCGGGCGCCGTACGCCCTGCCGTACACCTCCTGCCGGGTGAACCGGCGGCCGGGCGGGTGTCCGGGCAGGGGAGAGGCCCGGCGCGGTGGTCGCGCCGGGCCTCTCGGAGCCGCTGCCGTGTTACGCCTCCGGGCCGGTCTCGGTCATTCCGTGGACGGCCGGGACGGTGCCCAGGCGGCCCTTCTGGAAGTCCTCGAAGGCCTGCATCAGCTCGTCCTTGGTGTTCATGACGAACGGGCCGTAGTGGGCCATGGGCTCCCGGATCGGCTGCCCGCCGAGGAGGACGACCTCCAGGTCCGGGGTGTGCGAGTCCTGCTTCTCGTCCGCGCGGACGGTCAGCGAGGAACCGGCGCCGAAGACGGCCGTCTGGCCGAGGTGGATCGGACGGCGCTCGACGCCCACCGCGCCCTTGCCGGCCAGCACGTACGCCAGACCGTTGAAGTCCTCGCGCCAGGGCAGGGTGATCTCGGCGCCGGGGGCCAGCGTCGCGTGGATCATGGTGATCGGTGTGTGCGTGATGCCGGGGCCCTTGTGCCCGTCCAGCTCACCGGCGATGACCCGCAGCAGCGCGCCGCCGTCGGGGGTGGTGAGCAGCTGGACGTTGCCGCCGCGGATGTCCTGGTAGCGCGGGGCCATCATCTTGTCCTTGGCCGGGAGGTTCACCCACAGCTGGAGGCCGTGGAAGAGACCGCCGGACATGACCAGGGACTCCGGCGGCGCCTCGATGTGGAGCAGGCCGGCACCGGCCGTCATCCACTGCGTGTCGCCGTTGGTGATGGTGCCGCCGCCACCGTTGCTGTCCTGGTGGTCGAAGATGCCGTCGATGATGTAGGTGACGGTCTCGAAGCCGCGGTGCGGGTGCCACGGCGTGCCCTTGGGCTCGCCCGGCGCGTACTCCACCTCACCCATCTGGTCCATCATGATGAACGGGTCGAGGTGGCGGTAGTTGATCCCCGCGAACGCCCGGCGTACCGGGAAGCCCTCGCCCTCGAAACCGCTCGGCGCGGTCGTGACGGTGAGCACGGGACGGGCCACCGCTTCGGCCGGTGCGGCCACGCGGGGAAGGGTCAGCGGGTTCTCGACGGTCACTGCAGGCATGTTGGCTCCTCCTTGTACGCCCACTTTAGTTGAGCGTTGAACTTTCTGCCACCCCTAACGGCGAGGGCCCGGAGGACATTCCCTCCGGGCCCGGTCACCGCCGATCAGTGGATCGCCGGATCAGTTGCTGAAGTAGACGTACTTCCAGGCGCCGTACGTCGTGGAGTTCACGGTGTCACCGGACGACCCATTGACGTACACCGAACGCATCCGCGCGCGGATACCCGACTCGTCCGGCGCGTCGAACTGGACGGCCGTCCTGCCGTTCGAGGCGAGCCGGAAGTACTCGGAGTCGCCCGCGTACCACTTGCCCTCGTAGTAGACCTCCAGGTCGAGGCGGTGCTCTCGGCCCGGGTAGTAGGTCATGGTCGTGTTGAACACCGGACCGGTCTTCTTGTGGAACCAGTAGTACGACGTCGAGCCGATCTTCGCCGTCTTGTAGTACTTGGACAGCGAGGTGGAGATCCTGACCCGCGCGTACGCCGTGGCCTTCACGGTCTTCGGGGCGTAGCGGGCGTCTCCGTCGAAGACCGCGGTGACGGCCGTGTCCCGGGTCATGCCCACCCACGCGGCGATGTTGCCGTGCGAGTCCACCTTGCCGGCCTTGATCAGCTTCTTGCCCTTGTCGCCGCCGAAGGGGTCCGCGTAGATCTTGACCGAGCGGTTCGAGTACGTCGTCCCGAGGTGCGCGGTGAACTTCACGTCGGTGCCGTAGTCGTACAGCTTGCCGTTGTTGTTCAGGCTCAGGCCCGTCGCGGCCCGCGAGACCGCGACCTTGTCGGAGGCGGAGACCGCGGTGTGCGCGGCGTCGCCCGCGTAGCCCACCTTGTAGGTCACCGTGCCGCCGGCCGGCGGGGTGTCCGAGAAGGAGTAGGTGCCGTCCGCCTTGACGGTCACCGGGGGCAGCGCCTTGCCGCTGGGGCTGGAGACGTCGGTGCGGGTCACGGAGAGCCTGGTGCCGGCGGGCAGCGCGACCGTGGCCGAGAGCTTGCCGGTGACGGTGAGCTTCTTGGCGCGGGCGGCCGAACTCGGCGCGTTGACCGTGAGCGTCGGGACGTTGAGCGTCGGCTGGGTCAGGACCTTGAGCGTGAAGGTGCTGCCGCTGGGGACCATCGCGAAGATCCGCGAGGAGTCCGGCGCCCAGCGCACGGTGCTGCCGGGCCAGTCCGCGGTGGAGCCGACCGCGTAGGCGCGCAGCGGCTTGGTGGCGTTCGGCCGGTAGACCGAGACCTTGCCCGCGGCGGTCTGGGCGACCAGCCCGTCCGCCGCCACGTCGGCGTCCCAGCCGCCGGGGTAGGCACCGGCCTTGGCGAACCTCCCGTCCGCCCACGCGTCCCGGTCGGTGCCGTTGACCAGCACCTGGTCGGCGCCCGGGACGAGGTCGATGTCCCGGATGCCGCTGTTCAGGGTGTAGTCGCCGTCGTACCAGGCGGTCACCTTCGCGGTGCCGCCCGAGACGTCGAGGACCGCCATGGAGTCGGTGGAGATACCGGTCTCCCCGACGGCCAGCAGGCCCGGCCGGGTCGGGTCGGTGTCCAGCAGCGCCTGCCCCCAGATACCGGACGAGGTGCCCTCGGTCGGGAACTGCGCCATCGCCACCGGGTCCGTGCCGCCCGCCGGGTCCGCCGCCGGGTCGATGGAGCCGATGTCGCCGTCCCACTGGTCGCCGTAGGAGAACCACGCCTTGCCGCCGGCGAAGGCCAGCCGGCTGGGCCCGGTGTCGGTCGGGACGGCGTACGTCGCCTTCACGTCCAGCGTGGCCGCGTCGAGGGCGAGGACCTGGTGGGTCGTCGGCAGGGCCGCGTACAGGGTGGTGCCGTCGTCCGACAGGGCCAGGTCGCCGACGCTGCCGAAGCCGGTGTGCGCGTCGACGAGGGTGCCGCTGTAGTCGGCGGCCACGATCCGGCCGTTCGCGGCGTCGCCGGCGAACACCCGCTGGAGGGCGCCGTCGACGACGAGACCGCCGGTGCTGGTGACGGTGGCGGCCGCGGCCGAGGCGGTCCCCGCCGCCACGACGCTCAGCGCCGCCGAGCTGAAGAGGACCGCGAGCGAGGTCGCGATCGAGGTGCTGCGCATGCGCACAGTGATGAAACCCCCAGAGGAAACCCGGGTTCGCCGGGTGGATGAGAGCGCCGCGCGACACCCGTCACGACCGCGTGGGCGCGGTGCGCGTGGGGCGCGGCTGCACGGGGGCAGCCTATGACATCGCTATGACAGTGCGGGAACGGATTTTCGAGTCGCCGGACCGGCGGTCCGGCGCCAATCCGGACCTAGCCGTACATCCGCCGCATCGCGAAGTCCACCATCTGCTCGACCGCCTTCGCGTCGAAGACCATCCGGTGCTCGCCCTCCATGTCGAGGACGAAGCCATAGCCGGTCGGCAGCAGGTCGATGACCTCCGAGCCCGTGATCACGAAGTACTTGGACTCCTTGCCCGCGTACCGGCGCAGCTCCTTCAGCGAGGTGAACATCGGGATCACCGGCTGCTGGGTGTTGTGCAGGGCGAGGAAGCCGGGGTTGTCGCCGCGCGGGCAGTACACCTTGGACGTGGCGAAGACCTGCTGGAAGTCCTCGGCGGTCAGCTGGCCCGTGGTGAAGGCGCGCACCGCGTCCGCGAGCGACGGCGGAGACGGCTCGGGGTAGAGCGGGGGCTGCTGACCGTACCCGCCGAGGCCGCCGGGCATCTGCTGCTGCGGCTGGGCGTACTGCTGCTGTGCGCCGACGTTCTGGTCGTAGCCGTACATGCGCGCAAGCCTACCGAGACACGCGGCCTGCGCGAGAAGGTAGACCCTTCTCACACTTCACCCGGTGGGGGTTGCGTCTTATTACCGACGGGTAGCATCATCGGAGCCACTCGTTGGTATGTGAAAGCTTGCGCGGGGATTCAGTGCCTCGCCGATCCGGATACGGAGCCGTCACCATGGGGCACTACAAGTCCAACCTCCGCGACATCGAGTTCAACCTCTTCGAAGTGCTCGGTCGCGACAAGCTGTACGGCACCGGCCCGTTCGCCGAGATGGACACCGACACCGCCAAGAGCGTTCTGGAGGAGCTGACCCGGCTCGCCGAGAACGAGCTGGCCGAGTCCTTCGCCGACGCCGACCGCAACCCGCCGGTCTTCGACCCGGAGACCAACACCGCGCCGGTCCCGGCCTCCTTCAAGAAGAGCTACAAGGCCTTCATGGACTCCGAGTACTGGCGGCTCGGCCTGCCCGAGGAGATCGGCGGCACCACCGCTCCCCCGTCGCTCATCTGGTCGTACGCGGAGCTGGTCCTCGGCGCCAACCCGGCCGTGTGGATGTACTCCTCCGGCCCGGCGTTCGCCCGCATCCTCTTCGAGGAGGGCACCGAGGAGCAGAAGAAGTGGGCCCAGATCGCCGTGGACCGCACCTGGGGTTCGACCATGGTGCTCACCGAGCCCGACGCCGGCTCGGACGTGGGCGCCGGCCGGACCAAGGCGGTCCAGCAGGAGGACGGCTCCTGGCACATCGAGGGCGTGAAGCGCTTCATCACCTCCGGTGAGCACGACATGGAGGAGAACATCCTCCACTACGTCCTCGCCCGCCCCGAGGGCGCCGGCCCCGGCACCAAGGGCCTCTCCCTCTTCCTGGTGCCCAAGTACCTCTTCGACTTCGAGACCGGCGAGCTGGGCGAGCGCAACGGCGTCTACGCCACCAACGTCGAGCACAAGATGGGCCTCAAGGCCTCCAACACCTGCGAGATGACCTTCGGCGACCGCCACCCGGCCAAGGGCTGGCTGATCGGCGACAAGCACGAGGGCATCCGCCAGATGTTCCGGATCATCGAGTTCGCCCGCATGATGGTCGGCACGAAGGCCATCTCCACGCTCTCCACCGGCTACCTCAACGCCCTCGAGTACGCCAAGGAGCGCGTCCAGGGTCCGGACCTCGCGAACTTCATGGACAAGACCGCGCCCAAGGTCACCGTCACCCACCACCCCGACGTCCGCCGCTCGCTGATGACGCAGAAGGCGTACGCCGAGGGCATGCGCGCCCTCGTCCTCTACACCGCCTCGGTCCAGGACGCGATCATGGTCAAGGAGGCGAACGGCGAGGACCCGAAGGCCGAGCACGCGCTCAACGACCTGCTCCTGCCGATCGTCAAGGGCTACGGCTCCGAGAAGGGCTACGAGCAGCTCGCCCAGTCCCTGCAGACCTTCGGCGGCTCCGGCTTCCTGCAGGAGTACCCGATCGAGCAGTACATCCGGGACGCCAAGATCGACACCCTCTACGAGGGCACCACCGCGATCCAGGGCCAGGACTTCTTCTTCCGGAAGATCGTCCGCAACCAGGGCGCCGCGCTGAACTCCCTCGCCGAGGACATCAAGAAGTTCCTGGCCCTCGGCACCGGCGGCGAGGTGCTCGCGGGCGCCCGCGAGCATCTCGCGAAGGCGGCCGTGGAGCTGGAGGCGATCGTCGGCCTGATGCTGACCGACCTCGCCGCCACCGAGCAGGACGTCAAGAACATCTACAAGGTGGGCCTCAACACCAGCCGCCTGCTGCTCGCCTCGGGCGACGTGATCGTCGGCTACCTGCTGCTCAAGGGCGCCGCGATCGCCGCCGAGAAGCTGGAGACGGCGTCCGCCAAGGACGTCCCCTTCTACACCGGCAAGATCGCGGCGGCGAAGTTCTTCGCGGCCAACGTGCTGCCGGGCGTCACCCTGGCCCGCAAGATCGCGGCCGACGTCGACCTCGACCTGATGGAGCTGGACGAGGCCGCGTTCTGATCCGGCCGTCCCCACCTCCCACGGTGGCCCGCTCCCTCGCCGGGGAGCGGGCCACCGTACGTCGTTAAGGTGAGGAGCATGAGCGAACCAGCCCGCTTCGACCGCGGCCACACCGACGACCTGATGTCCTTCCTCGCGGCCGGCCCCACGCCGTACCACGCCGTGGCCGCCGCCGGCGAACGGCTGGAGAAGGCCGGCTTCCGGCAGGTCGCCGAGACGGACGCCTGGGACGGGACCGCGGGCGGCAAGTACGTCCTGCGCGGCGGCGCGATCATCGCCTGGTACGTCCCCGAGGGCGCCGCGCCGCACACGCCGTTCCGGATCGTCGGCGCGCACACCGACTCGCCGAACCTGCGGGTCAAGCCCCGCCCCGACACCGGCGCGCACGGCTTCCGGCAGGTCGCCGTGGAGATCTACGGCGGGCCGCTCATGAACTCCTGGCTCGACCGCGACCTGGGCCTGGCCGGCCGGCTCAGCCTGCGCGACGGCACCACCCGCCTGGTCGACGTGCGCCGCCCGCTGCTGCGGGTCCCCCAGCTCGCCATCCACCTGGACCGCGCGGTGAGCAGCGACGGGCTCAAGCTGGACAAGCAGCGCCACCTGCAGCCCGTCTGGGGTCTCGGCGACGACGTCCGCGACGGCGACCTGATCGCCTTCCTGGAGCAGGAGGCCGGCGTGCCGGCCGGCTCGGTGACCGGCTGGGACCTGATGACCCACCCCGTGGAACCGCCGGCCTACCTGGGCCGCGACCAGGAGATGCTGGCCGGCCCCCGGATGGACAACCTGCTGTCCGTGCACGCCGGGACGGCGGCCCTCGCGGCCGTCGCGGCGGGCGGCACGGAGCTGCCCTGCATCCCGGTGCTCGCCGCCTTCGACCACGAGGAGACCGGCTCGCAGTCCGACACCGGCGCGGACGGCCCGCTGCTCGGCAGCGTGCTGGAGCGCTCGGTCCTGGCGCGCGGCGGATCCTACGAGGACCGGGCGCGGGCGCTGGCCGCCAGCGTCTGCGTCTCCTCCGACACCGGCCACGCCGTGCACCCCAACTACGCGGAGCGCCACGACCCCACGCACCACCCGCGGCTCAACGGCGGCCCGATCCTCAAGGTCAACGTCAACAACCGCTACGCGACGGACGGTTCGGGCCGCGCGGTGTTCGCCGCCGCCTGCGACAAGGCCGGCGTCCCCTTCCAGACCTTCGTCTCCAACAACTCCATGCCCTGCGGCACCACGATCGGCCCGATCACCGCGGCCCGCCACGGCATCCGGACCGTCGACATCGGCGCGGCGATCCTCTCCATGCACAGCGCCCGCGAACTGTGCGGCTCCGACGACCCGTTCCACCTCGCGAACGCCCTGGCGGCTTTCCTGGAGGGGTAGTTGCACATGTACCGCCCGCCCCTGGGTACCCGGTGGGGACCGGAACCACTGAACCCGAAGGGGAGGCAACGCTCATGGGCCTTGGCGGGTGCATCATCCTCATCGCCGTGGGGGCCATCCTCACGTTCGCGACCGACTGGCACATGCAGGGCGTCAACCTCGACGTCGTGGGCCTGATCCTGATGGCCGTCGGCATCATCGGCGTCGCCACGTTCACCAACATCGCCCGTCGCCGGCGGGTCATGGTGCCGCCGACGACGGTCGTCGAGGAACGGCACCATCACCACCAGGACGAGTACGGCAACGGGTACGGCGCCTGACGCGGACGCCGGGTCCTAGGCCTGCTGGTCCATGCCGGCCAGGACCAGCGGCAGCCGGTCCGCCCCGCCTTCCGCGAGGCGGACCGGGACTCCCCAGTCCTGCTGGTGCACATGGCAGGCCGGGTACTCGTTCGCCGGGTCGTCGTCGCAGGACGCGGCCATGGCCGAGACGTGCAGGACACCCTCGGTCACGGCCGGGTTCAGCTCCAGGTCACGGGAGAGGTCCGTGTCCGGACCGTCGCCCTTGAGCAGCAGCTCCGGCGGGGTCGAGGACACCAGGAGCCGCGTCGAGGGGCCGTAGCGCAGGTCGAGCTTCTGACCCGACGGGGCCTGGAAGATGACGTCCAGGCGGAGGCGGCCGGGCGCCACCTCGGTCGCCGCCCGCTGGGTGCGGTGCGCGACCGACTCCACCCTCACCGCCTCCTCGGGCAGCCGCAGCCGGGTCAGGCGGTGCCGGGCCGACTCGACGACCACGATGTCGTCGCCGGCCAGCACCGCGTCGCTCGGCTCCCGCAGGTCCGTCGCCAGCGTGGTGACCTCGCCGGTCGCCGGGTCGTAGCGGCGCAGCGCGTGGTTGTAGGTGTCGGACACCGCGACCGAGCCGTCGGGGAGCGCCGTCACGCCCAGCGGGTGCTGCAGCAGCGCCTGCGCGGCCGCGCCGTCCCGGTGACCGAAGTCGAAGAGGCCGGTGCCCACGGCGGTGTGCACGTGTCCGTCCGGATCGACCCAGCGCAGCGCGCTGGTCTCGGAGTCGGCCAGCCAGAGCCGGTCGGCGGTGGCGGCGAGCCCGGACGGCTGCGCGAACCAGGCCTCGGCCGCGGGCCCGTCCACCAGTCCCTCGTTGGTGGTGCCGGCGGCCACCGCGACCGTGGCGCCGACCGGGTCGTACGTCCACAGCTGGTGCACGCCCGCCATGGCGATCCACACCTTGCCGCCGAAGACGGCCACGTCCCACGGGGAGGACAGGTCGATCTCGCGGGCCGGGCCGGAGGTCGGGGAGCCCTGCCACCACTGGCGGCCGGTGCCGGCCAGCGTGGTCACCTCGCCGGTGGCCGGGTCGAGGCGGCGCAGGGCGTGGTTGACGGTGTCGGCGACGACCACCGAGCCGTCGTCCTGGAGCGCCAGGCCCTGCGGTTCGCTGAAGGCGGCCTCGGCCGCCGGGCCGTCGGCGAAGCCGCGCTCGCCCGCGCCGATCCGCCGCAGGACCGTCTCCGCGTCCTCGGCCAGCTCCACGAGCTGGTGCCGGGTGGTGTCGCTGACCAGGAAGGTCCCGGAGGGCAGCCGCAGCGCCTTGCCGGGGAAGCGCAGGGCGGTCGGCTCGGGCTCCGGCGGCACGTACGGGCCGTCGCCGCGCCGCAGGGTGCCCTTCGCCTCGTGCTCCGCCTCCAGCTCCTCCACCAGCCGGGCGATCGCGTGCGCGTGCCCCTCACCGGCGTGCTGGGCGACGACGTATCCCTCGGGGTCGATCACGACCAGCGTCGGCCAGGCCCGCACCGCGTACTGCTTCCAGGTGGCGAGCTCCGGGTCGTCGAGCACCGGGTGCTCCACGCCGTACCGCTCCACGGCGTCCACGACCGCCCGGTGCTCCGCCTCGTGCACGAACTTCGGCGAGTGCACCCCGATGATCACCACCGTGTCCCGATGGCTCTCCTCCAGCTCCCGCAGCTCGTCCAGGACGTGCAGGCAGTTGATGCAGCAGAACGTCCAGAAGTCGAGGATGACGATGCGTCCGCGCAGGTCCGCGAGGGTGTACTGCTTGTCGCCCGTGTTCAGCCAGCCACCCTTGCCGATCAGCTCGGGGGCACGGACGCGGGCACGGCGCGGAGTGGGGGCCGGGGATGTGTCGCTCATGGACCAAGAGTGCCACTTGCCTGCAAAAGCGCGTCCGCCCCTGTGGACAACCCGCGTCCGCCCTGGTCAGGCGAGGGTTTGGCCGATGGTCACGGCCAGGTGGGACGGGGGCGAGCCGCCGACCCGGCCGGCCGGGGAGCGGGGGCCCTGGGCTGCCGGCTGATCGAGCGCGGCGAGGAGCGCCCGGACGTGGTGGCGCGCGCGACCGGCCACGGCGCGAGAGCGGGCTCGGCCCGACGGACCACCGGCGGCGTTTCGGGCCGGTTCGCCGGGAAGGGGTAGAGACATGAGATTCCTGGTACGCGACCGGATCCTCGGCTTCGGCGAGGACTACTGGATCGAGGACGAGCACGGCGACAAGGTCTTCCTCGTCGACGGCAAGGCCATGCGGGTGCGGGACACGTTCGAGCTGAAGGACCGGCAGGGGCGCGTCCTGGTCGACATCCACCAGAAGATGTTCGCCCTGCGCGACACCATGGTGATCGAACGGGACGGCGAGCCGCTGGCCACCATCAGACGCAAGCGGCTCTCGCTGCTGCGCAACCACTACCGCGTCCACCTGGTCGACGGCACCGAGCTGGACGTCAGCGGCAAGATCCTCGACCGCGAGTTCGCCGTGGAGTACGACGGCGAACTGCTGGCCGTGATCTCCCGGCGCTGGCTGCACGTCCGGGAGACCTACGGCGTCGACGTCGTGCGCGACGACGCGGATCCGGCGCTGCTGATCGCCGTGGCGGTGTGCGTGATCCACCTCGCCGACAAGGAGCGCGAGGAGGACTAGACGCGAGGAGGACCAGAGAGGAGGACCGGAGAAGGACCGGGGCAGGAGCGGCAACGGGCTAGCGGCGCACCGGCGGGTCCAGGCCCAGCAGGCGGTCCTTGAGCGCCGGGAACTGCTCGCGGGTGGCGGCGACCCTGGCCGGGTCGAGGTCGACGGTCAGGACCTGCTCGCCGGCGCCCGCCTCGGCCAGCACCTCGCCCCAGGGATCGACCACGATCGAGTGACCGGCCTGCGGAACCCCGGCGTGCGTCCCGGCCGTTCCACACGCGAGGACGAACGCCTGGTTCTCCACCGCCCGCGCCCGGGCCAGCAGGGTCCAGTGCGCGCGCCGGCGTTCGGGCCAGCCCGCCGAGACCACCATCGTCTCGGCGCCGGCGTCCACGAGGGCGCGGAAGAGTTCGGGGAAGCGGAGGTCGTAACAGGTGGTCACGCCCAGCGTGGTCTCCGGGAGCCGGACGGTCACCAGGTCCTGCCCGGCACCCATCAGCACCGCCTCGCCCTTGTCGAAGCCGAAGCGGTGGATCTTGCGGTAGGCGGCGGCGATCTCACCTGAGGGGGAGAAGACGAGAGCCGTGTTGTAGAGGGGGCCTTCCGGGTCCCGCTCGGGGATGGAACCGGCGTGCAGCCACACGCCCGCGTCGCTCGCCGCCTTCGCCATCGCCTCGAAGGTGGGGCCTTCGAGCGGCTCGGCCTCGACGGCGAACCGCTCGTAGGCGAAGGCGCCGGTGGTCCACAGCTCCGGCAGGACCACGAGATCGGCGCCTGCCTGATCGCGCACGAGTGCGCTCACGCGCCGCCGACGCGCTTCGACCGATTCGTTCTCGTTTACATCGATCTGGATGAGCGAGGCGCGCACACTACCACCGTCCTGGCATTCGAGCCGTCCACACGGGCCTACGATCGTCACACGAAAGCACTGCCGGGGTGCCTCACAGCAGCGTAACTTAGCGTTTCAAGACACCCGCCGACAGCAGCCACCACCCACTGGCAGCGCCGCCACAACCTGCCCGAGTACCGACCGCCGAGGGGTCCCGTTCCGTGAGTCTGCATCCCACTCTCCAGCCCTACGCTGACGCCTGGACCCACTCCATCGAAGCGATATCCGAGCTGGTGACGCCCCTCCCCGAGGGCGAGTGGAACCGGCGGACACCGTGCCCGGGCTGGTCGGTGCGGGACGTGGTCTCCCACGTCATCGGGCTGGACTGCGAGATGCTGGGCGACCCGCGCCCTATCCACACCCTGCCGCGCGACCTCTACCACGTCACCAACGAGAGCCAGCGCTACATGGAGATGCAGGTCGACGTACGGCGCCACCACACCGCACCGGAGATGACCTCGGAGCTGGAGTACACGGTCATCCGCCGCAACCGCCAGCTGCGCAACGAGTCGCGGGAGCCCGGGCGCACCGTGCGCGGGCCGATGAGCACGGAGATCACCCTCGAAGAGTCCATGCGCTCCCACGCCTTCAACGTGTGGGTGCACGAGCAGGACCTGCGCGCGGCGCTGGGCCGGCCCGGCAACCTCGACTCGCCGGGCGCGCAGATCGCCCGGGACGTGCTGCTCGACGAGTTGCCCCGGGTGGTCGCCACCAAGGCCGACGCCCCGCGGAGTTCGGCCGTCATCTTCGACGTGCACGGGCCGGTGGAGTTCCTGCGCACCATCCGCATCGACATCCAGGGCCGCGGCACCCTGGAGACGACGCCCGCGCTGGGCCCCGCCGCCGTCTTCACCCTCGACTGGGAGACCTACGTCCGCCTGGCCTGCGGCCGCACCACGCCGGACGCGGTCGCGGACCGGGTGAAGGCGGAGGGCGACCAGGAGCTGACGGCGGCGATCCTGCGGAACTTCGCGGTCACCCCGTAGCGGTGCGCGCTCACCCGGGGGACGCCGAAGGCGGACACCGGTAATTCGGTGGGCCGCGGCGACCGCCGGCATCTACCTTGCCCGGCATGACCACTGCCACCGCGTCGCACGGCGACCTCCCGCCCCGTCTGACCCGGCTCACGTTCCACGGCCCGCTCTCCGAGGCCCGCGCGGCCGCGATGGTACGGCGGCTCGCCGCCACGCGTCCCGCCTCCGTGCTGGACGTCGGCTGCGGATGGGGCGAACTGATGCTGCGCCTGCTGGAGGCCGTGCCCGCCGCCCGCGGCGTGGGAGTGGACGTGCACGCCGGGGACCTGGCGCGGGGACGGCGGGCGGCCGAGGAGCGCGGGCTGGCCGGACGGGTGGAGTTCGCCGAGGAGTCGGCGGTGGGCACCGGCCGTGGACCGGCCGACGTGGTGCTGTGCCTCGGGGCGAGCCAGGCGCTGGACGACGATCTGGAGACGGCCCTGCGGGAGCTGCGGCGGCTGGTGGCCGACGGCGGGCGGGTCCTGCTCGGCGAGGGTTTCTGGCAGCGCACCCCGACCGAGGAGGAACTCTCCGGCATGTGGCCGGGCGCCTCGGCCACCGACCACCACGGCCTGGCGGCCCTGGTCGGCCTGGCGGTGGCGGCGGGCTTCCGCCCGGAGTGGACGGAGACGGCGGACCTCGCGGAGTGGGAGGAGTTCGAGTCGGCGTACCAGGCGGACCAGGAGGTGTGGCTGGCGGCCCGTCCCGGGCATCCGCTGGCCTCCGAGACCCGGGCCCGGCTGGACGCCCACCGGTCGTCCTGGCTGACCTACCGGGGCGTGCTGGGCCTGGCCTACCTCACCCTCGTTCCGACGGCGGTCCCGCCGGCCGGGTGAGCGGATCCCCGGGAGCGGCCGGTGGGGGCGGTCACGCGGGCACGTGCACGGTCTCCACCCGGCTCGCCACCAGGCGTTCCCGCTCCCGCCGGGCCGCCCGCCCGCGCAGCCGCAGGATCTGGCTCACTCCGAGCGCCTGGAGCACGAAGACGCACGAGAACGCCACCGAGTAGTCGTCGCCGGTCGCGTCCAGCAGCACACCCACCAGGAAGAGCGTCGTCATCGAGGCCACGAATCCACCCATGTTGGTGATCCCGGACGCCGTGCCCTGCCGCTCGGGCGGGTTCGCGGGCCGGGCGAAGTCGAAGCCGAGCATGGACGCCGGCCCGCAGGCTCCCAACACCGTGCACAGCACCACCAGCAGCCACATCGGCGCGTGCTCGGCCGGGTACACCAGCGTCGCCGCCCACACCAGCGACGTCGCGCCCACGGTGCCCAGCGCGAGCGGCAGCCGTGCCGCGTGGTGCCGGGCGACGACCTGGCCGTAGACCAGGCCGACGACCATGTTGGAGAGCACGACCAGCGTCAGCAGCTCGCCCGCGGTGGCGCGGGACAGGCCCTGTGCCTGGACCAGGAACGGCAGGCCCCACAGCAGCAGGAACACCATGGCCGGGAACTGGGTGGTGAAGTGCACCCACAGGCCGAGGCGGGTCCCTGGCTCCCGCCAGGAGGCGGCGATCTGCCGGCGGACGTAGGCGGCGCCCCGGTGCGGGGAGGGTGCCGGCTCGTACCCCTCGGGGTGATCCTTCAGGAAGCACAGCACGAGGACCAGGACGACCACGCCGGCCAGCGCGCTGCCCGCGAACGCCGGGGTCCATCCGATGCCGTGCAGCAGCCGGGCCAGGACCAGCGTGGAGACGAGGTTGCCGGCCATGCCGACCAGGCCGGCGAGCTGGGCGACGAGCGGCCCGCGCCGGACCGGGAACCAGCGGGTGCCGAGCCGCAGCACGCTGATGAAGGTCATCGCGTCGCCGCAGCCGAGCAGCGCGCGCGAGGCGAGCGCGGTGCCGTAGGACGGGGAGAAGGCGAAACCGAGCTGGCCGGCCGTGAACAGGACGGCGCCGATGGCGAGGACCTTCTTGGTGCCGAGGCTGTCGACCAGCAGGCCGACGGGTATCTGCATGCCGGCGTAGACCAGCAGCTGGAGGATGGAGAAGGTGGACAGCGCCGAGGCGTTGACGTGGAAGCGGTCGGCCGCGTCGAGACCGGCGACGCCCAGGGAGGTCCGGAAGATGACGGCGACGAAGTAGACCGAGACGCCTATGGACCACACCGCGACGGCCCGCCGGCCGCCGGGGGGTGCCCCCTTCGGGGGAGGGTCACCGGGCAACGAGGAACCGCCGCGGCTCATCGGACCTCACCCCGCGCCAGGTGCGCGAACCAGTCGACGTGCCGGTGCACCAGCTCGACCGCGAGGTCGGCGTCCCCGGCGCGCAGCGCGTCCAGGATCTCCTCGTGCTCGGTGAGCGACTTGGCGATCCGGTCGGGGTGGGCGTTCATGATGGCGACGCCCATCCGCAGCTGGCGGTCGCGGAGCTGGTCGTAGAGGCGGGAGAGGATCTCGTTGCCGCCGTCGCGGACGATCTCGGCGTGGAAGCAGCGGTCCGTGACGGCCGCGGCCGCCAGGTCGCCGGCGGCGGCCTCGGTCTTCTGCCGGTCCAGGAGTTCCTCCAGCCGGGCCACGAGCAGCGCGGACGGCGGTACGGCCCTGCGCACCGCGTGCTCCTCGACCAGCATCCGGGTCTCCACCACGTCCGCGATCTCCTGCGCGGAGACGGGCAGCACCATGGCGCCCTTCTTCGGGTAGAGCCTGATCAGGCCCTCGACCTCAAGGCGCAGCAGCGCCTCGCGGACCGGGGTGCGGGACACCCCTACGGCCTCGGCCAGCTCACCCTCGGTGAGCAGCGTGCCGCCCTCGTAGTGACGGTCCAGTACGGCTTGCTTGACGTGTGTGTACACGCGGTCGGCGGCGGGGGGCTGCTTGACGGCCAGGCTCATGCCCACAGCATAGATACAACACGTACACATGCCGAGCCGCGTCCACCATGCGGACGTGACCCACGTCTCCCTCAGCGACCGCACAACCATCTGTGCTAGTTACGTGTCCTACACGTGCGGCCCGCACTTCCCTGCCGCCTCAACTTGGCCGCACTACAGGGGCATTCGACTCGACTCGGGGTAACTCACTTGATTACCGGCATTAAGGGCACCCGCATGCGCAAGGCTGCCGCCGTCGCCGTCACGTCCGGCGCGTTGCTCGCCACCGGGGCCCTCACCGCGGCGCCCGCCCAGGCGGTCACCAAGCCTTCGATCGTGGCCAAGGGTGGCTACGTCATGAACAACTCGAACGCGAAGACGCTGTACACGAAGGCCGGGGACACCAAGCTGTCCACCGGTTCGACCACGAAGATCATGACCGCCAAGGTCGTGCTCGCGCAGTCGAACCTGAACCTGGACAAGAAGGTCACGATCCAGAAGGAATACAGCGACTACGTCGTCCGCAACAACGCCTCCCAGGCGCACCTGATCGTCGGCGACAAGGTCACCGTCCGCCAGCTTCTCTACGGGCTGATGCTGCCCTCCGGCTGCGACGCCGCCTACGCGCTCGCGGACACGTACGGCTCGGGCACCACCCGCGCCAAGCGCGTCGCCAACTTCATCTCCAAGATGAACACCGCCGCGAAGAACCTGGGTCTGACCCACACTCACTTCGACTCCTTCGACGGCATCGGCAACGGCGACAACTACTCGACGCCGCGCGACCTGACGAAGATCGCCAGCAGCGCGATGAAGAACGCCAACTTCCGCGCGGTCGTCAAGACGAAGAAGTACACGGCGAAGACGGTCACCAAGACCGGTTCCACCCGGACCATGGGTGCCTGGACCAACACCAACACGCTGCTCGGCAGCTACAGCGGCGCCATCGGCATCAAGACCGGATCCGGCCCCGAGGCCAAGTACTGCCTCGTCTTCGCCGCGACCCGCAACGGCAAGACGGTCATCGGCACCGTCCTCGCCTCCTCCTCGATCACCCAGCGCGCGACGGACGCCACGAAGCTCCTGAACTACGGCTTCGCGACGATCTGACTCACCTGGAACCGAGCCGACGAAGGCCCGCCGCATCCGCGCGGCGGGCCTTTCGCACACCCGAACGCCCCGGCGCAGCAGAACAGGCGACCTTCCCTCGCAATCGTGAACATCACAGTATTTGACTGGCATATTCGATTTTCTTCGCCCTAGGTTCCGCGGCGGAGGTGGTTCCCATGAACGAACCCGACAAGCAGGCCAAGCACGCCAAGTCCCACGAGGCGATCGACGTCAGCGACTTCGTGTACGCGGCGACCGGCGCCCGCGTACGACGACTGACCATGCCGGACGGAACGCACTGGTTCCCGGCGGTGGACGTGTGCAAGGAACTGGGCTACACCACGCCCAGCAAGGCACTCGCCGATCACGTCCCGGAGAAACACCGAGAGAGTCTCGAGAGCGTGACTGGAGGTCACTCTCTCAGCGTTCCCGCAGGTCGAGAGTGGCGCCGAGACATGAACCTCATCGATCTCCAGGGTCTCATCGCTCTCGTGAACGGCTGCACGAAGCCCGCCTGCGCCCCCTTCAAGGAGTGGGTCGTCGAGGTCATCGCGACGGTCCAGCGAGAGGGTTCCTACACCCTCGAAGAGGCCGAGGTGCAGCCCGCCGAGCCGGGTGCTCCGATCGCGTACGCCATGCCGGAGCAGATCGCGGAGACCATCGTCCGGCTGGAGGCGCACAACCTGCAGCTGGACGAGCAGTTGGCGAACGGGCAGCGCGAACTGATCGAATTGCAGAAGAGCACGCTCGCCGTGCAGCAGGCCATGGTGCTGGCCATGGAGCGGATCGCCGACCGGCTCGACGAACTCGTCCGAGACCGTCGCAGGCCCTACGGCCCGCCGGTGGCGCTGCCGACCACCGAGTCCGTGCTCGCGGACTGGCGGGGGCGGTTGTCGGTGACCGAGGACGTGTGGACGGTGGCCGTCGTCATCGCACCGGTCCTCGTGGAGAAGGGTGAACTGCGCGAGCCGCTCGCATCGATCGCCGCCCGCACCGGGCTGACGGTGCGCCGCGTCAACGAGTGCCTCCGGCTGCTGCGCAAGCACGCCTGCATCCATGCGCGGGGCGGGACGGAGGAGGGGGCGCCGGTCTACGTGCTGGACCGGATCTGAGAGCGAGCGGGCGGTCGCAAGAGGAATTTGCGACCGCCCGCTTCTCAACCTATCCGCTCTCAGCCCCAGGTAATCAACCGCTTCGGCTGTTCCAGGATCGCCGCGACGTCCGCGAGGACCTTGGAGCCCAGTTCGCCGTCGACCAGACGGTGGTCGAAGGACAGCGCCAGCGTGGTGACCTGACGGGGCTTCACCTTGCCCTTGTGGACCCACGGCTGGAGCTTGATCGCGCCGACCGCCAGGATCGCGGCCTCGCCCGGGTTGAGGATCGGCGTGCCGGTGTCGATGCCGAAGACACCGACGTTGGTGATCGTGACCGTGCCGCCCTGCATGGCGCCGGGCGAGGTCCTGCCGTCCCGGGCCGTGGCCACCAGCTCGCCGAGGGACTCGGCCAGCTGCGGCAGCGTCTTGGCGTGGGCGTCCTTGATGTTCGGGACGATCAGGCCCCGCGGGGTGGCCGCGGCGATGCCCAGGTTGACGTAGTGCTTGAGCACGATCTCCTGGTTCGCCTCGTCCCAGGACGCGTTGACGTCCGGGTTGCGCTTGATCGCCACCAGCAGCGCCTTGGCGATGAGCAGAAGGGGGTTCACGCGCAGGCCCTGCAGGTCCTTGTCCTGCTTGAGCTCCTCCACCAGCTTCATCGTGCGGGTCACGTCCACCGTCACGAACTCCGTGACGTGCGGCGCCGTGAACGCCGAGCCCACCATGGCCGCGGCCGTCGCCTTGCGGACACCCTTGATCGGGACGCGGGTCTCGCGCAGACCGTCGTACGACGCCACGGGAGCCGCCGCCACCGCGGCCGGCGCCTGCTCCGGGACCGCCGCGGGCGCGGCCGCCGGCACGGCGGTCACCGCCGCGTGGACGTCCTCGCGCGTGATGACGCCCTCGGGGCCCGACGGGGTCACCGTGGCGAGGTCGACGCCCAGGTCCTTCGCGAGCTTGCGCACCGGCGGCTTCGCCAGCGGCCGGGCACGCTCCGCGACGAGCGCCTCGGGAGCCGCCGGGGCGGCGACGGCGTGGCCGTGGCCGTTCAGCTCCCGCTGGACCGCCGCCACGGCCGCGGTCTCGGCGGCCGTCGGCTCCGGGCCCTTGCGCGGACGGCGCTTCGTGGAGGAGGCGGCCACGCCGTAGCCGACGAGGACCGGCTGGCGGGCCTGCGGCTTCTCCTGCGGCTCGGCCGCCGGTGCGGGCTCGGCGGCCGGTGCGATCTCCGCGGCGGGAGCGGCCGCACCGCCCGACACGTCCACCGTGATGATCGCCGTGCCGACGTCCACCGTGGTGCCCTCGGCGAAGCGCAGCTCGCGCACCACGCCGTCGTAGGGGATGGGCAGTTCGACGGCGGCCTTGGCCGTCTCGACCTCACACACCACCTGGCCGTCGGTGACCGTGTCGCCCGGCTGGACGTACCACTTGAGGATCTCGGCCTCGGTGAGCCCCTCGCCCACGTCCGGCATCTTGAATTCGCGTACGGACGCTTCCGTCATCGTCGTCACGACCCTCTCCTCAGTACGCCAGGGCACGGTCGACGGCGTCGAGCACCCGGTCCAGGCCCGGAAGGTACTCCTCCTCCAGGCGGGCCGGCGGGTAGGGGGCGTGGTAGCCGCCCACCCGGAGCACCGGGGCCTCCAGGTGGTAGAAGCAGCGCTCGGTGATGCGGGCGGCGATCTCCGCGCCCGAGCCGAAGAACACCGGCGCCTCGTGGACCACGACCAGGCGGCGGGTCTTCTCGACCGAGGCCTGGACGGAGTCGAAGTCCAGCGGCGAGACGGACCGCAGGTCCAGGATCTCCAGGGACTTGCCCTCCTCGGCGGCCGCGTCGGCGGCCTCCTGGCAGAGCTTCACCATCGGGCCGTAGGCCGCCAGGGTGACGTCGGTGCCCTCGCGGACCACCCGTGCCTTGTGCAGCGGGCCCGGGATGGCCTCCGTGTTCACCTCGCCCTTGTCCCAGTAGCGGCGCTTGGGCTCGAAGAAGATCACCGGGTCGTCGCTCTGGATGGCCTGCTGCATCATCCAGTAGGCGTCCGAGGAGTTCGAGGGAGAGACGATCTTCAGGCCGGCCACGTGCGCGAAGAGCGCCTCGGGGGACTCCGAGTGGTGCTCGACCGCGCCGATGCCGCCGCCGTAGGGGATGCGCACGACGACCGGCAGCTTGACCGTGCCGAGCGAGCGCGCGTGCATCTTCGCGAGCTGGGTGACGATCTGGTCGTAGGCCGGGAAGACGAAGCCGTCGAACTGGATCTCCACCACCGGGCGGTAGCCGCGCAGCGCCAGACCGATCGCGGTGCCGACGATGCCGGACTCGGCGAGCGGGGTGTCGATGACGCGGCTCTCGCCGAAGTCCTTCTGCAGGCCGTCGGTGACCCGGAAGACTCCGCCGAGCTTGCCGACGTCCTCGCCCATGACGAGGACCTTGGGGTCGGTCTCCAGGGCACGGCGCAGCGACTCGTTGATCGCCTTGGCGAGCGCCATGTTCTTGACTGTCACGGTCTCCGCCATGGTCAGGCCCCCTCTACGTCAGCGAACGACGCCTGGTAGGCGGCGAACTGGGCTCGTTCCTCGTCGACGAGCGCGTGCCCGTCCGCGTACACGTGCTCGAACATGGCGAAGTTGTCCGGGTCGGGCATGGCGCGGACCGATTCACGCACTCGCCTGCCCAACGCCTCGGACTCGGCCTCGAGTTCCGCGAAGAATCCCTCGTCCGCGTGGTGTGCGGCCTCCAGGTACCGGCGCAGCCGCAGGATCGGGTCCTTGGCCTCCCACGCCTCGCGCTCCTCGTCGGCCCGGTACTTGGTCGGGTCGTCGGAGGTGGTGTGGGCACCCATCCGGTAGGTGTACGCCTCGACCAGGGTCGGGCCCTCGCCGCTGCGGGCACGCTCCAGCGCCCGCTTGGTGACCGCGAGGCAGGCGAGGACGTCGTTGCCGTCGACGCGGACGCCGGGGAAGCCGAAGCCCTGGGCGCGCTGGTAGAGCGGGACGCGGGTCTGCTTCTCGGTCGGCTCGGAGATCGCCCACTGGTTGTTCTGGCAGAAGAACACCACCGGGGCGTTGTAGACCGCGGCGAAGGTGAACGATTCGGCGACGTCGCCCTGGCTGGAGGCGCCGTCGCCGAAGTAGGCGATGACCGCCGAGTCCGCGCCGTCCTTGGCGACGCCCATGGCGTAGCCGGTGGCGTGCAGGGTCTGCGAGCCGATGACGATCGTGTAGAGGTGGAAGTTGTTGCTGTTGGGGTCCCAGCCGCCGTGGTTGACGCCGCGGAACATGCCCAGCAGGTTGGTCGGGTCGACCCCGCGGCACCAGGCGACGCCGTGCTCGCGGTAGGTCGGGAAGACGTAGTCGTCCTCGCGGGTGGCGCGCCCGGAGCCGATCTGGGCGGCCTCCTGGCCCAGCAGGGACGCCCACAGGCCCAGCTCGCCCTGGCGCTGCAGGGCGGTGGCCTCGGCGTCGAAGCGGCGGGAGAGCACCATGTCGCGGTACAGGCCGCGCAGTTCCTCGGAGGTGATCCCGGCGACGTACGCGTCGTACTCGGCGTTCTTGACCCGCTTGCCCTCCGGGGTCAGCAGCTGCACGAGTTCGGGATCGGTGCTCTTCTTCGTGGTGGTGCGAGTGGTGCGCTTGGTGCCGGTCTTGCTGCCGGTGGTACCGGCTTTGCCTGCGGCGCTGCGTCGCGGTTGGCTCGCGGCACTGCTGTCCACGGTCACGTGTGCTCCTCCGTCGGTCCGGCCCCCGGGGTTGCCGGGTGAACCAGTGCGGCTCACCTGTTTCCGACACCCGTGGCACGGGGTGGGTGCCACTCGGCCGGGAACAGGCGTGACAGGTGCCCCGGCGAGCGCCCTGCAAGATGCACGTTACCCAGTGCTCCACATTTCTGTGAAACCCCTCCTGACCTGCGATTTTGCTTGGAAATCCAAGTACTTTGCGCTTGGGTTTCCCAGTGGATCGACAGTGACCGGAAGGTTGCTGGTCAGAGCCCTGCGGGAGGCCGGAACTACCGCACGTTATCCCGCCGCACCGGGCCACGGGAAGAGTTCGCGGGTGAGTCAGGTGTCGCGGGTCGAGATCGGGCGAATGGGCATATTTCAGGGAGCGTGCGGCCGAAGGGGCGACGGGCGGGCACCTTGCACCCAAGGTGGCGGACCCGCAAGCGGGTCCGTCACCGTCCACCACGTGACCGAAAGTGACCAACAGCGACTGCCTGCGACAACCCCCAGGTCACAGGCCCAGGCGGTGCCCTAGCATCTGCCGCGTGCTGCGCTCATGCTTACCACCCCTCGTGCCCCATGCGCCCCCTCTGGGCGCCCTGCTCCGGCTGTACGCCGCCGGTTCCGCGCTGGCCTGCCGGCCCGTGGAACAGGGACTGCTCAACCGCGGGTACCACGTCCGCACGACCCTCGGCCGCTACTTCCTGAAGCACCACTTCGACCCCGACACCGCCGACCCGGTCGCCATCGAGCGCCGCCATCTGGCCACCCAGCGCCTGGCCGCCCTAGGCGTCCCGGTCGCGCCGCCGCTGGCCCACCGCGAGGGCCGTACGGTCGCCGTCGTCGGCGGCCACGCCTACGCGCTGCACCCCTGGATCGACGGCAGGCACCGGCACGGCGGACAGCTCACGCGCACGGAGTGCGCGCGGCTCGGCGCACTCCTCGGCGCCGTACACGCGTGCCTGGAGCGCGTGATGCCGCCCAAGGGCCGCACCCGCCCCGCCACCAGCCCCCATCCGGTCGAGAGCGCCGATCCCGCCGACACCTTCACGCTCATCGACGACCTGCTCGCCCGGGTCAGCCGGCACCGGCCCGCCGACTCCTTCGACGAACTCGCCCGCCACCGGCTGCTCGAACGCCGCGCCCTCCTCGAACAGCACGCCGGCCGGCGTCCGCCGCGCGGCGCCTCGGTGGGCTGGGTGCACGGCGACTTCCACCCGTTCAACCTGCTCTACAAGGACGACGCGCCCGCCGCGATCGTCGACTGGGACCGGCTGGGCGTGCAGCCCCGCGCGGAGGAGGCCGTCCGCGCCGCCGCCATCTTCTTCGTCCGCCCCTCGGGACCGCTGGACCTGGCGAAGGTGCGGGCCTACGCGCGCGCGTACCGGCGCGCGGCCGGCGCCACGCCCTCGGAGCTGGCGGCGGCCGTGCACCGGGTGTGGTGGGAACGGCTCAACGACTTCTGGATGCTGCGCTGGCACTACGAGCGCGGCGACACCCGCGCGGACCCGCAGTTCCCGGCCGCCTCGGCGCTGGCCGTGTGGTGGACCAGCGAATACGACGCCGTGTGCGACGCGTTCGTCCGGTGAGGCCGTCCGCCGCTCAGCCCCGCGGGGGCGTCGGTGTCCTTCAGGGGTTGCCGAGGCCGGTGCCGGCGACGGAACCCTCGTCGGTGTTGCCGCTGCCGCCGTCCGCACCCGACGTGTCGGAGGGGTCGGTCTGCGGGGAGCTGGCGGTGTCGGTGGGCTGGGAGGCGCTCGCCGAGTTCGACGGCTCCTCGGTCGGGTCCGAGCTCTGCGTCTGGGACTGGGTGTACGACGGGGTCTCCGAGGGCGTGTAGTGGGAGTTGTCGTCGCCGCCCGAGCCGCTGGTGTGGGTGGTCGTGTCCGTGGCCTTGTCACTGGCCTTGTCGGAGGGGCTGGAGCTGGGCGTCTCGTCCTTGGCGCTCCGCGAGACGCTCGGCGACGGTGTCGTCCCCGTGCCGCCGCCGTCGCCGCCGCCCTTGTTCAGGGCCAGCGCGACGCCCGCCGCGATCGCGATCACCGCGAAGACGGCCAGGATCCACAGCTTGCCACGGCCGCTGCCCCTGTTGCCGTGGCCCTCGAAGCCGCCGTCGTCACCGCCGCCGTAACCGGCCGGCAGGATCGGCTGCGGGATCTGCGAGGTCCCCGCGGAGTCCATCGGGTGCTGCATCGCCGTGGTGCCCGCGAAACCGCCGACCGCCCCGTTCCGGCCGTCGGGCACGGTGACCGGGCCGGTGTTCCAGGTGCCGGTGTGGGCGCCCTGGTCGTACAGCATCTGCAGGGCGTACTGGACCAGGCCGCGCATCTCCTCGGCGGTCTGGAAGCGGTCGTCGGGCTCCTTGGCGAGCGAGCGCATGACGAGGCCGTCCAGCTCCGGCGGGGCGACGCCCTCGGAGTTCTGGGACGGCGGCACCGGGATGTCCTGGACGTGCTGGTAGACCACCGACAGCGGAGTCTCGCCGATGAAGGGCGGCCGCAGCGAGAGCAGTTCGTACAGCAGGCAGCCGGTGGCGTACAGGTCCGAGCGGTGGTCGACGGCCTTGCCGAGCGCCTGCTCGGGGGAGAGGTACTGGGGGGTGCCCATGACCATGCCGGTCTGCGTCATCGTCGTGGAGGCGCCGTGCAGGGCGCGGGCGATGCCGAAGTCCATCACCTTGACGGCGCCGTTGTGCGTGATGATCACGTTGGCGGGCTTGATGTCGCGGTGCACGATGCCGTGCTGGTGCGAGTAGGCCAGCGCCTCCAGCACCCCGGAGGTGATGATCAGGGCCTGCTCGGGGCCGGGCGCCTCGGCGTTGATCAGCAGGTCACGGATGGTGCGGCCCTCGACCAGCTCCATCACGATGTACGGCACGGACTGGCCGCCGACGACGTCCTCGCCCGAGTCGTACACCGCCACGATCGCGTGGTGGTTCAGCCCGGCGACCGACTGTGCCTCGCGGGTGAAGCGGGCCTTGGAGACCGGGTCCTCGGCGAGGTCGGCGCGCAGCAGCTTGACGGCCACGGTCCGGCCGAGCCGTACGTCCTCCGCGGCGAACACCTCGGCCATACCGCCCCGGCCGAGCCGGTGCGTGAGCCGGTAACGGCCGTCGCCCACCAGGCCGCCGTTGCCCCACATCTCCGGCGTCTCTGACATGCCGCCGCCAGTCGCCTCGGGGTCGGACGGGCCCTGGGCGCTGTGCGTCTGTGCCATCGGTCCTCGCCGTCGTTTCTGCCCGCGGTGCGCGCGGTGTTGTCACGGTCTCCGTCGGCCACGCTACAGCCTCAGCGCAACCCCCAGGTCCGGGTTCCGTCCCGTGGACGGACGGGCCATCAAACCGGTACCCCGAGGCGGCGTGCAAATTCTGTGTACCGGGCGTACGGCAGTCGTAACGCTTCCGCGCCTCTTCTGTCGCGTACGGTCACGGAACGGGCACCACGCTTGACGTGTCAGTGCCCTCGGGCAGACTTGGCCCCGGACGTGACCAGGAACGGGACATTCGATCGACAAGGATGCCCGAGCGCACGACGGGGGACGGGGAAAATGAGCCAGGACGGCGCCGACGGCCGTTACGCGGGGCGGGCGCTGGCCGGTGGCCGGTACCAATTGCGCGACCTGCTCGGTGCGGGCGGCATGGCCTCCGTGCACCTGGCGTACGACTCGGTCCTGGACCGCCAGGTGGCGATCAAGACCTTGCACACCGAGCTGGGCCGGGAACAGGCGTTCCGCGAGCGCTTCCGCCGCGAGGCCCAGTCAGTGGCCAAGCTCACGCACACCAACATCGTCTCCGTCTTCGACACCGGCGAGGAGGACCTCGACGGCTCGACCATGCCGTACATCGTCATGGAGTACGTCGAGGGCCGCCCGCTCGGCTCGGTGCTCGACGCGGACGTGGCGCAGCACGGCGCGATGCCCGCCGACAAGGCCCTGAAGATCACCGCCGACGTGCTCGCGGCCCTGGAGATCAGTCACGAGATGGGGCTGGTCCACCGCGACATCAAGCCCGGCAACGTGATGATGACCAAGCGCGGGGTCGTCAAGGTGATGGACTTCGGCATCGCCCGTGCCATGCAGTCCGGGGTCACCTCGATGACCCAGACCGGCATGGTCGTCGGCACTCCGCAGTACCTCTCCCCCGAGCAGGCGCTCGGCCGGGGCGTGGACGCCCGCTCCGACCTCTACTCGGTCGGCATCATGCTGTTCCAGCTGGTCACCGGGCGGCTGCCGTTCGACGCGGACTCCCCGCTGGCGATCGCCTACGCCCACGTCCAGGAGCAGCCGGTCGCTCCCTCCTCGGTCAACCGGGCGCTGCCCCCGGCCGTGGACGCGCTGATCGCCCGCGCGCTGAAGAAGAACCCGAACGAGCGCTTCCCGACCGCCGAGTCCATGCGCGACGCATGCCTGCGGGTCGCGGCCTCGCTGCAGCCCGCCGCGCCCAGCATCGTCCCGGGCATCCCGCCCACACAGAGCGGATCCGGGGTCGGTTCCGCGGTGTTCCCGCCGGTCGACCAGACGGCTCCGACGCCTCCGGGGCCGGTGCAGACGCCCTACCACCCGGCGCCGAACCCGTACGGCACCCCGGCTCCGGGGACCGCTCCGGCGTACGGCTACCCGCAGCAGTCGGGCTACCGGACTCCGGCCGGGTACGGCGGGCAGGCGCCGACCCCGCCGCCCTACGACCTCACGACGCGGACGTCGCCGTCCGGCGGCGGTGGCGGCCGGGGCAACCGGCCGGTGGTCATCGGGTCGGTCGCGGTCTCGCTGATCGCCGTGGTCGGTCTGGTCGTCGCACTGGTGCTGAACGGCGGCGGCGGTGACGGTGGCGACGACACCAAGGGCGGCAGCGGCGGCGCCGGCACGAGCGCGTCGGCCTCGCAGGCCTCGGGCTACCGCGGGCCCGACACCTCGAAGACGGTCGAGAAGACCGTGTGCACCGAGCCGCAGGAGTCGTACGACGACCCCGACAAGATCCAGGTGCCGGACTTCAAGTTCAAGTACATCAAGTCCGTCAAGGAGTGCTTCCAGGCCGCCGGCTGGCGGCTGAAGCTCACCTCCATGGACGAGAACACCTTCGGCGACGGCACGGTCATGGACCAGTTCCCGGCCGCCGGCACGGATGTCGACCCCAAGAACATGCCGCCCGTCGAGCTCAGGGTCTCGACGGGCAACCCGGCCTCCGGCTGAGACGCCGGCACCGTGGTGCCACGGCGGCCGGCGTGAAGCGGTAGGAAGGGCCCGGCGACGCTGTCGCCGGGCCCTTCGCCGTCACGGTCCTTGAGGCGGGATCCGCCGGAAGGCGGTCCTAGAGGTACGGTCCGCCGGAACGGCCGGCCGCCGGCCCGCCTTCCTCGCCCTCGTGGCCGACACCGGGCGGCAGCGCGCGGCGCATCTGCTCCAGCTGGGCGCGGGCGGCCATCTGCTGGGCGAACAGCGTCGTCTGGATCCCGTGGAAGAGACCCTCCAGCCAGCCCACCAACTGGGCCTGCGCGATGCGCAGTTCCGAGTCGGTCGGGGTCACGTCGTCGGTGAAGGGCAGTGACAGCCGCTCCAGCTCCTCCACCAGCTCCGGCGCCAGACCGTCCTCCAGTTCCTTCACGGAACTGGCGTGGATCTCCTTGAGCCGGACCCGGCTGGCCTCGTCGAGAGGAGCCGCGCGCACCTCCTCCAGAAGCTGCTTGATCATGCTGCCGATCCGCATGACCTTGGCGGGCTGTTCCACCATCTCCGTCACCGGGATCTGGCGGGAGTCCTCGTCCCCGTTGCCGCCTCCGAGTGCCATCCCGTCCTGGCCCACGACCAGGATCGGGGGGTTCTCCGGCGACCGTTCGTTCCTCGGCATCTCCATGCGTTCATTCTCTCGCACCCCTGCCTCCCACCACCGTGGTGCCCCCCGTCGCGGCTGATCCACCACGCCGCGCCTCCCCGAGCGGGCGTAGACCCAACGGCGGAACCAGAGGTGCCGGGCCCGTCGGCGGATGTGAGGCTGGTGATCGTCGGCCCTGACGACTGTGTTCCAGGAGGTCACCGACGTGACTCCAAGGCCACGACCCACCTCGGGCGGTGTACGGCTCGCGCTGGTCCGCCTGCTGCTCGTCCTCGCGACGGTTCTGCTGCCGCACGGCACGGCCTTCGCGTACGACCCCGGTCCGGTGGTCGCCCAGGATCCCGAGGCGTCGCCCTCGGACTCCGCGAGCGCCTCGGACTCCGCCGAGCCGTCCCGGGCCGGAACCCTGGCCGGTGAGGGCAGGATGCGGCCGGGACGGCCCCAGGGCCCGGCGGCGGCGGTCCAGGGACAGGACCAGGACGAGGACGAGCCGGGGGAGGACGAGGAGGCGCCCGGCGACGACGTGACCGGCGCCCCGAGCCCGGCCGTCACCTCGGCACAGCCGTCCGGGACCTCCGGCGCGGTGTCCGGCGCGCCCCGGCAGCAGCCCGCCCGCCAGGCCGCGGCCCCCGCCGAGGACGACGCCTCCGAGCCCGTGCTGCACATCCTTCCGCTGGGCAGCGGCCTGATCCTGATCGGCCTCGGCCTCGGCCTCGCCTTCGTCGCCCTGCGGGTGCGGCGGGACTAGCGGGACCGGCCCGGCCCGACGCCCGGCGCGGCACGGCGCGGCACGGTACGGCTCAGGGGGCGACGAGGAGCACCTTGCCGATGTGTCCGCTGGCCTCCACCAGCCGCTGCGCCTCGGCCGCCTCGGACATCGGCAGCTCCCGGTCGACGACGGGCCCGACCCGGCCGCCCTCGATCAGCGGCCACACGTGCTCACGGACGGCCGCGACGACGGCCGCCTTCTCGGTGAGCGGCCGGGCACGCAGCGAGGTCGCGGTGATCGCGGCCCGCTTGCCCAGCAGGACGCCGAGGTTCAGCTCGCCCTTGACCCCGCCCTGCATGCCGATGATCGCGAGCCGCCCGTTGACGGCGAGGGCCTGCACGTTCCGCTCCAGGTAGCTCGCGCCCATGTTGTCCAGGATGACGTCGGCCCCGGCGCCGTCCGTGGCCTGCCGCACCTCGGCGACGAAGTCCTGCTCGCGGTAGTTGACCAGGACGTCCGCGCCCAGCTCCGCGCAGAAGTCCAGCTTCTCCTTGGTACCGGCGGTCACGGCCACCTTGGCCCCGACTGCCTTGCCCAGCTGGACGGCCATGGTGCCGATACCGCTGGAGCCGCCGTGCACGAGCAGCGTCTCGCCGGGGCGCAGATGGGCGATCATGAAGACGTTCGACCAGACCGTGCAGGCCACCTCGGGCAGCGCGGCCGCCTGCCGCAGGTCCACGCCCGCGGGCACCGGCAGCAGCTGCCCGGCGGGCACCGCGACCTTCTGCGCGTAGCCGCCGCCGGCGAGCAGGGCGCACACCTCGTCGCCCACCGACCAGCCGGAGACACCGCCGCCGACCTCGACGATCCGGCCGGAGCACTCCAGACCGGGATAGGCGGAGGCGCCAGGCGGCGGGTTGTAGTTGCCCTGCCGCTGCAGGATGTCGGCGCGGTTGACGGCGCTGGCCACCACCTCGACCAGTACCTCGCCCTCGCCGGGCACGGGATCGGGGACCTCGTCCCACACCAGCGCCTCGGGCCCACCAGGTTCGGGAATCGTGATCGCATACATGTCTGCGACGCTACTCCCCGCCCGGCCGCGGCCCCGGCCAGGTCCGGGGCGATGACCGTAGGTCGCGGTCAGGCTCGGGGCAGCGGGCGTATGTCCGGGGCGACCTGGGCGCCCGGAGAGGCCCGGACGATCGTGATCAGCCGGTCCGTCGGCTGGATGGCGCCGACGGCCGGGTCGTCGTAGCCGAGCACCCGGTGTCCGCGCAGCACGCTCACCACCAGGTCGGCGGTCTCGCGCGGGCTCTTGCCGACCTCGGCCTTGACCGCCGGCCGCTCCACCAGGTCCAGGCCGGTGCCCTGCTGGATCAGGTCCTCCATGACCATGCCGGCGGCCGGAGAGAGCACGGACAGCCCCAGCAGGCGACCGGCGGCGCTGGCGCTGGTGATGACGGAGTCGGCTCCGGACTGCTTCAGCAGCGGAGCGTTCTCCTCCTCGCGGACCGCGGCCACGATCTTCGCGCTCTTGTTGAGCTGCCGGGCGGTCAGGGTCACCAGCACGGCCGTGTCGTCCCGCTGGGTGGCAATGATGATCTGCCGGGCGCGCTGCACCTCGGCCCGCTTCAGGACCTCGCTGCGCGTCGCGTCCCCGATCACTCCGGCGAAGCCCTCGGCGGTGGCCGCGTCGATCGCCTTGACGCTGGGGTCGACCACGACCACCTGCTCCGCCTTCAGCCCGGTCACGCAGACGGTCTGGATCGCCGACCGTCCCTTGGTCCCGAAGCCGACGACGATGGTGTGATCCCGCAAGGCGGACCTCCAGCGGTTCTGGCGCCATTCCTCCCGGGTGCGTTCGGTGAGGACTTCGAGCGTGGTGCCGACCAGGATGATCAGGAACAGCACGCGCAGCGGCGTGATGACGAAGATGTTGGTGAGCCGGGCGGCGTCACTGACCGGCGTGATGTCGCCGTACCCCGTGGTGGAGAGCGTGACGGTCGCGTAGTAGAAGGCGTCCAGGAGATCGACGGCACCGTCCGAGGTGTCGTTGTAGCCGTCGTGGTCGGCGTAGACGATGAACGCGGTGGCGACCAGGACCAGCAGCGCCAGGGCGAGTCGCTTGCTGACCTGGACGAACGGGCCTTCCACGACTTTCGTCGGGAGTTTCACCCGCTGGGACAGCAGGTGTTCGTCCGCCTGGCGGGCGATGGCGTCATGGCCCGGAAGTTTCACGTGAAACACACCTCGATGCCCGCGGCGGCCCAGGGCAGGTCCAGGAGTTCCGCCTCCGCACCCCGCTGCGCCCCGCCCGGCGGCACGACCGCGAGGGCGTCGGCGGCGGCGATGCCACGGAGCATCGCGGGACCGTTGTAGTGCAGCGGTAGGGCCGTGTCACCGCGCAGGACGACCGGGATGAGCCGGGTGTCGTAGGGGTGTCCGTGGATGGCCTCCGCCAGGGGCACCGTGTACGGCTCGGGGGCCGGGTGGGCGGCGAGGGTGCGCAGCAGAGGTTCGGCCAGGGTGAGCAGGCCGGAGACGGCGGCGAGGGGGTTGCCGGGGAGACCGACGAGGTGCTGGTTCTGCTGGGTGCGCGCCAGCAGCATGGGGTGGCCGGGGCGGACCTTGACGCCGTCGACGAGGAGTTGGGCCCCGACGCGCTCCAGGGTGGCGTGCACGTGGTCGACCGGACCGGACGCGGTGCCGCCGGTGGTGACCACGAGATCGGCGCCGGACGAGGTGATCGCCTTGTACAGCGCCTTGGCGTCGTCGCCGAGCCGGCGTACGGCGGTCACCTCGGCGCCGAGCGCACGCAGCCAGGGCGCCAGCATCGGACCGAGCGCGTCCCGGATGCGTCCTTCGCTCGGGAGGCCCTCGGTGAGCAACTCGTCACCGAGCACCAGGACTTCGGCACGGGGGCGGGGGACGACCGTGAGCGTGTCGTATCCGGCGGCCGCGGCGAGGCCGAGGACGGCCGGGGTGACCAGGGTGCCGACGGAGAGCAACTGGTCGCCGGTGCGGCACTCCTGGCCGCGCGGGCGGATGTCCTGGCCGTGCACGACCTCGCGGATGGGGTGCAGCCGGCCCTGGGTGTCGGTGCGGCCGTGTTCGCTGCGGAGCACCGCGGTGGTGTCCGCCGGGATCCGGGCGCCGGTGGCGATCCGTACCGCCTCGCCGTCGGTGAGCGGTTCCGGCTGGGCGTGCCCGGCCAGTACGCCGTCCTCGCGCACGTCCCAGGGGCCGGGGCCCGCCACCGCCCAGCCGTCCATCGCCGAGGTGTCGAAGGAGGGCAGGTCGGTGAGCGCGTCCAGCGGGGCCGCCAGCGCCAGGCCGAGGGCGTCGGCGAGCGCCAGGGAGACGGGGGCCCGGCGGGCGCCCGAGCGGGCGGCACGGGCGGCGGCCTCGCGGGCCTGGGGCCAGGGGGTGGCCCGGTGCTGGTGCTCCGGCGGACCGCCGTGGGCCTGTTCGGCCTGGGCGGCGGGCGGGCGGCCGTGGCCACCGGTGATCCCTTCGCCGAACTCCCTGGGCTGCCTGGGCTCTCTCACGAGGGCGAGCGCCTCCTCGACGTCGAGATCGTCGTCGGTGTTCCCGGCGGACGCGCCGACCCGGATGCCGGGGGGCGTCACCGGCCGGGCCCGGGGCCGGTGGCGGGCCGACCGGGAGCGGACTGTCCGGCGTTCGCCTCCTCCGCCCAGCGCAGGGCCAGCGCGGCCGCCTTGCGGGCCGCCTCGGCGACCGCCTCGGGGCCGCCCTTGCCCTGGGCGGCCGCGTAGCCGACGAGGAACGTCGTCAACGGGGCGGCCGGCCGGGCCACGCCGTGCGCGGCGTCCCTGGCCAGGTCGAGCAGGACGCCGGTGTCGACGTCCAGGTCGATGCCCAGTTCGTCCTTGACTGCGGAGATCCATTCATCCAACACGTGCCCATGCTCCCTGATGCGTGCCCTGGCGTCGGCGATGTCGTCCCAGGTGTCGCAGTCGAAGGACGCGAAGGGGTCCGGGACACGGGTGAGGTCGAGTACGGCGGTCAGGCGCCGCAGCGGGAGACCGGTGAGACCGGCGGTCGCGCCGTCGCCCGTGCCGCCGCTCGCGGCCAGGTCCGACAGGGCGCGGCGCAGCGGTGCCGTGCGGTACGCGGCGACGAGGGGCTGGTCGCGGCCGTCCGCGTCGGTGAGCAGGGCGGCGTCGGCGCCGGTGCCGCGCAGGGCCGCGGACAGCCTCTCCAGGGTCCGCGGCCCGAGGAACGGCAGGTCCGCGGAGAGGACGACCACGTGGTCGGCGGTGATGTGGCGCAGGCCCGCGTCGAGGGCGGCGACCGGGCCGCCGCCCGGCGGGTCCTCGCGGGTCCACAGGACCGGCCGGACGGTGGGGCGCGGGGCGGCCACCACGACGGTGTTCCGGGCGCCCGCACAGGCCGTCAGGACGCGGTCGAGCAGCGGTCGGCCGCCCACCCGGACGGAGGGTTTGTCGGCTCCGCCGAGGCGTCTCGCGGCGCCGCCGGCCAACACGATCGCGTCGTAGGCCGGCGGCTCGGTGTCGGTCACCTTTCGAGTATGGAGGGCGGGTGGATCACTGGGAACCGATAGCGGGCGGGTGATCTGCCGGGCGGCCGGCGGCCGCCGCCGCTAGAGCGTCCTGAGCAGCACCGCCGGATTCTCCACGCAGTCGGCCACATAGCGGAGGAAGCCGCCCGCGGTGCCGCCGTCGCAGACCCGGTGGTCGAAGGTCAGGGACAGCTGGACGACCTGCCGGACCGCCAGCTCTCCCTCGTGCACCCACGGCTTCGGGACGATGCGGCCCACGCCCAGCATCGCCGCCTCGGGGTGGTTGATGATCGGCGTGGAGCCGTCGACACCGAAGACGCCGTAGTTGTTCAACGTGAAGGTGGAGCCGGTGAGTTCACCGGGGGTGAGCTTCCCGGCGTGGGCCGCCTCGGTCAGCCGGGCGAACTCGGCGGTCAGGGACTCGGCGTCACGGGCGTGGGCATCCCGGACGACGGGGACGACCAGGCCCCGGTCGGTCTGGGCGGCGAAGCCCAGGTGGATCCGGTCGAGTCGGACGATCTCGCGGGCCTCGACGTCGACGTAGGAGTTCAGCTCGGGATACCGGGCCAGGGCCGCCGTGCTGATCCGGGCGAGGAGCGCGAGCAGGGAGATCTTCGACGCGCCCGCCGCGTTCATCGCGGTCCGCGCCCGCATCAGTTCGGTCGCGTCGGCGTCCACCCAGCAGGTCGCGTCGGGGATCTCCCGGCGGCTGCGGGAGAGCTTGTCGGCGACCGCGCCCCGGATGCCCTTGAGGGGCGTACGGATGCCGGTCCGGCCGTTCGCCGCGTCGTCCGGGGCGGCCGACGGTCCGGGCTGGGGAACGGTACGGGTCGCGCCGACCCGCAGCGCGTCCTCGACGTCGGCGCGCAGGATCAGGCCGTCGGGACCCGAGCCGGACAGCCCGCGCAGGTCAAGGCCGTTGTCCCGGGCGAGCCGGCGCACCAGCGGGGAGATCACCGGCACCGGACCCTCGGTGACCGCGGGCGGTGCGGGCACACGTGCGTGGACCGCCGTCTCGGCGGTGGCCGCGGGCGCCGCCGTGCCGTTGGCCCGGTCCGGTGCGGCCGGGCGGGCCCGGCGGCGGCGTGCCGGGGGCGCCCCGGTGCCGTAGCCCACCAGGACGTTGCCGGAGCCCTCCGGTTCGGGGACCGGGTCGGCCTCGCCGACGGCGACCGTCAGCAGCGGCGCGCCGACGGGCAGTTCGGCGCCCTCCTCCCCGAAGCGGGCGGTGACCACACCGCCGTACGGGCAGGGCACCTCGACCATCGCCTTGGCCGTCTCGACCTCGACGACCGGCTGGTCGATGGCGACGACCTCGCCGACCTGGACCAGCCAGCTGACGATCACCGCCTCGGTCAGCCCCTCTCCGAGGTCGGGCAGCTTGAACTCCAGCACCTGTGCCATCAGCCCTCGGCCTCCCACTGCAGACGCGCCACCGCGTCCAGGATGCGGTCGACGCCGGGCAGGTGGTGGCGCTCCAGCATCGGCGGCGGGTAGGGGATGTCGAACCCGGCCACGCGCAGCACCGGCGCCTCCAGGTGGTGGAAGCAGCGCTCGGTGACCCGGGCCGCGATCTCCCCTCCCGGTCCGCCGAACCCGCCCGACTCGTGCACGACGACCGCGCGCCCGGTGCGCCGCACCGAGGCACAGACCGTCTCGTCGTCGAACGGCACCAGCGAGCGCAGGTCGACGACCTCGAGGTCCCAGCCCTCCGCGCGGGCGGCCTCGGCGGCTTCGAGGCAGACCGGTACGGACGGGCCGTACGTGATGAGCGTGGCGCTGCGCCCCGTACGGCGCACCATCGCGCGGCCGATGGGTTCGACGGCCGTCGGCCGCTCGGGGTTCCAGGTGTCCTTGGACCAGTACAGGCGCTTGGGTTCGAGGAAGACGACCGGGTCGTCGGAGGCGATGGCGGCGCGCAGCAGGCCGTAGGCGTCGGCGACGGTGGCCGGGGTGACGACGTGCAGGCCGGGGGTGGCCATGTAGTAGGCCTCGGAGGAGTCGCTGTGGTGCTCGACGCCTCCGATGCCGCCGCCGTAGGGGATGCGGACGGTGATCGGCAGGGGCATCCGGCCACGGGTGCGGTTGCGCATCCGGGCCACGTGGCTGATCAGCTGCTCGAACCCGGGGTAGGCGAAGGCGTCGAACTGCATCTCCACGACCGGGCGCAGCCCGTACATGGCCATGCCGACGGCGGTGCCGAGGATGCCGGCCTCGGCGAGCGGGGTGTCGGTGCAGCGGTCCTCGCCGAACTCCTTGGCGAGGCCGTCGGTGACGCGGAAGACGCCGCCGAGGGCGCCGACGTCCTCGCCCATGACGTGCACGGCGGGGTCGGCGGTCATCGCGTCCCGCAGGGCGCGGGTGAGGGCCTGCGCCATGGTGGCGGGCTTGGTGGCGACGGTCGTCATCGGTGGCCGCCTTCGCGCTGGTCGTCCTGCTCGGCTTCGAGCTCGGCCCGCAGCAGGGCGCGCTGCTCGCGCAGTTGGGTGGTGGTCTCGGCGTACACCTGGTCGAAGAGGGCCATCGGGTCGAGTTCCGGGTCGCGGTTCATGCGCTCGCGCAGGTCGGCGGCCATGGTCTCGGCGCCTTCGCGCGCGTGCCGCACGAAGTCCTCGTCGAGCAGTCCCCGGTCGGTGAGTTCGCGCTCCAGCAGCAGGATCGGGTCGTGGTCGCGCCAGGCGTCCACTTCGGCGTCGCCCCGGTAGCGGGTGGCGTCGTCGGCGTTGGTGTGGGCGTCGATGCGGTAGGTCACCGCCTCGACCAGGGTGGGGCCGCCGCCTTCGCGCGCGTGCCGCACGGCGTCGGAGAGGACCTGGTGCACCGCGGCCGCGTCGTTGCCGTCGACCAGCCGGCCGGGCATGCCGTACCCGACGGCCTTGTGGGCCAGGGAGGGGGCGGCGGTCTGCTTGTCGAGCGGGACGGAGATGGCGAAGCCGTTGTTCTGCACGAGGAAGACGACCGGGGCGCGCCAGACGGCCGCGAAGTTCAGCGCCTCGTGGAAGTCGCCCTCGCTGGTGCCGCCGTCGCCGACCATGGCGAGCGCGACCACGTCGTCGCCCTTGAGGCGGGCCGCGTGGGCGAGGCCGACCGCGTGCGGGAGCTGGGTGGCGAGCGGGGTGGAGAGCGGGGCCACGCGGTGGGCACAGGGGTCGTAGCCGGTGTGCCAGTCGCCGCGGAGCAGGGTGAGGGCCTCCACGGGGTCCACGCCCCGGGCGACGACCGCGAGGGTGTCGCGGTAGCTGGGGAAGAGCCAGTCGCGCTCTTCCAGGGCCAGCGCGGCGGCGACCTCGCAGGCCTCCTGGCCGGTGCTGGACGGGTAGACGGCGAGGCGGCCCTGTTTGGTGAGGGCGGTGGCCTGGGTGTTGTACCGGCGGCCGTGCACCAGCCGGGTGTAGAGCCGGCGCAGCAGCTCCGGGTCGGCCTCGGCGGCCGTCTCGGTCCCGAGGACGCGGTACGGCCGCTCGTCGGGCAGCAGGGGCGCGGGGTCCGTCCGGGGTTGCCAGGCGGGCGGCGGCGACGGGCGGTATGCGCCTCGCTGCTCCAGGACCGTCATGACGGCACCTCCTCGTGGGGGTGGCTGGGAGACGGGTCGGCTGTGACCCGTCTCACCTACCGATTGTTCGGTCGTCGGCACATTTTGGCTACATGCGGCCGCAGGCTGTGGACAAACGGTTCTCCACAACCTGGAATGAATGCAGTACGTCCATATGAGGAAGGCGGGGGGACATGCCACCTGAACAAATGGCCGAGGGCCCGCAGGACCGGGCGGGGCTGCCGCCCGCCCGTCCGCTGGACGCCATTGATCAGGACATCCTGCAGATCCTCCAGGCGGACGGCCGGGCCTCGATACGCTCGGTCGCCGAGCGCGTCCACGTCTCGCGCGCCAACGCCTACGCGCGGATCAACCGTCTCGTCGAGGACGGCGTGATCCGCGGATTCGGCGCCCGCGTGGACCACGAACGGGCCGGCCACGGCACCTCCGCCTACGTCACGCTGAAGATCGTCCAGAACACCTGGCGCACCGTGCGCGAGGAGCTGCGGCAGCTGCCGGGCGCGGATCACATCGCCCTGGTGGGCGGGGACTTCGACGTGCTGCTCCTGGTGCACACGCCCGACAACAGGGCGTTGCGCGAGCTGGTGCTGACCCGGCTCCAGGCGATCCCGGAGGTGCTCAGCACCCGCACGCTGCTGGTGTTCGAGGAGGAGGACCTGGGTCCGGGCGGCTGACGGGCTCCGTCAGGCCGCGCGGAGCCCCGAGAAGACCAGGCGGGCCACCGCGTCGGAGACCTCCCGCTCGGTCGCGCCGCGCCCGTCCGGGCGGTACCACTCCACGATCGAGTTGACCATGCCGAAGACCAGCCGGGTGGCCAGGCGCACCTCGATGTCACCGCGGACGTCCCCGTCGGCGGCGGCCGCCTTCAGCAGGTCGGCCACCCGGTGGTCGAAGTCCCGGCGCCGCTCCAGCGCCCACCGCTCGGTGCCGGTGTTGCCCCGCACCCGCAGCAGCAGCGTGACGTACGGCAGTTCGGTGATCAGCACCTCGACCATGCGCCGTACGACGTGCTCCAGGCGGTCGGCGGCGCGCCCCACGCGCGCGTGCTCCTCGTCGAGGATCCCGAACAGGCCGTCCAGGGCGCGGCTGACGGCCCGGCGCAGCAGCTCCTCCTTGCCGGAGACGTGGTGGTAGATCGACGACTTGGAGATGCCGGCCGCCTTGGAGAGGTGCTCCATGGACGTGCCGTCGTAGCCGCGTTCGTTGAAGACCTGCACGGCCACCGAGAGCAGCGTCTCAGGGGTGTAGGTGTCGCGCTTGGCGGTGGTCATGAGGCGCCCTCCCGCTTCTCGGTGGCGTACGCGTGGCGGTAGAGCGCGAGAGAGGGCGCGTAGCGGCCGCTCGGGTCGCGCAGGTGGAGGTCGTCGAGGAGGTCGTAGGCGAAGTCGCGGCCGAGGCGGCGGCTCCACTCGAAGGGGCCGAGCGGGTAGTTGACGCCCAGGCGCATCGCGGTGTCGATGTCCTCCTCGGTGGCGACGCCCTTGGCGACGGCGTCGTGCGCGAGGTCGACGATCCGGGCGACCGTCCGGGCGACGATCATGCCGGGGACGTCACCGATGACGCTGACCTTCTTGCCGAGCGCCTGGAAGAGACCGATGGCCTCACTGAGCGTCCGGGGCTGGATGTCGTGCCCGGCGGACAGGGCGACGCGGGTGGCGCGGCGGTAGTCGAGCGCCAGGTCGAAGTAGACGACGTCGCGGAACTCCACCGAGGTCTGGCCGTCGGCGAGGACCAGCTGGCCGCCGCTCGGCAGGATCAGGCGGGTGCCGTGGTCCTCGTCCTCCTCGCGGACCTGGATACCCGCCTCGCGGATCAGCGTGAGCAGCTCGGCCGCCGGCCCCAGGCCGCCCTCCGCGACGACGTAGGCGGGCCGGTCGGCCGGCTCGGCGGTGTCCGGCTCGGGCCGCTCGGCGCCGGCCGTGTGGTCGTACCAGCCGTGCCCGGTCTTGCGGCCGAGGTGGCCGGACTCGACGAGCCGGCGCTGGGCCAGGGAGGGCGTGAAGCGGGCGTCCTGGAAGAAGGCCTGCCACACGGAGTGCGTGACGGCCTCGTTGACGTCCTGGCCGATCAGGTCGGTCAGTTCGAAGGCGCCCATCCGGAAGCCGCCGCTCTCGCGCAGCACCGCGTCGATGGTGGCCGGGTCCGCGGCCTGCGCCTCGTAGACGGCGAACGCCTCGGCGTAGAAGGGCCGCGCGATGCGGTTGACGATGAAGCCGGGGGTGTCCGCGCAGGCGACCGGCGTCTTGCCCCAGGCGCGGGCCGTCTCGTACGCGCGCGTGGCCGACGTGACGTCGGTGGCGAAGCCGGAGACGACCTCGACCAGCGGCAGCAGCGGGGCCGGGTTGAAGAAGTGCAGCCCCACCAGGCGGGCGGCGCCGCGCAGGGCACCGCCGATGGCGGTCACCGACAGGGAGGAGGTGTTGGTGGCCAGCAGACAGTCGCCGTCGACGATGTCCTCCAGGGCCCGGAACAGCTCCTGTTTGACCTCCAGCCGCTCCTGGACGGCCTCGACGACCAGGGTGCAGTCCGCGAACTCGGCCAGTTCCCCGGCGGGCAGCAGCCGGGCACGGGCGGCGTCCCGGTCAGCGGCCGTCATACGGCCCTTCTCGACCAGCCGGTCGAGACGGGCTCCGATCGACTCCGCGGCGTCCCGGGCCCGCCCGGGGACGGCGTCGTACAGCCGTACCGGATGGCCCGCGACGAGGGCGACCTGGGCGATGCCCTGGCCCATGGTGCCGGTTCCGGCGACCCCCACGGGGCTGCTGAGGTCGAGTGCTGTCATGTGCGCGATCCTCCCGCACGGGGTTTTCCACAGATGCGGCAGGCCCCCTTGTCCCGACCGATCGTTCGGTTACTCTAACTCTGTCCGGCCGTTTCCGCCCAGGTCATGAGCTCAAGGGGAGCTCATCAGACGAGGAGTTGGTCCCGCATGACCGCCGAACTCACCGTGCACGAGCTGATCGCCAAGCACCGGCCCACGCTTGACCAGGCGCTGGAGGCGATCCGCACGCGTGCGTACTGGTCCCCCCACCCCGAGCACCCCAAGGCCTACGGCGAGCACGGCAGCCTGGACGCGGCGGCCGGCAAGGCCGCCTTCGACGCCCTCCTCGGCACCCGCCTGGACCTCGGCCAGCCCGGCACCGACGACTGGACCGGCGGCGAGGTCTCCCCGTACGGCATCGAGCTGGGCGTGACCTACCCGCACGCCGACGTCGACACACTGCTGCCCGCCATGGCGGCGGGCCGGCGCGCGTGGCGCGACGCGGGCGCGGAAGCGCGGGCGGTGGTGTGCCTGGAGATCCTCAAGCGGATCAGCGACCGGACGCACGAGTTCGCGCACGCGGTCATGCACACCAGCGGCCAGGCGTTCATGATGGCGTTCCAGGCGGGCGGCCCGCACGCCCAGGACCGCGGCCTGGAGGCGGTGGCCTACGCGTACGTGGAGCAGGTCCGCACCCCCGACACGGCCGAGTGGTCCAAGCCGCAGGGCAAGCGCGACCCGCTGGCGCTGACGAAGACGTTCAAGCCGGTCCCGCGCGGGATCGCGTTGGTCATCGGCTGCAACACGTTCCCGACGTGGAACGGCTACCCGGGCCTGTTCGCCTCCCTGGCCACGGGCAACGCGGTCCTGGTGAAGCCGCACCCGCGCGCGGTGCTGCCGCTCGCCCTCACCGTGCAGGTCGCCCGCGAGGTGCTCGCCGAGGCCGGCTTCGACGCGAACCTGGTGGCCCTGACGACGGAGCGCCCCGGCGAGGGCATCGCGAAGACGCTCGCGACCCGCCCGGAGATCAAGATCATCGACTACACGGGCTCGACCGCCTTCGGCGACTGGCTGGAGGCGAACGCCCGGCAGGCGCAGGTGTACACCGAGAAGGCCGGTGTCAACACGGTCCTGGTCGAATCGACCGACAATTACAAGGGGATGCTCTCCAACCTGGCGTTCTCGCTCTCCCTGTACAGCGGCCAGATGTGCACCACCCCGCAGAACCTGCTGATCCCCCGCGACGGCATCCGCACCGACGAGGGCCCCAAGACCTACGACGAGGTGGTGGCCGACCTCGCCCGCGCGGTCGACGGCCTGCTCGGCGACGACGCCCGCGCGAACGCCCTGCTGGGCGCGATCGTCAACCCCGACGTCAAGGCGCGCCTGGAGGCCGCCGCCGGGCTCGGCGAGGTCGCCCTCGCCTCCCGCGAGATCGCCAACCCGGACTTCCCGGAGGCGGTCGTGCGCACCCCGGTGATCGTGAAGCTGGACGGCGCCAAGCCCGACGACGAGGCCGCGTACATGAGCGAGTGCTTCGGCCCGGTGTCGTTCGCGGTCGCCGTCGACTCGGCCGCCGACGCGGTGGAGCTGCTGCGGCGCACGGTCCGCGACAAGGGCGCGATGACGGTCGGCGCGTACACCGTCGACCCCGACGTGGAGAGCGCCGTGGAGGAGGT
This sequence comes from Streptomyces sp. NPDC101237, assembly GCF_044767465.1. NCBI lineage: Bacteria > Bacillati > Actinomycetota > Actinomycetes > Kitasatosporales > Streptomycetaceae > Streptomyces > Streptomyces sp. NPDC101237. Next base: position 382,490 of record NZ_JBIWNY010000001.1, on the reverse strand, counting down.
CTGCCTGGAGGAGGCGGCCCAGCTGTCGCTGAACCTGGTCGGCGGGGTGTACGTGAACCAGACGGCCGCGTTCTCCGACTTCCACGGCTCGGGCGGCAACGCGGCGGCGAACGCGGCGCTGTGCGACGGGGCGTTCGTGGCCAACCGCTTCCGGGTGATCGAGGTACGCCGGGAGGCCTGACCGCCCCGGTTCCCGGCCTTTGCGTGGGCGCGTCCGCCGAGAGCGGTCGCGCCCAGGTGGCACAGCGGCGCACGGCCCTGGCGCCGTTCCGCTACGGGGCGCTCCAGTGGAAGAGGGTCATGGCCACGCTGGTCGCCAGGTTGTAGCTGCTCACCTGCGGGCGCATCGGCAGGCGAAGCAGGTGGTCGGCACGCGCGCGCAACTCCGCCGACAGGCCGGTCCGCTCCGAGCCGAAGGCGAGGACGGCGTGGTCCGGGAGCTTCGTGTTCCGGATGTCCTCGCCCTCCGGATCCAGCGCGTACACCGGCCCTGCGGGCAGTTCCGGGACGGTCAGCCGTTCGACGGCCGTCGCGAAGTGCAGGCCCGCGCCGCCGCGCACGACCGTCGGGTGCCAGGGGTCGAGTGTGCCCGTGGTGATCACGCCCGTGGCGCCGAAGCCCGCCGCCAGGCGGATCACCGCGCCGGCGTTGCCGAGGTTGCGCGGCTCGTCCAGGACGACGACGGGTGCCAGGCGCGGCTCGCGGGCCAGCTCGCGCAGGTTGGCCTCGCGGGACGGCCGTTCCGCCAGCGCGGCCACCGCCGTGGGATGCGGGCGGGCCACCAGCGACGCGTACGCCGGCCGGTCCACCTCCGTCAGCAGGGCGGCCAGCGCCTCGCGCACGTCCGGCGCGAGTTCGTCCGCGAGGGCCAGCGCCGCGGCCCGGTCCGTGGTGACCGCCACCGGTACCCGGGCGCCGAAGCGCAGCGCGTGCTTGAGGGTGTGGAAGCCGTCGAGCAGGACGGCGGAGTCCGCCGTCCGCGCCCACTGGTCCAGGGGGTCGGTCATGCCCCGAAGCCTACGCGGGGCTGTTCGTCGGCCTCCGGGGAGCGAGCGGCCGGCAGATCGGGAGCACCGCGCCGAAGGACGCGGTGACGCGCGCGTGCCGCCCGGCCGCCCAGCCAGAGCAGGAAGGCCGTCGGCAGGAAGACCGAGTCCGCCGCGATCATGGCGAGGGAGAAGAACGGCAGGCCCAGGACGACCGCGATCACCGCGTGCTCGGTCATCATCGCGGCCAGCAGCACGTTCTTGACCCGTCGGTTGAACAGGGTGAACGGGAAGGCGACCTGCACGATGACCGTCCCGTAGGTCACCAGCAGCACCAGGGTGCCGTTGGCGGACAGCAGGTCGGCCAGGGCCGGCCAGGGCGAGAAGTAGTCCAGGTGCAGCGGGTAGTAGACGGCGGTGCCGTCCTGCCAGCGGGAGCCCTGGATCTTGTACCAGCCGGCGGTGGCGTAGATCAGACAGGCCTCGGCCATGATCACGAACAGGGCGCCGTTGTGCAGGACGTCGGCGACGACGTCCAGCAGGATCCGGGGCTCGGCGGTGCGCGCCCAGCGGCCCACGGCCCACCGCAGCGCGGCGCCCGCCCAGGCACCCCACAGGACGGCCGGGACCAGCCAGCCGCCGCCGGAGCGTCCGGTGAGGGCCGCCGCGACCAGCAGGACGCCGATGAACGCCCACAGTGCCGGTCCGACCAGGTCGGCGCCCGGCCGCCGCTCCTGCTCCGCACGCGCGCGGGCGGCGCGGCGCGCGTCCAGCGACCACACCTGACCGCAGCGGGTGAACACCAGGTAGAAGGACATCAGGTGCAGCACGTTGTCCCCGCCGTCGCCGACGAAGACGCTGCGGTTCTGCAGGGACAGCACACCGACCATGAAGAGCACGGACATCGTGCGGGTGCGCCAGCCCACCAGCAGCAGGACGCTCGTGAGGACCGCCAGGAGGTAGAAGGCCTCGAAGAAGGCCTGCCCGTCGGAGGCCAGCAGCGCCGAGAAGGCGTGGTTGTCCGCGGTCAGCCGCTGGGCCAGACCGAAGTCCCAGGGGCCGTCGGGGCCGTACAGCTCCTGGCGGTGCGGGTACTCGCGCAGCAGGAACAGCAGCCAGGTGGCGGCGAACCCGATCCGCACGACGGCTGTCTGGTAGGGGCCGAGCGCCGATCCGGTGACCCGGGCGATCGCGCGGGACAGGCACAGGACGACGCGGTTCATCGCACACCTCCGTCGGCCTCGTCCGCCGTCACCGTCCACCAGGGCAGCACCCGGTAGAGCGGGGTGTCGGAGACCTTCTCGCCGCTCCAGCGCGGCGGCGGCACGTTGGTGGTGCTGGAGCGCACCTGGACGCGTTCGACGGTGCCCTTCCGGCTGGTCGCGTCGCCCTCGTACAGGCGCATCACGACGATCCGGCGCAGGTACTGCTCGGACAGCGAGCCGCGCAGGCCGATCGCCCGGTTGTCGGTGCCGTGGGTGGTGACGAAGAAGTCCCAGGCCCGCCGCAGTTCGTTCTGCACGGTGTGGCTCGGCAGCAGACTGCCGTCGATGGCCCTGCCGTCCTCGGCGGACAGGTCGTTCCAGCCGGTGGTGGTCGTGGTGCCGTCCCGCATGAGGACTTCGGCGCGCACCTGGACGGAGATGTTCTGCTGGAGCGGGTTCGGCGCGAACAGCTTCCAGTTCTGCTCGAACTCCGGGTACACCCAGTCCTCGATCGCCTTGCCGTGCTGTCTGGTCACGGTGTTCGCCGGCGCGATGCTCAGGAACACCATCCCGAGGTGCACGCAGACGGTGACCGCGACCAGGGCCAGCGCGAGGGCGGCACCGACCTGGTAGCGCGGGGAGAGGGCGGCGACGCCGGTCCGGGGCGGGACGGGCGGCCGCTCCCCGGGGACGCCCGCGTCCGGTGCCGACGGCGTGCCGGGGCCCTCGGGCTCCGGGGGTCCGACGAGCACGGGGGGTCCGACGAGCACGGCGGGTTCGGCGGCGGGTCGCGGTTCCGGACGCGGGCCGCCCGGACCCTCCGGCCCGTGCCGGGCGTCCGAGTCGCCGTCGTACGCGTCCATGCCGCCCCGTTCCCCGGTACCGCCGAGCCGTCCGGACCGCCCGTCGGGGCCGCCCGGTGTGCCGCTGCCCGGCACTCGCACGGAACGGTACTCAGCACCGGCCGCCGGGTGCAGCCCCGGGGCGCGGCCCGGGGACGTGTCCATCACCACTGCGGCCGGTCCCGGCGGCGGTGGCCGCACCGGTCGGCCGGGGCCCGCGTCCCAGGTCACGGCCGGTACGGCGGCGGACAGGGGAAGGCCTGAAGGACCCCGCTCGGCGAGTTCTCCACAGGCCGCGCGGGAGGTTGTCCACAGCGGTTGATACCGGGGACCCGGCCGCCGAGACTGTTGATCCGCCCCGGGGCCGGGATCGGTGGACGGCTCAGGCGTTCCCGGTCCGGGCGCGGAGCATCCGGAGAACGGTGTCGGCGCGCTCCAGGAGGGTCTTGCGGACCACGGGGACCGCCTCCTGGCCGGCCTGCTGCGCCTTCTCGACGAACGCGGAGTCGATCCCGTACAGCGGGAAGAGCTGGGAGGTGTAGACCATCGCGGGGATCATGCCGCCCTGGTCCAGCTGGGGCATCTCGGCCAGGTAGTGCTCGGCGTAGGGAGCGAGCACGGCGTCCTGGCCCGGGCGCCAGAAGGCCGCCGCCACCGCGCCGACCGACTGGACGGGCACGGTGCGGTCCACGGCCAGCTGCCGCCAGACCTCGGCCTTCGCGGCCGGGTCGGGCAGGGCGGCCCGGACGGTGAGGGCGCGGACCCAGGAGTCGGGGTCGGGGTCGCGTTCGAGCAGGGCCGCGGACTCGGCGGTGATGTCGCCGCCCAGCTCGGCCTCGCGGACCAGGGCGCGCCAGCGCAGGTCCACGTCGTCGCCGGCCATCTCGCGGAGCCGGGCCAGTCCCTCGGCGGTCGCGGTGCGGGCCAGGCCGCGCAGGGCCACCTGGCGGCGGCCCGGGTCGTCGGCGAGCCGCAGGCAGGTGGCGGCCACGGCCTCGGTCAGCGCGGGACGGTCGGCGTCCGGGGCCCAGAGTTCGGCGATGGTGGTGACGAGGGTCAGGAGGGGCTCGATCACGGCGTCGGAGGTCTCGGCGGCGAGGACCGCGGTGAGGCAGTGTCCGGCCTCCGCCGCGGTGGCCTCACCGGCCGTGAGCATGTCCCAGACGGTGGCGGCCGCCACGCCCCGGGAGATGGCCGTCGGCAGCAGGGCCGCCGCGCCGAAGAGGGTGTCGCGGGTGGCGGCGTCCGGGCGGGTGGTCGCGAAGGTGAGGTCGTCGTCGTTGATCAGGAGGAGGTCGGACGTGGCGGGGAGGCCGGTGACCGGGGTGCGGGGCTCGGCGACCTCGACGCGCACCAGCGCGGTGCGTTCGAGGGCGTCGCCCGCGCGGTCGTACGCACCGATCGCCAGGACCTGCGGGCGCGGGGTGCCGTCGGCGACCAGGGTGACGGTGTCGCCGTCGTGCTCCAGGGTGAAGCGGTCGGTGCCGGCCGTCTCCAGCCAGGACGTCCGCCAAGTGGCGAGGGACCGGTCGCCAGCCTCGGCGAGGGCGTCTATCAGGTCCTGGAGGGTGGTGGTGCCCCAGGCGTGACGGGCGAAGTAGGCGGCCATCCCGGCGCGGAACCGGTCCTCGCCGACATAGGTCTTCAGCTGCTGGAGGACGGAGGCGCCCTTGGGGTACGTGATGTTGTCGAAGATCGACGCGGCCTGGGCGACGTCGTGGATGGGCTGGTGGATCGGGTGGGAGACCGGGCCCTGGTCGGAGAGGTAGGCCCGGAGCTTGCCGCCCGCGAGGTGGCCGGCCCAGACGTCGGTGTAGCGGGTGGCGCCCTCGGCGGCCCAGTGGCAGGCGAACTCGGCGAACGCCTCGTTCAGCCAGAGGTCGTCCCACCAGCGCATGGTGACGATGTTGCCGAACCACATGTGCGCCATCTCGTGCAGCAGCACGACGGCGAGCACCTCACGCTCCGCGTGGGTGGGCGTGGCCCGGCGCAGGAACATGTCCGACCAGGTCACGCAGCCGTAGTTCTCCATCGCGCCGCCGAACTCGGGCATGAAGACCTGGTCGTACTTGCGCTGCGGGAACGGCATCGCGAAGGCCTCGGCGTAGAAGGCGAGGCCCTGGCGGGTCAGGGTGAAGATCTCGTCGGCGTCGCGCTCCAGGACCTCGGCGAGCGAGCGGCGGGCGAAGACGCCGAGGTCGTGGCCGTCTGCCTCGCGGCGGATCTCGTGGAAGGGGCCCGCGTTGACGACGGTGTTGTACACGGACAGCGGCGGGGTGTCGGGGAAGCTCCAGCGGCGGGCCGTGCCCTGCTCCTCGACGCGCGGGTCGCCGGAGTTGCTCAGGACGGTCCAGGCGGCCGGTGCGGTGACGGTGAAGGCGTGCGGGGCCTTGAGGTCGGGCTGGTCGAAGCAGGCCCAGACGTAGCGGGCCTCGTCCGGTTCGAAGCTGGTCCACAGGTAGACCTCGCCGTCGGCGGGGTCGACGGCCCGATGGGCGCCCGGGCTGGTCGTGGTGTCGGCCTGGACGCTCTCGACCCGCAGCACGTTGTGCGCGGCCAGGGCGGGGAGCGGGATCCGGCCGTCGTCGCCCGGGGTGAGGGGGGTGCCGTTGAGGGTGGCGGAGCGGACCTCGGCCGCGCAGTCGACGAAGGTCTCCGCTCCCGGCTCCGAGCAGCCGAAGGCGACCGTCGAGACACAGCGGATCTCCGGCCCGTCGGGCAGGCCGGTCAGGTCGATGTCGATGTCGTACCGCTCGACCGTGACCAGTGCCGACCGGCGCTCGGCCTCGATGCGGGTCAGGCTTCGGATCCCCATGTGTCCTCCCTCGTGTGCCCGTCCCCGTCGGCGGACAGCGGCCGTCAGCCTACGACGGAAGGCGCCGGTGATCGCAGAGGTTTACGGTTCCCTTCTTCTAGAACCTGTTCTATCTTGACGGACCGTCAGATCAGCGGACCGGCCGGGAGGACAGGACCGTGGACTTCACCTTCACCGAGGAGCAGCTGGCGGCGGCCGAGGCGGCGCGCGGGGTGTTCGCCGCGGTGGCACCGGACGCGGTGCCGAGCCCGGCGCTGACCACCGGCGCCGTCGCGGACCACTTCGACCGGGAGCTCTGGGACACGCTGGGCGCCGCGGACCTGCTGAGTCTGCTGTCGGCCGAGAAGCACGGCGGGGCGGGGCTGGACGCGATCGCGCTCTGCCTGGTGCTGCGGGAAGCGGCGCAGGTGCTGGCCCGGGTGCCGCTGCTGGAGAACAGCGCGGCGATGGCGGCCGTGCAGGCCTACGGGGACGAGGAGCTGCGGGGCCGGCTGCTGGCGCGAGCGGGCCGCGGGGAACTCGTGCTGACCGTCGCCGCGAGCGGACGCACCGGGCACGACCCGGCCGAGCTGGCGGTGACCGCGCGCCGCGACGGCGCGACCTGGGTGCTGGACGGCGTGCAGACGGCGGTGCCGTGGGCGTACGACGCCGATCTCGTCGTCGTACCGGCGCACACCGACGGCGACCTGAGCGTGCTGGCGCTGGTGGCGCCCTCGGCTGCCGGGGTCACGCTGGCCGAGCAGGTGTCGACCAGCGGGGAACGGCTCGGTGAGCTGCGGCTGGAGTCGGCGCGGGTGGCCGGGCGGGACGTGATGACGGCGGAGGGGGCCTGGGAGTGGCTGCGGGAGCTGCTGACCACCGGGACCTGTGCGCTGGCCCTCGGGCTGGGCGAGCGCGTGCTGCGGATGACCGCCGAGTACACCGGCAAGCGGGAACAGTTCGGGCATCCCGTCGCCACCTTCCAGGCGGTCGCCGTGCAGGCCGCCGACCGGTACATCGATCTGCGGGCCATGGAGGCCACGCTGTGGCAGGCGGCCTGGCGGATCGCCTCCGGCGCGCCGGGGGCGCTGCCGGCGGCCGGTGACGTGGCGGTGGCGAAGATCTGGGCGGCGGAGGGGGTACGGCGGGTGGTGCAGACAGCGCAGCATCTGCACGGGGGGTTCGGGGCCGACACGGAGTACGTGCTGCACCGGTACCACGCCTGGGCCAAACAGCTGGAGCTGGCGCTCGGGTCCGCGGCGGCCCACGAGGAGGCGCTCGGCGACCTGCTGGCCGCCCACGCGCTGGGGTGAGGAACCGAGGAGGGGCACCGGCGTGCACACCGGTACCGACCGATGGCGCGGCTTTCCGTGCCCCTCGGGCAGTGCGCTCCGCCGCGGGGCGGGTCAGACGACGAAGCCCGGCTGGCCGGCGTCCGTGACGACCTCGCGGCCCGCCGCCTGCCAGACCTGCATGCCGCCGTCCACGTTCACCGCGTCGATGCCCTGCTGGACCAGGTACATCGTGACCTGCGCCGAGCGGCCGCCCGAACGGCAGATGACGTTGACCCGGCCGTCCTGGGGGGCGGCCTCGGTGAACTCGCCGTAGCGGGCGGCGAACTCGCTGATCGGGATGTGCAGGGCGCCCGCGGCGTGGCCCGCCTCCCACTCGTCGTCCTCGCGGACGTCCAGCAGGAAGTCGCCGTCCTTGAGGTCCGTGACCTCGACCGTGGGCACACGCGCTGCGAAGTTCATGCCTCCGACGCTACCCGACCGCTACTCCTCGGCGAGCAGCGCGGCCAGTTCCGTCTCGCGCTCGGCGACGTCCTTGCGGAGCTTGTCGGCGATCTCGTCGAGGAGGGCGTCGGGGTCATCGGGGGCGAGCCGGAGCAGGCCGGCGATGGGGCCGTCCTCCAGTTCCTTGGCGACCAGGGTGAGCAGTTCCTTGCGCTCGGACAGCCATTCCAGGCGCGCGTACAGCTCCTCGGCGCGGCTCGGCTTGCGCTCGGGCGGCACCGGACCGGCCTCCCACTCCGCGGCCAGCTCCCGCAGCAGGTCCTCGTCGCCACGGGCGTAGGCGGCGTTGACCCGGGTCAGGAACTCCTCGCGGCGCTCCTGCTCCGCGCCCTCCGGCACCAGGTCGGGGTGGGCCTTGCGGGCCAGGTCGCGGTAGAGCCGACGGGCCTCCTCGCTGGGCCGCACCCGCTGCGGGGGCCGTACCTCCTGCTCGGTGAGCATGGCGACGGCCTCGGGGAACAGCCCGTCGCCGTCCATCCAGCCGTGCAGCAGCTCCTCGACACCGGGGATGGGCAGGACCCGGGCGCGGGCCTCCTCGGCGGCGCGGACGTCCTCGGGGTCGCCGGTGCGGGCGGCCTTCGCCTCGGCGATCCGGGCGTCCAGTTCTTCCATGCGGAGGTAGAACGGGCCGAGTTTCTGCTCGTGCAGGCGCGAGAAGTTCTCGACCTCGACACGGAAGGTCTCGACGGCGATCTCGAACTCGATCAGCGCCTGCTCGGCGGCCCGCACGGACCGCTCCAGGCGTTCCTCGGGCCGCGGTGCCTCAGGCTGCTCAGCTTCCGGGGTCGTCACCCGACCAGACTAGGGCCTGTCGTCCCCGGCGGTGGCCGCCACCCACCCGGCGACCCGGTCTGCGCGGGGGCTTCCGGGACGGCCGGCCTGCCACGGCCCCGGCCCGCGGCACACCTCGCCGCGGTGTCCCGGAGCCCGGAGCCCAGACCCCGGAGCCGACGGTCACACCCCGAGTTCCGCCGGGATCCGGCCCGCCCGGACCGCGGTCACCAGTTCCTCGTGGTCCGCCTCCGTGCGGTCCGCGTAGGCCACCGCGAACGCGGCGATCGCCTCGTCCAGTTCCTCGTTCTTGCCGCAGTAGCCGGCGATCAGCCGGGGGTCGGCGCCGTGCGAGTGGGCGCGGGCCAGCAGGGCTCCGGTCATCCGGCCGTAGTCGTCGATCTGGTCGGGCGCCAGGGCCGCCGGGTCGACGCTGCCCTTGCGGTTGCGGAACTGGCGGACCTGGAAGGGCCGGCCGGAGACCGTGGTCCAGCCGAGCAGGATGTCGCTGACCACCTGCATCCGCTTCTGTCCCAGGACCACCCGGCGCCCTTCGTGACCGGCGGCGGGCGCGTCGAAACCGGCCGTCGCCAGGTGCGGCACGAGCGCGGACGGACGGGCCTCCTTGACCTGGAGGATCAGCGGCTCGTCGCGATGGTCGAGGAGCAGCACGACGTAGGACCGGGTGCCGACGCTGCCGGTGCCGACTATCCGGAAGGCGACGTCGTGCGGGGCGTGCCGGGCGAGCAGGGGGTGGCGGTCCTCGGAGAGGGTGGTGACGTAGTGCTCCAGCCCGGCGACGACGGCCTCGGCCTCCGCGTCGGCGACCCGGCGCAGCACCGGCGCGGCGTCGACGAAGCGGCGGCCGCCGTTCCCGGTGGGCTCGGTGGAGCGGGCCGCGAACCGGCCGCTGGTGTTGGCGCGGGCCTTCTCAGAGACGCGGTGCAGGGTGCCGAGCATGTCGTGGGCGTCGGAGTGGGAGACCAGTTCCTCGTCCGCGATGGCGTTCCACGCGTCCAGCACCGGGAGCTTCGCCAGCAGGCGCATGGTGCGGCGGTAGGCGCCGGCCGCGTCGCCCGCGGCCCTGCGGCAGGTGTCCTCGTCGGCGCCCGCCTCGCGCCCGGCCAGGACCAGGGAGGCGGCGAGCCTCTTGAGGTCCCACTCCCAGGGGCCGGGCACCGTCTCGTCGAAGTCGTTCAGATCGATGACCAGGTCGCCGCGCGGGTCTCCGTACAGGCCGAAGTTGGCCGCGTGGGCGTCGCCGCAGATCTGGGTGGCGATCCGGGTCATGGGCGTGCGGGCCAGGTCGTGCGCCATCAGGCCGGCCGAGCCGCGCAGGAAAGCGAACGGGCTCGCCGCCATCCTGCCGACCCGTATCGGGACCAGCTCCGGGATGCGGTCACGGTTGGACTCCTCGACCGCGCTCACCGCGTCGGGCCGGGAGCCGTCCATGTCCAGGGCCGCGTGATCGCCGCGCGGCACGGCCGAACGCAGCGCCTTGCCCTCCTCCTTGGGCGACCCCTCCACGGGCCACCGGGCGAAGCCCTTCGGCGTGGGCAGCTTGCGCGCCTCGGCCGTCGCCGTCTCTTCCCGTCCGGTCACGTCGACCGCCTCCCCCGTACTGCGCGCATCCCACCCGCACGAACATCAACTCGGGAAAACGGTACAGGCGGGCGCCGGAACCCCGGCAGACCTTGTGGACAACTCCGGGACCGTCCGGCGGGCCGAGGACCGCGCCCCTCGGTCCGGTGACCGACCTCGCGCCCGCCCGGTGAGAGACACCTCACACCACCAGGAAAATCACATCACCACACCGAACCGCCGGGCCCTGTGACCGCACCCGGAACGCGAGAAGCCCGAACGTGAGAAGACAGCAAGAAGGCCCATCGTGATCACGATGGGCCTTCTGCCTCTGTGCGCGAGGGGGGAGTTGAACCCCCACGCCCTTTCGGGCACTGGAACCTGAATCCAGCGCGTCTGCCTATTCCGCCACCCGCGCATTGGGTGTGTCCTCCGGCTCCGGACCCTGTGTTTCCTTCGGGTCGGCGCCTTCCGACATGCAGAACACTAGCACGTGGGAGGAGGTGGGTTCACATCCCTTGTCCGGGGGCAGCGCTCACCCGAAGCACACGTACCGAGCAGTCTGCGGTCACGTATCAACCTCGTACCGGTCCAGGCCATCTGTCCACAGAGGGATCGGGTCCGCAGCCGGGTGCGGGACACTGGTCGTGAGCCGCCTCTACGATCCTTGGCAGCGGAGTGCCGATCCCGACAGGAAGAAGCACGCCGAGGAGTTCGAAGGGGGGGCGCTGGGGGAACCGGCTGATTGCCGGGCGCGTAGATACGATCAGTGAGCAGTAGCGGTAAGGCAAGCCGTACGGGCAACGCGACAGAGGAGGTGCCCTGTGGGAGTCCTGAAGAAGTTCGAGCAGCGTCTCGAAGGTCTGGTCAACGGCACCTTCGCGAAGGTGTTCAAGTCCGAGGTCCAGCCCGTGGAGATCGCCGGCGCCCTGCAGCGCGAGTGCGACAACAACGCGACCATCTGGAACCGCGACCGGACCGTCGTACCCAATGACTTCATCGTCGAGCTGAGCGCTCCCGACTTCGAGCGGCTCAGCCCCTACTCCGGACAGCTCGGTGACGAGCTGGCCGGGATGGTCCGCGACTACGCCAAGCAGCAGCGCTACACCTTCATGGGGCCGATCAAGGTCAACCTGGAGAAGGCCGAGGACCTGGACACCGGCCTGTACCGGGTGCGCAGCCGCACCCTCGCCTCCTCCAGCAACCAGCAGGCCGCGCCCGAGCGCGCGCCCGCCGGCGGCGCCCCGCAGCGACAGGGCGGCTACGGCTACCCGCAGTCCGCCGCGGCCCCGCCCATGCCCAGCTCACCGCCGCCCGGCGCCCCGCAGCGCCCCGCCGGCTACGGCTACCCGCAGCCGGCCCAGCCCGCGGCCCAGCGCCCCGCCGGCCCCTCCGGGCCGGTCGGCGCCCCGGCGCCCGGCTCCCGCACCCGCTACTGGATCGAGATCAACGGCACCCGCCATCAGATCTCCCGCGCGACGCTCGTGCTGGGCCGCAGCACCGAGGCCGACGTGCGGATCGACGACCCCGGCGTCTCCCGCCGGCACTGCGAGATCCGGACCGGAACGCCCTCGACGATCCAGGATCTCGGGTCCACCAACGGCATCGTGGTGGACGGGCAGCACACCACCCGCGCTACGCTCCGCGACGGCTCGCGGATCGTCGTGGGCAGCACCACCATCATTTACCGGCAAGCCGAAGGGTGAAGCGGGGGCAATGTCAGAGCTGACCCTCACGGTCATGCGGCTGGGTTTCCTGGCCGTACTGTGGCTGTTCGTGATCGTGGCCGTGCAGGTCATCCGCAGCGATCTGTTCGGTACGCGCGTCACCCAGCGCGGATCGCGTAGGGAAGAAGGACGCCGGCAGCAGCAGCCCGCCGCCCGGCAGCAGGCCGCGCCACCGCAGCAGCGCGGCCAGCAGCAGGCGGCCGGCAGCGGCCGACGGCGCAACGCACCCAGCAAGCTCGTCGTCTCCGAGGGCACGCTCACGGGTACGACGGTCGCCCTCCAGGGGCAGACCATCACCCTGGGCCGCGCCCACGACTCCACGATCGTGCTGGACGACGACTACGCCTCCAGCCGCCATGCCAGGATCTACCCGGACCGCGACGGCCAGTGGATCGTCGAGGACCTCGGATCCACGAACGGCACGTATCTGGACCGGTCCCGGCTGACGACTCCCACGCCGATCCCGCTGGGCGCGCCGATCCGCATCGGCAAAACCGTCATCGAGCTGCGGAAGTAGTGCTACATCATGGATAGGCGCGAGCGGAGCGAGCACGCGGCGGCGGACCGGACGCCGGTCCCCGGCGCGCTCCCGACCGGAGGGTGGGCACCGTGCGGATGTACCCGGAGCCGACGGGCGAGGTGCGCATGAGTCTGTCACTGCGCTTCGCCGCCGGATCGCACAAAGGCATGATCCGGGAGGGCAACGAGGACTCCGGTTACGCCGGTCCCCGCCTGCTCGCCATCGCCGACGGCATGGGCGGCCAGGCCGCCGGTGAGGTCGCCTCCTCCGAGGTGATCTCCACCCTGGTCACACTCGACGACGACGTGCCCGGCTCCGACATCCTCACCTCCCTCGGCCACGCCGTGCAGCGCGCCAACGACCAGCTGCGCGCCATGGTCGAGGAGGATCCGCAGCTGGAGGGCATGGGGACCACCCTGACCGCCCTGCTGTGGACCGGGCAGCGGCTCGGCCTGGTGCACGTCGGCGACTCCCGCGCGTACCTGCTGCGGGACGGCCTGCTCACGCAGATCACCCAGGACCACACCTGGGTGCAGCGGCTCGTCGACGAGGGCCGGATCACCGAGGAAGAGGCGACCACGCACCCGCAGCGCTCGCTGCTCATGCGCGCCCTCGGCAGCGGCGACCACGTCGAGCCCGACCTGTCCATCCGCGAGGTGCGCGCGGGTGATCGTTACCTCATCTGCTCCGACGGGCTCTCCGGCGTCGTCTCCCACCAGACCCTGGAGGAGACCCTCGCCAGCTACCAGGGACCGCAGGAGACCGTGCAGGAGCTGATCCAGCTCGCGCTGCGCGGCGGCGGCCCCGACAACATCACGGTCATCATCGCCGACGTCCTCGACCTGGACACCGGGGACACCCTCGCCGGGCAGCTCTCCGACACCCCGGTCGTGGTCGGCGCCGTCGCCGAGAACCAGCACCACCTGCACGACAACGGCTTCATGCAGACCCCGGCCGGCCGCGCCGCGAACCTCGGCCGCCAGGTCCCCGGCCAGAGCGGGGGCGGCGAGTTCGGCCCGCCCGGCTCCGGCGACACCACCGGATACACGCCGGCCGGCAGTTTCGACGACTACACCGACGACGACTTCGTCAAGCCCCGCAAGGGCCGCCGGTGGCTGAAGAGATCCTTCTTCGGCATCCTCGCCCTCGCCGTCATCGGCGGGGGCCTGTACGGCGGCTACCGCTGGACGCAGACCCAGTACTACGTCGGCGCCAACGGCGAGCACGTCGCGCTCTACCAGGGCATCAGCCAGGACCTGGCCTGGGTCTCGCTCTCGAAGGTGGAGACGGACCACCCCGAGATCGAACTCAAGTACCTGCCGCCGTACCAGCAGAAGCAGGTCAAGGCCACCATCGCCGAAGGCGGGCTCACCGACGCCCGGTCGAAGGTCCAGGAGCTGGCCGTGCAGGCCTCCGCCTGCAAGAAGGAGTCGGAGCGCGCCGCGGCCGGGTCCAAGACCAACTCCAAGACCGACAAGGGCGGGACCGCGGGCACCACGGGAACCACCAAGACGTCGCTCACGTCCAAGGCCTCGCCAAGCCCCTCGAACTCGGCGTCCTCCACGGCGTCACCGTCCCCGTCCACCTCAGCGACCCCCAGCCCCGGCCCCACCCTCTCGGAGGATGAGCAGAAGGTCGTCTCGCTGTGCGGTAAGCAGTAGGCAAGCCGTGAGAGGCCCTGTCACACGATGAGCAGTACTACCAACACGTCGACGAACCACACGTCCACCATCGGCTCCATCGGCACCCCGAGCCGGCGCAACACCGAGCTGGCGCTCCTGGTGTTCGCCGTCGTCATCCCGGTGTTCGCCTACGCCAACGTGGGCCTGGCCATCAGCGACAAGGTCCCGGCCGGACTGCTGAGCTACGGCCTGGGCCTGGGCCTCCTGGCCGCCGTCGCCCACCTCGCCGTCCGCAAGTTCGCCCCGTACGCGGACCCGCTGCTGCTGCCGCTGGCCACCCTGCTCAACGGGCTGGGGCTGGTGGTGATCTGGCGGCTGGACCAGTCCAAGCGCCTCCAGCAGGCCAATACCTACGTAGAGGCGGCACCACGCCAGCTGCTCTATTCGGCCATGGGCGTCGCCCTGCTCGTCATCGTGTTGCTCTCCCTCAAGGACCATCGCGTCCTCCAGCGCTACACCTACATCTCCATGGCGGGTGCGCTGTTGCTGCTGCTCCTGCCCCTCGTGCCCGGACTCGGCGCGAACGTCTACGGCGCCAAGATCTGGATCAGCATCCCCGGCCTCGGCACGCTCCAGCCGGGTGAGTTCGCGAAGATCGTCCTTGCGATCTTCTTCGCCGGCTACCTGATGGTGAAGCGCGATGCACTCGCGCTCGCGAGCCGCCGCTTCATGGGTCTGTACCTGCCCCGCGGCCGTGACCTCGGTCCCATTCTGGTCGTCTGGTTCATCTCGATCCTGGTGCTGGTCTTCGAGACCGACCTGGGAACGTCCCTGCTGTTCTTCGGGATGTTCGTCATCATGCTGTACGTCGCCACCGAGCGGACCAGCTGGATCGTCTTCGGTCTGCTGATGTCCGCCGCGGGCGCCGTCGGCGTGGCGAGCATCGAGCCGCACGTGAAGATGCGTGTCCAAGCCTGGCTCGACCCCATGAAGGAGTACACGCTCAGCCAAGCCGGTGTGGCCGGGCATTCCGAGCAGTCGATGCAGGCCCTGTGGGCCTTCGGCTCCGGCGGCACCCTCGGCACGGGTCTCGGCCAGGGCCACTCCGATCTCATCGGCTTCGCCGCCAACTCCGACTTCATCCTCGCCACCTTCGGCGAGGAGCTGGGCCTGGCCGGCATCATGGCGCTCCTGCTGATCTACGGGCTGATCGTGGAGCGCGGTGTGCGCACCTCGCTCGCCGCCCGCGACCCGTTCGGCAAGCTGCTCGCCGTCGGCCTGTCCGGCGCCTTCGCGCTCCAGGTCTTCGTCGTCGCGGGCGGTGTGATGGGCCTGATCCCGCTGACCGGTATGACCATGCCGTTCCTTGCCTACGGCGGTTCCTCCGTGATCGCCAACTGGGCCCTCATCGGCATCCTCATCAGAATCAGCGACACGGCGCGCCGCCCGGCGCCCGCCCCCGCCACCAACCCCGACGCCGAGATGACCCAGGTGGTGCGCCCCTCATGAACAAGCCCCTGCGCCGGATCGCGATCTTCTGCGGCCTGCTGGTCCTCACCCTGCTGCTGCGGGACAACTGGCTCCAGTACGTCAAGGCGGACACCCTCAAGACCGACCCGAAGAACCGCCGCGTCACCATCGCCCGCTACTCCACCCCGCGCGGCGACATCATCGTCGACGGCGACCCGGTCACCGGCTCCACGGCGTCCAGCTCCTCGAGTCTCAACGACCTGAAGTACAAGCGGACGTACAAGAACGGGCCCATGTGGGCCCCGGTCACCGGCTACGCCTCCCAGGCCTTCGGCGCCAACCAGCTGGAGTCCCTGGAGGACGGCATCCTCACCGGTGACGACGACCGGCTCTTCTTCCGCAACACCCTCGGCATGATCACGGGCAAGCAGAAGCAGGGCGGCAACGTCGTCACCACCCTCAACGCCGCCGCCCAGAACGCCGCCTACAACGGGTTGAAGAAGCAGGGCGGCAAGGGCGCCGTCGTCGCCCTGGACCCCGCCACCGGCAAGATCCTGGCGCTGGCGAGCTACCCGTCGTACGACCCCTCGGCCTTCGCCGGGACCTCGGACAAGGACGCCGAGGCCTGGAAGAAGCTCCAGAAGAAGTACAACCCGAACGACCCGATGCTGAACCGGGCGCTGCGCGAGACCTACCCGCCGGGCTCCACCTTCAAGGTGGTCACCGCCGCGGCCGCGCTCCAGAACGGGCTGTACACCTCCGCGGACCAGGCCACGAAGTCCCCGCTGCCGTACGTCATGCCGGGTACCACCACCGAGCTGAAGAACGAGGGCAGCATCCCCTGCAAGAACGCGACCATGCGGATCGCGCTGCGGTACTCCTGCAACACCGTCTTCGGCAAGATCGGCGCCGACCTCGGCAACGACAAGATGCTCGCCGAGGCCAAGAAGTTCGGCTTCGACCAGGAGCAGTTCACCCCGGTCCGCTCCAGCGCCTCGGTCTTCTCCGACGACATGAACCAGTCGCAGACCGCGCTGTCCTCGATCGGCCAGTACAACACCGCCGCGACCCCGCTGCAGATGGCCATGGTCGCTTCCGCGGTCGCCAACGACGGCAAGCTGATGAAGCCGTACATGATCGACAAGCTGCAGTCGCCGAACCTCGACACCATCTCCCAGACCGACCCCGAGGAGATGAGCCAGCCGCTGTCCGCGGCGAACGCCCAGATCCTCCAGTCGATGATGGAGACGGTCGTCAAGGAGGGCACCGGTACGAACGCCCAGATCAGCAACGCCACCGTGGGCGGCAAGACCGGTACCGCCCAGCACGGTGTGGAGAACAGCGAGAACCCCTACGCCTGGTTCATCTCCTACGCGAAGCTGCCCGACGGCAGCAAGCCCGTCGCCGTCGCCGTGGTGATCGAGGACGACCAGGCCAACCGTGACGACATCTCCGGCGGCGGCCTCGCGGCCCCGATCGCGAAGAGCGTGATGGAGGCGGTCATCAACTCCAAGAAGTGACCCTGCTCACGTCCCCTTCACATCGGTGCACGTTGACATAC
This sequence comes from Streptomyces sp. NPDC101237, assembly GCF_044767465.1. Taxonomy (NCBI): domain Bacteria; kingdom Bacillati; phylum Actinomycetota; class Actinomycetes; order Kitasatosporales; family Streptomycetaceae; genus Streptomyces; species Streptomyces sp. NPDC101237. Next base: position 365,615 of record NZ_JBIWNY010000001.1, on the reverse strand, counting down.
CGGTCCTGTATCGGGTTACGGGCTTGGCCAGGTCACACAAACTCAGCCGGGTACGGTAGGCCCGGACGGCAGCCTCCGACCGCACACCCGTGCCGGTCGGGACCGACGGAGAGGGCTGGTAGGGAACTATGGAAGAGCCGCGTCGCCTAGGCGGCCGGTACGAACTGGGCCACGTGCTCGGCCGTGGTGGCATGGCGGAGGTCTATCTCGCGCATGACACCCGGCTCGGCCGCACGGTGGCGGTGAAGACGCTGCGCGCGGACCTCGCACGCGATCCGTCCTTCCAGGCCCGGTTCCGCCGGGAGGCCCAGTCGGCCGCCTCGCTCAACCATCCCGCGATCGTCGCGGTCTACGACACGGGCGAGGACTACATCGACGGGGTCTCGATCCCGTACATCGTCATGGAGTACGTGGACGGCTCGACGCTCCGTGAGCTGCTGCACTCCGGTCGCAAGCTGCTGCCCGAGCGCGCGATGGAAATGACCATCGGCATCCTCCAGGGCCTGGAGTACGCGCACCGCAGCGGCATCGTCCACCGTGACATCAAGCCGGCGAACGTCATGCTCACGCGCAACGGCCAGGTCAAGGTCATGGACTTCGGCATCGCCCGCGCCATGGGCGACTCCGGCATGACCATGACCCAGACGGCCGCGGTCATCGGCACCGCCCAGTACCTCTCCCCGGAGCAGGCCAAGGGCGAGCAGGTCGACGCCCGCTCGGACCTGTACTCGACGGGCTGCCTGCTCTACGAGCTGCTGACGGTACGGCCGCCGTTCGTGGGCGACTCCCCGGTGGCCGTCGCCTACCAGCACGTCCGCGAGGAACCCCAGTCCCCGTCGGTCTTCGACCCCGAGATCACGCCCGAGATGGACGCCATCGTCCTGAAGGCCCTGGTCAAGGACCCGAACTACCGGTACCAGTCGGCCGACGAGATGCGTGCCGACATCGAGGCCTGCCTCGACGGCCAGCCGGTCGCCGCCACCGCCGCGATGGGTTCGGTCGGCTACGGCTACCCGGACGACCAGCAGACGACGGCCCTGCGCTCGGACGCCGGCGCCACGACGATGCTGCCGCCGATGAACCCGGACGACGGCGGCTACGGCTACGACGAGCGCCCGGACCGCCGCCGCCAGCAGAAGAAGAAGAACAACACCTCGACGATCCTGCTCGTGGTCGCCGGCATCCTGGTGCTGGTCGGCTCGATCCTGATCGGCAAGTGGGTGGTGAGCGGCAACGGCGGGGACAAACCGTTCCCCGTCCCGAACTTCGTCGGCTCGACCTACTCGGACGCCCAGGAGATGGCCGACAACTCGGGCCTGAAGCTGGGGACGCCCACCAAGAAGCCCTGCGAGAACCAGCCGAAGGGCAAGATCTGCTCCCAGGACCCGGCCGTCCCCACGAACGTCAGCAAGGGCGACACGATCAGCCTGGTGGTGTCGACGGGCGCGCCGAAGGTCGCCGTCGACAACGTGATCGGCAAGAACATCGACGATGCGACCTCGCAGTTGGAGGACAAGGGCTTCAAGGTCAAGGTGACCAAGACCGTCTCCACCCAGGACGCGGGCACGGTGCTGAGTCAGAACCCCGACCCTGGCACGGAGAAGGAGAAGGGCTCGGTCATCACACTGGAGGTCGCCAAGGCCCAGGCGAAGTCGACGGTCCCGGACGTCAGCGGCAAGTCCTGTGACGAGGCCAAGCAGCAGATGCAGGCGAACAACCTGACCGGCAACTGCTCCGAGGTGGACACCGACGACCCGAACCTGGTCGGCAAGGTCGTCTCGACCGACCCGCAGGCCGGACAGCAGGTCGACAAGAACTCCACGGTGAACATCCAGATCGGCAAGGCCAAGCAGCAGCAGACGCCCGTGCCGAGCGTGGTCGGCCAGACTGTCCAGCAGGCCAAGCAGACCCTGCAGGCGGCCGGCTTCACCAACATCCAGTTCAACGGTGACAACAGCGACAACGCCCGCGTCATCGGCCAGGACCCGGGTGCCAACAGCCCCGTCGACAACCCCGGCGGCACGCAGGTCACCCTCACCACGGTGAACGTCGGCGGCGGCAACAACAACGGCGGCGACAACGGCGGCGGAGGCTTCTTCGGCGGCAACAACGGCTGACGCCGGCCATTCCGTACGACTGAGCCCCGGTGCCCCTCCCGAAAGAAGGGCACCGGGGCTCTGGCCATGTCCCCACTTTTCTCACGAGCAGAAATCGCCAAGCCTCATGAGTTACGCCAGGAATTCAGGCCGAACGGGGCGCCGGTTCAGGACCAGTCGGTGCAGGAGTTGAGCTTGGTGTCGCCTTCGAAGCGGGCTACCTCGACGCCAGTGGCCCAGATGCCCCACGAGGTCTGCGCAGTCGTGCTGAGCGTGAGGGTGTCACCCTTGCCCGTGAGGAGGGAGTGCCAGCTCCACTTCGTCACCGCGTCGGTCCCGATCGCCTTGGTGAGGAGACGGACCGCTACGTGATGCCCGTCGGCAGCCGTGTCCGTCACCGACAGCGCGATCTTGAACTCGGCGTACTGCCAGTTGTCGCCGGTGGGATAGGTGGCGCCCATGCTGCCTCGCGCCCCCGTGGTCGAACAGCTGGCCGTCTCCGCCGCGGAGGCCTGACCGCTGAAAGCGATCGTGGCGACAGCCGCCGCGGCGAAGCCAGCGGCTATTCGCATGCGAGTTCTCATATTGCCCGCTCCCTCTTCGTTGCCATTGGCCCTGGGTGTCTCCAGGGCCAGGACGGACCTGTGATCAACGCAGACGATCTATCAAACATTTGAGCGACTGCAATCGATTTCCGTGTCCATGAGGGGTTTTCAGCCACATCAGCTGACCAGGGGACAGCGTTGCCGTCACGGACTCGGTCAGCCCAGTTCCTTCGGCGGGGTCCGCTTGCTGTCGACCTTCTGGACGCGGACCAGTTCGCCCCAGACCACGTAGCGGTAGCGGCTCGTGTAGACCGGCGTGCACGTCGTCAGGGTGATGTAGTGGCCCGGCTTGGTCCTGCCGGACTCCTCGGGGACCTGGGAGAGGACCTTGACGTTGTACTTCGAGGTCTCGGGGAGGATCGAGTAGGCCTTGTAGACGTACCAGTCGTCCCGGGTCTCGAAGACGATCGGGTCGCCGACCTTGACCTTGTCGATGTTGTGGAACTTCGCGCCGTGGCCGTCGCGGTGGGCGGCGAGGGTGAAGTTGCCCTCCTTGCCGGTGGTGGGCAGCATCGCCTTGGCCGGGTCCGTGTAGTAGCCGGCCACGCCGTCGTTGAGGACGTCCGTCGAGGTGCCCTTCTCGACCAGCACCTCGCCGTTCCTCATGGCCGGCACGTGCAGGAAGCCGATGCCGTTCTTCGTGTTCAGCGCCCCGGGACCGGTGTCCTGCTGGGCCCAGGTGTCCCGGACCCGGTCGCCCTGCCGGTCCGCCTTGCGGTCCGCTATGACGTTCGTCCACCAGAGCGAGTAGACGACGAACAGGCCGAGCACCAGGCCTGCCGTGATGAGGAGTTCACCGAAGACGCTGACCGCCGTCGCGACCGGGCCGATCGGCCGGCGGCCAGGCCCCGGCACCACGTCCTGCGCGTCGCTGTGCTCTTCGGTGTCGTCGGCGGTCGCTGCCACTGTTCCTCTGCCTCTGCCCTTACTCGACGAGCGCGTCTGGCTTGCCCTTGCTGCGCGGGCGTTCCTCGACCATCTTGCCCCACACGATCAACCGGTACTTGCTGGTGAACTCGGGTGTGCAGGTGGTCAGCGTGATGTACCGGCCCGGCGTGGTGAAACCCGATCCCTTCGGGACGGGGTCCAGCACGCTCACGTTGCTCGGCGACGTCACCGGCAGCATCGACGTCACCTTGTACACGAAGTACTCGTCCTGCGTCTCGACCACGACCGCGTCACCGGCCGTCAGCCGGTTGATGTACCGGAACGGCTCGCCGTGCGTGTTGCGGTGCGCGGCCAGACCGAAGTTGCCGGCCTTGTCCTGCGGCATCGCGGTCTTCAGGACACCCTCGCCGTAGTGGCCGACCATGCCCTTGTCGAGGACCTTCTTGTTGCTGACGCCCTCCGCTATCGGCGCCACGACGTCCAGTTTGGGGATGTGCAGGATGGCGAAGCCCTGTCCGGGGGCGAAGACGCCGGGGGCCCGCTTGCCGCTGGCCCAGTCCTTCTGCAGGCTGCTGGTCTCGCTGCCCGCCTGCGCGTGCGCCCGGACGTTGGTCCACCACAGCTGATAGGTGACGAACAGCAGCATCAGCACGCCGGTGGTGATGAACACCTCTCCTATCGCGCGGCTCGCCATGACGGCCGGGCTCGGCTTGCGCAGCTTCGCCTGCCGACGGGCCTCGACCCGGGAGAGCGGACGCCCCGTCGGACCGTCCTCCGGCGGCGCGCCCTCCGGTGCCCCGGCGCGGCGGCCACCGCGCCGCCTGGCGGCCTTTCTGCGGGCCGCTCGGCCGCCCCCTGGGACTCCGGAGGCCTGTGATGCTGCCGCGCCCTCAGAGGCCGACACGGGCGGCGGATCGGGGATCCGCAGCGCCACGGTCGCGTCGTCCACCGGTGGGAGGTACGCCGTGTCCCCGAGCGCGCTCGGTCCCCCGTACGACTGATCCCCGTACGAGGTATCGGTCTCGCGCTCGGGGCGCAGCGCGGTCACGCCGAGGCCCTGCCCACCACCGGGGCGAGCCCCGCCGACCTCGCCACGGCCCGCTGGTCACCGCACTCCGCCAGCCAGTTGGCCAGCATCCGGTGCCCGTGCTCGGTCAGAACCGACTCGGGATGGAACTGCACTCCCTCGACCGGGAGTTCACGGTGCCTGAGGCCCATGATGATCCCGTCGTGGGTGCGGGCCGTGACCTCCAGTTCGGCCGGTACGGTGGCCGGCTCGGCCGCGAGCGAGTGGTAGCGGGTCGCGGTGAACGGGCTCGGCAGCCCGGCGAAGACCCCCGTGCCCTCGTGCTCGACCAGCGAGGTCTTGCCGTGCAGCAGCTCGGGGGCCCGGTCCACCACACCGCCGTACGCCACCTGCATGGACTGCATGCCGAGGCAGACGCCGAAGACCGGCACCCCGGTGGCCGCGCAGTGGCGGACCATCTCCACGCAGACGCCGGCCTGCTCCGGCGTACCGGGGCCGGGCGACAGCAGGACGCCGTCGAAGCCGTCCTGGGCGTGCGCCGTCGACACCTCGTCGTTGCGCAGCACCTCGCACTCGGCGCCCAGCTGGTAAAGGTACTGGACCAGGTTGAAGACGAAGCTGTCGTAGTTGTCGACGACGAGAATCCGCGCGCTCACTGGTTGTCCACCGTCACATCGTTGAAGGGCAGCAGTGGTTCGGCCCAGGGGAAGACGTACTGGAAGAGGACATAGACCACGGCCAGGACCAGCACGAGTGAGATCAGCGCCCTCACCCACACACTGCCCGGCAGATGCCGCCAGATCCAGCCGTACATGCCGTCCCTTCCGTTCCACCACGGCACCAGAATCCCGCCGTACTGCACCAGACTAACGGCGCAACGCCCGGGGTTTGCCTTCGTCCACAGGCTGTGTGGAGTCCAGGTGCGCCCAGACGATCAGCCGATGACTGTGCCCCCATTCCGGATCGCACGTGGTCAGCGTGAGATACCGGCCCGGACCCGTATACCCGGACTTACGTGGCACAGGGTCGATCACTTCAACGTCTGTCGGAACTGTTTTGTAGGGGCCTTTGTCGATCCGATACGTGAACCAGGTCGTACCGTCCGTCAGTACGATCGCGTCGCCCGTGCGGAGCCGCGGGAAGTCCAGGAACGGGTCGCCGTAGGTGCGGCGATGGCCGGCGACCGCGAAGTTGCCCTCCTGGCCCAGCCGGGCGGTCCGGGCGTAGTGGGCGAGGCCCTTCTGCAGCACGTCGGTGCCGGTGCCCTCCAGGACCGGCTTGTTCCACGTGAAACCGAACCGCGGGATGTACATGATCGCGAAGGGCTTGCCGTAGTGGTACGCGGCCGGCGCCGCGGGGGCGGCGCTCGCCCCGGTCCTGGGCCGCACCGTGGCGCTGTCCGACCACTGGCGCTGCAGCCGGTCGATCTGGTCGTGCATGACGCCGTCGGCCTTCACCCCGGTCCAGAACAGCACGTACACCACGAAGAGGACGATGAGGGTGCCGACGGTGATGCACAGCTCGCTGACGGTCCTGACGATCACGCGCACCGGCGGCTCCAGAGGACGACGGGCTGTTTACCCCACGGGCTTCGCGTAGTGCAGATCCACTGTGCCCGAGTAGCCCGGCAGAGTCACCGTCCCGTCCTCGGTGACTTTCCAGCCGAGGCCGTACACGTTGACGTACACCATGTAGTTCTGGATCGCCGCGGAGTCCGCGAGCGCCTGCTGCATCTTCGCGGGGTCCCCGACCGCCTGGATCTTGTACGGCGGTGAGTAGACGCGGCCCTGGAGGATCAGCGTGTTGCCCACGCACCGGACGGCGCTGGTGGAGATGAGCCGCTGGTCCATGACCTTGATGCCGCGGGCACCGCCCCGCCACAGGGCGTTCACCACGGCCTGCAAGTCCTGCTGGTGGATGACCAGGTAGTCGGGCTGCGGCTCCGGGTAGCCGGGGAGCTTGGCGGTGGCGTTCGGCGGGGCGTCGTTCAGCGTGACGGTGATCGCGTCGCCGGTCAGCTTCTGGGTGCCCGCGTCCTTCTCCAGGCCCGAGAGCTTGTCGTCTTCGGCCTTGCTGGAGCCGTCGTCCCGTTCGGCGAGCTTCTCGTTCCGGTCCCGCGAGCCCGCGATGGACTCGTCCAGCTCCTTGTTCTTGCGGCTGCGCTCCTGGATCAGGTCGGACAGCTTCAGCAGATTGTCGTCCGAGCGGATGTCGGTGCCCTTGGCCGTGTTGAAGCTGGTGAAGAAGAGAAGACCGGCCAGGGCGAAGACGGCCACGGTGAGAATCCGCACCGGCCGGAAGCCGGCCTTGCGCGCCGGGCCCGCACCCGTTGATCCGGTGGCGTTGGAGTCGGCAGAATTGCTCAACGTACCCTTATCTCCTTCGGCGCCGCGGAAGCACTACGCTAACGGACGCCCGGGGGAGCGGTCAGTGCGCCCTTGCTGTCCCCTTGTACGCTGCTCCGAGCCCGACCCAGTTACCTGCGCGGCCACGCAGCGCATCGACAGGAGAGACCCTCGTGCCGAAGTCACGTATCCGCAAGAAGGCCGACTACACGCCGCCCCCGGCGAAGCAGGCGACCGCCATCAAACTGAACAGCCGTGCCTGGGTCGCGCCGGTGATGCTGGCCATGTTCCTCATCGGACTGGCCTGGATCGTCGTCTTCTACGTGACCGACGGCTCGCTGCCGATCGACAGCCTCGACAACTGGAACATCGTCGTGGGCTTCGGGTTCATCGCGGCCGGCTTCGGCGTCTCCACGCAGTGGAAGTAGCTCTGCCCAGGGTTGTTCGCTGAGTTATCCACAGACCTGGCCTCCTGTCCACACCCTCCTGGGGAAAAGAAGACGATCTGTGGATAACCCGCTGGGCGTTGACGCCGGTACGACTACCACAACGCCCGTCGCAACTTGACGCGCCCCCTCCCTGACCTGCGACGACACAGGTGAGATAGAGGGGGCGCAGTCGTTCGCGCACGTTGTGCACAAGATCCGCCACCGACTGTGGACAACGGTTCGGTATCGGTGCGGTGAGCCGCCGTGCTCCGGGCCCGAACGAGCCGTGCGGGCGGTTGACACGGCCCAGGGCGGCCGCGCGGGCGGTTCGGCTCAGGTGAGCTGTGCGGTCCGGACGACCGTGATGACCAGGGACACGACCAGGACCAGCGCACAGGTGCCGTACTGGATGAGGTTCCGTCGCTCGCGCGGGGCGTGCACCATCGCGTAGCCGGTGACGACACCGGCGACCAGGCCGCCGATGTGGGCCTGCCAGGCGATCCCGCCGCTGAAGGTGAAGATCAGGTTGATCACCAGCAGGGCGATGATCGGCCGCATGTCGTAGTTGAGCCGGCGGATGAGGACCGCGGTCGCGCCGAAGAGGCCGAAGATGGCACCGGACGCGCCGAGCGAGGGCTGGTTCTGGGCGGCCAGCAGATAGCTGAGGGCGCTGCCGGCCAGGCCGGAAACCAGGTAGAGGGTGATGTACCGCGCGCGGCCGAGCGCCGCTTCCAGCGGGCCGCCGATCCACCACAGGCTGAGCATGTTGAACGCGATGTGCATGTAGTTCGAGCTGTCGTGCAGGAACATCGCGGTCAGCAACCGGTAGTACTGGCCCTGTGCGACGCCTTCGATGTCGCCGAACTGCGGGAAGAAGGCCTGGCCGATCAGGTCGAAGCGGTCGGTGAAGTTGTCCCCGACGGACAGCTGGACCAGGAAGACCGCGATGTTCAGGCCGATCAGGATCTTGGTGAGCAGGCGCGGGTCGGCGGTGACGGTACCGCCGGCGATGGTGCGGGGGCGGGTGTCGGCCGCGGGCGGGCCGCTCGCACCGGGGGCGGTGCCGCGGACGCACTCGGGACACTGGAAGCCCACGGAGGCGCTGACCATGCACTCGGGGCAGATGGGGCGCTCGCAGCGGGTGCAGCGCACACCGGTCTCCCGGTCCGGGTGCCGGTAGCACTTGGGCAGGCTGTGGGCGTCGCGCTCGCTGCCTGTCGCCTGGTCCTCCATGGGGTCCCCTCGTTCGTCGTGGGCAATACGCCGCCCCGCACATCCTTACGGACGAGCGGGGCGTTTGGTTCCCTTCGGCCGGATCAGCCGCCGCGCTTCTCGACGACGACCGTCTCCACGACGACGTCGTTCTCCGGGCGCTTGTTCGGCCCGCTGACGGGGGCCGCCGCGATCTTGTCCACGGTCTTCTGGCTGTCCGCGTCGAGGACCTCGCCGAAGATGGTGTGCTTGCGGTTGAGGTGCGGCGCGGGATTGACCGTGATGAAGAACTGCGAGCCGTTGGTGCGGGGTCCCGCGTTGGCCATGGCCAGCAGGTAGGGGCGGTCGAAGCGGAGGTCGGGGTGGAACTCGTCCTCGAACTTGTAGCCGGGTCCGCCGATGCCGGTGCCGAGCGGGTCACCGCCCTGGATCATGAATCCGCCGATCACCCGGTGGAAGACCGTGCCGTCGTACAGACGGTCCGTGGAGACCGCGCCGGTGGCGGGGTGGGTCCACTCACGCTCGCCCTGCGCCAGTTCGACGAAGTTCTTGACCGTCTTCGGCGCGTGGTTCGGGAAGAGCCGGACCTCGATGTCACCGAGACTGGTCTTCAAGGTGGCGTAGAGCTGCTCGGCCACGGTCCGCCTTCCGTTGTTCTCTCGTGTGCGCGGGGGGTGACCCGGTACCGGGTTCGCCCTCACGATCCTCGCACGCCGCGGCGGCCCGGTGGCCCGCCAGGCCGCTCCCCACACGGATCCTCACGAATCGCTTGCGGAAACCCCGACGGGGTACTCCGGTCGGGAGCGCTGGGCACCGATCCATGGCATCGTCGTGGGCAGGTCCCTCTCAGCTCCGGTTGCACCCGTATGCCCGTCCTCGCGCGCCGCCCGGCCCGTCGGCAGGCATGATCCGTTAAAGGGTGGAAAGTCGAAATACCGTACGCCACCGAGGAGGAGGAAACCCGTGACCCGCAAAGAGAGCGTGCGCGCCGCGACCAGCTCGGCGAAGGACAGCGTGCGGCACGCCGCGGAAGTGGTGGCGCCCTACGCCGACACGGCCAAGGAGCGTGCCGCGTATTACGCGCAGGAGGCACGCGTACGGCTCGCGCCCGTGGTGTCGCAGGCCGCCGAGCAGGCCCGCGTCCAGTACGACGCCCGTCTCGTGCCGCGTCTGGAACAGGCGCGGACCCATGTGCCGCCGATGGTGGACCAGGCGGCACACGATGCAGCCGACCTGACCCGCAAGGCCGCCCGGCAGGCGGCCGACTACTCGCGTCCGAGGATCGAGCAGGCCGTGGCGGCGGCCGGGCCGGTCCGCGACGAGGCCGCGTCGCGTGGCGCGGCCGCACTGGCCGCGCTGCGTGGCAATGTCTCGGCCGAGGAGATCGCGAAGCTGGCCCGCAGGAACGAGCGGCGTTCGTCGTTCGGCCGCGCCGTCAAGGCGTTCGCCGTGGTCGGTGTCCTGGCCGGTGCCGCTTTCGCCACGTGGAAGTGGTGGGACAAGCAGGCCAACCCGGACTGGCTGGTCGAGCCGCCGGCGGCCACGGAGGTCCCGGAGCCGGGCCGTCTCAGCTCGGTGGACGGCAGTGCCGCCCTGCATCCGGAGGTCCAGGCCAAGGAGGCGGAGGAGCAGGCGTCCCGCGACGACCAGGAACTCTGAGCCGAGGTTTCACGTGAAACAGGCGCGCCACCGTGTCCCGCGGGTACGGGGCGCAGCGGCGCGCCTGTGCTCCGTGCGAGGGGAAACGCGGCCGGCGGGCGTCCTCACCAGCTGATCCGGGCCGCCACCGGCCGGTGGTCGCTGCCGGTGGCGGGCAGCCTCCAGGAACTCCGGGGCCCTGGTCCGTGCCGATGTCGACCGCCCGCGTGTCCGACAGCGGCAGCCTGCTCCACAGCCCGACCGTGCCGAGCACCGCGCGGTAGGGGTACGCCGTTGCCAGCGCCTTCTCGTACGTGCCCGTGGCCCGACCGGTCAACTCCTCCAGGGCGAGCACGTCCGCGCCGGAGGCGGCCAGGGCGCGGGCGGTGCCGGCCGGGTCGGGGTTGTCGGCTTCGACGTGGTGGCAGGCCACCGTGAGGTCGCCGCCCGGGAGGGACGGGTCGGCGAGCAGCCCTCCGAAGAGGTTCAGCCACACCACGGTGGACAGCAGCAGCGCGGCCAGGGCAGCGGCGGAGCGGCGCCACAGCGCGGCGGCCAGCAGCACCGGCAGGGGCAGGCCGCACCAGGGCAGGAGGCTCTCCACGAGAGGTCCACCGGGACGGCCGCCATGTCGCCCTGACCAGAAAGCAGTTCGCGGTGCTGGAGGTCCTTGTCGGCGCGGAGGGCGGTGTGGTCGGCGCCGAGGAACTCCTGGAGCGGGCGTGGGACGAGAACGCCGACCCGTTCACCAACGCCGTGCGCATCACGGTCTCCGCGCTGCGCAAGCGGCTCGGCGAGCCCTGGGTCATCTCCACCGTGCGGCCATCGTCCAGTCCATCGCCCAAGCCCACGACGGAACCCTCACCCTCACCCCGCGGTCCGCCGGGGGCCTCCGGGTCACCGTCGAACTGCCCGGTACCGCTTCCGCCACGTGACGTAGCCGGACCGGGACGGCCCGTACGCGCGCGCACCGACCCTGGTACCGACACGAAAAACCCCTCCGGCCTGCGTTCTAGCAGGTCGGAGGGGTGTCACGGGGTGGAGCCTAGGGGAGTCGAACCCCTGACATCCGCCATGCAAAGACGGCGCTCTACCAACTGAGCTAAGGCCCCGTAAGGGAAGCGCCGACCCTGCGGAACGTCCGCCGACCGGTGCCGCAGACCAGAGTACCGGGTCACCCCCCGTACCTCACAAAAAGATTGGGGGTCCCCGCAGATGACCACGCTCCGTAAGATGCTCGACGGGGGTTCGCTGTAGCGAACCGTGGATTTTTTGGGGAAGCGATGGGGAGACGCAATGGACGCCGCACAGCAGGAAGCCACCGCCAGAGCGCGGGAGCTGCAGCGGAACTGGTACGGGGAGCCGTTGGGGGCGCTCTTCCGTAAGCTCATCGACGACCTGGGGCTCAATCAGGCTCGTCTCGCGGCGGTCCTCGGACTGTCCGCGCCCATGCTGTCGCAGTTGATGAGCGGACAGCGGGCGAAGATCGGCAACCCGGCCGTGGTCCAGCGGGTGCAGCTGCTCCAGGACCTGGCGGCGCAGGTCGCGGACGGCAGCGTGAGCGCGGCCGAGGCGACCGAGCGGATGGACGAGATCAAGAAGTCCCAGGGGGGCTCGGTGCTCAGCAACACCACGCAGACGACGAGCGGTTCGGGCGCGCCCACGGTGAAGCGGGTGGTCCGCGAGATCCAGTCGCTGCTGCGCTCGGTGGCGGCCGCCGGTGACATCATCGACGCGGCGGACACCCTGGCTCCGACCCATCCGGAGCTCGCGGAGTTCCTTCGCGTCTACGGCGCCGGCCGCACGTCCGACGCCGTCACGCACTACCAGTCGCACCAGAGCTGAGCCACGGCCCGGCGCACCGGAGGGGGTCCGGTGAACCGGGCGGGGCCCGGCCCTGGCCGAGGGGGTCACGCGAGAGGGGTCGCATCGCTCATCGGGGGGAAGGCAACGGGGGTGTGAGGCAGGGGGGACCGAGGGGACCGCAGGGGGAGGGCTACGGGCAGTCATGGGTGAGGTCTTCGCAGGCCGGTACGAACTGGCCGACCCGATCGGTCACGGCGGGGTGGGTGCCGTCTGGCGCGCCTGGGACCACCGGCGCAAGCGCTACGTGGCCGCCAAGGTGCTCCAGCAGAGCGACGCCCACGCGCTGCTGCGCTTCGTGCGGGAGCAGGCGCTGCGCATCGACCATCCCCACGTCCTGGCCCCGGCCAGCTGGGCCGCCGACGACGACAAGGTCCTGTTCACGATGGACCTGGTCGCCGGCGGCTCGCTGGTCCACCTCGTGGGGGACTACGGTCCCCTGCCTCCCGGCTTCGTCTGCACGCTCCTGGACCAACTGCTCTCCGGCCTCGCCGCCGTGCACGCCGAGGGCGTCGTCCACCGGGACATCAAGCCCGCGAACATCCTGCTGGAGGCCAGCGGTACGGCCCGTCCGCGGCTGCGTCTGTCGGACTTCGGCATCGCCATGCGGTTCGGTGAGGCCCGGCTGACCGAGACCAACCTCGTGGTCGGCACGCCCGGTTACATCGCACCCGAGCAACTTCTCGGCGCGGAGCCCGACTTCAGGGCCGACCTGTTCGCCGTCGGCCTGGTCGCCCTGTTCCTCCTCGAAGGCGCCAAGCCCGACGCCAAGGCGCTCGTCGAGCACTTCGCCGAGCACGGCACGCCGGGAGCGCCCAAGGGCATTCCCGAGCCGCTGTGGCAGGTCGTCGCCATCCTCCTCCAGCCCGATCCGGAGCGCCGCTTCCGCACGGCCACCGGCGCGCGCAAGGCCCTGGCCCAGGCCGTGGAACTCCTCCCCGAACCGGGTGCCGACGACGAGTTGATCGAGATCTTCGACCAACTGGGTCCGCTGCCGCCGGGGTTCGATCCCACGGGCCCGCTGAGACAGGCGTCCGGGATCGACCCGACAGGGACCACGACGGACGCGGCCCACCCAACTGGCGTCTCGGCAAGCCCGAGTTCGCGCGCGGGCGCCGGTCCGGCGGATCATGCCGCGACACCGGAGCCGGACCCGGCGACACCGAGCGGATCGGGCCCCGTCCCGGCGGCCGCGGACCGGACGGGGAGCACGGACCCGAGACCGGCAGCGGACCCGAGACCGGGCGCCGGCCCGCCTCCGGCCGAGGCCCCCTCCACCGGCTCCACCCCGGTCCCGGCCGACATGTCCGACACGGGGAGCTTCCGTCTCCCACCGCCCACCACGCCGTTCTCCCCCGCCCCGCACCCGGTGTCCGCGCAACAGCCGCGGCCCGCACCGCCGTACCCGTCGTACGCCGCCCATCAGCAGCCGCGGCCGGACCCGCAGCACACCCCGTGGCCCCCGGTCCAGCCCCTTGTGCCGGCCCAGCCGCTCGGCGGCTCCACCGGGACCGGCGGCACGGCCACCTACACCGCCCACGACCCGCAGCCGGCGCCACGGCCTCCGGCGCGCACCCATGGCCGACGTCGGCGCAAGGCGCGCCGGCCCGGGCCGCCCGCGGTGGCCGTCGTGCCCATTCTGCTGCTGGCGCTGGCCTGTTACGCCGTGGGCTTCTGGGCGTTGACCCGGATCTGAGCCCGGCGGGCGGTCAGCGTCCACACGCCGAGGCCCAGGAGCAGGGCGGTGCCCGTGCCGATCCCGCCTGCCGCGAGCAGCCGCATCGACGTGCCGCCGCCACCGGCCGGGGCCGACAGGCCGTCGCCGCCCTGGTCCGACGGCGGGTCGAAGACGCCCTTCGGGACGGGTGAACCGGCGTACCGGGGACCGGATCCGGGGGCGCCGTCGACGCGGACCCGCAGGGTCACGTCGTAGGGCCCCGCGCCGAAGGTGTCGCCGGTCTGGCGGGTGAGGTGGACGACGAGGTAGTAGGCGCCGGCGAAGCGGACGGAGTTCTCCTCGCCGGGTACGGCGTACCGGTTGGCGTACGCCACGGGTGGCAGGGGCGCCAGCGAGGACGCCTTCTGGGTGCCGTCGTAGCCGAGGGAGACGTCCTCCACGGAGCCGCGGACCGGGTTGTACAGGGAGAGGTTGAGCGCGGCGCTGACATAGCCGTGGCCCTGGCCGCCGCTGCCCAGTTCGACGGTGGCGTGCAGTTGCTGTCCCCAGTCGACCGGGACCGCGTAGTACAGGGTCCGGCCCGGGCTGATCCCGGTCCGCCAGACTCCCGGGCCCAGGGTGCGGGCGGTGGCGAATCCGGCGCCCGCGGTTCGGCGGCGGGCGGCACCGGTGACCGGCTCGGGGGAGGCCGAGTCCCAGGTCCCGGGTGCGGTGGTGGCGCCCGCCTCGACCAGGCCCGGTTCGGTGACGGGCGCGATCTCCAGGTCCCAGCTGCCCGGGGTCGTGGTCCGCGAGCCGGAGGCCAGCCGTTCGACGACCACGTAGTAGGTGCCCGCGTCCTTGCACAGCGACCGGCCCGTGTCCCGGCGTCCCAGCGCCGTGATCGGCCGGGGGCTCAGCCCGGCGCCGAAGCGGGCGCCGTCGTAGCCGCAGGTGGCACCGTTGGCGTCCTGGACCGTCACGCCGATGCCGTCGCTCGCCGAGACGGTGGCGTCGGCCGGCGGCACCGCCGTGACCGGGACGTAGGCGGTGGTGCCGGCGGCGAGTTCGAGGCGGAAGTACAGCTTGCCCTGGTCCGGAAGGGTGCTGCGGTAGGTCGTGCCCGGCTCCAGCGGTTCGGCGGCCGAGCTGCCGCCGGCTCCAGTGATCGTGCGGGCGTCCGGGGCGAAGGCGTAACCGCTGCCGTCGTCCGCCGCAACCGGAGAGGCCGACAGCAGCGCCGTCAGCAGCGCCGCCGGCACCGCCGTCAGCGCGCGGGCGGCCGTCGCGCCGCCTCGCCGTCCCGTCGCCGTACGCCACCGCCGTATCACGCGCGCCCCCAGCACTCGCTCGTCAGCCGTCCAGGCCCGGACCGGGCCCATACTGCCGCGCGTGTCCCCGCGCCACCCGGCGATTCGCGCGACCGTCCGAAACGGCCCCCTCGCGCGCCCCGGACCCGCCGGACGGCCCGGGACAACGCAAAACCCCGACCGCCAGGCGGTCGGGGTCTCAGTGTCGTTGGTTGTCGGTACTCACGGACCCGTGGGCACGGAGTCAGTCGCCTCCGTCCACAGATCCTGCTCGGCGCGATCCGCCTGGATCTGGCGGTACACGAGGAGCCCGCCGATGGCGGCCAGTGCGACCAGGAGAAGCTTCTTCACCGCGCGACCTCGTCTCTTCCTTGACGTAGGGGACCTCTGGCGCCCGACTATACACACCGACCGATATCGATCGGTGACCTGGCATCCGGCCCCAACTCCGGCTCACCGCACGGTGTTGCGGGGGGCGTCGCGCCCGGCCTGGCGTTCCCGGCGGAGGGTGATCACACCTCCACGGACGGTTACTTTGCGCCCTCTCGCCCGCTTTCGCGGGCCTTTCTTCTGATTTTTTGGACCTCTTGCGTCCGTCCGGGTGGTGTTCATCAGAACATCGCCGCGCCACCGGTCGACGTCCCCCACTTCGCGACGCTCATACACATCATGAGGAAAGTACGCAAATCGCCCAACCCGAAAGTGAGGGGCCATGGCTCGGAACGCCAAGGTCATGAAGTTGTGGACCGCCTTTGTCACCGCCTTCCTGGCGCTGTGCACGGCGCTCGGACTCGTCTCCGCCACCACCGCCGCCGCGGTACCGCAGACCGAGACCCCGCGCAACAGCAACACCGGGGACGAGCAGGGCCCGGCCGACAAGGTGATGATCCCGGCACAGACCCACTGGCTCTGGTCACAGGCCAGGTCCCTGCCCCCCACGATGAAGCAGCGCATCAGGGCCGAGGCCCACGGAAAGACCCCCGGCTGCCGACAGCGGCCCCTGGACACGACGGAATCGGACAACCCGGCCGAACCCCCCGCGGCGAACCTCGACTGCTGATTCTCCCCAGACGGCTCAGACGCAACGGCGCAAGGGCGACTTGCGTACGTACCAGCGCCTACTGCGACACAGACCCGCGACCGGGATCCGGCCGCGGGTCTTCGCACGTCCGGGCCCGGGAGGGCCTCCCGCCCCGCCGTCGTCTCCCCCAGGACACGCTGCACGCCGGTTCTTCCGCGGAACACGCCGCTCCCCGGCTCCTGCGCGGGCCACTCGACTCCTCAGCTCCTCTTCAGGAGTCGTAGGCTGAAGAGGTGCCCAAGGCGTACGAGGAGATCGCCGACGACCTGCGCCGCTCCATCAGGACCGGCGGCCTCGAACCCGGTGCCCGCCTGCCCGCCGAGACGGAACTGGCCCGGCGGTTCGGCAAGAGCGTGCCCACGGTGAGAAACGCCCTGCGCATGCTGAGCGCGGAGGGCCTGATCGACAAGCGGCACGGCAGCGGCACCTTCGTGCGCAGACCCCGCACCCGCACGCTCCGCGACAACACGCGCCTCCAGTGGGAGAAGGACCGCGCCCGGATGCCGGAGGCCGCCCGTGCGGCGACCGGCGCGACCGAGCACGAGACCGGACTGGTCCTCGACGACCTGGTCTTCTTCGCCCGCTACCGCGAACTCGGCGCGCCCGGCGACCTGGCCGAGGTGTTCGGGGTGCCGGCGGGCACGGTGCTCCTGGAACGCACCTACCGGACCCGGTGCTCGGCCGAGCCCGCGCCCTTCAGCCTGGTCAGCTCCTACCTCGTCCGGGACCTGATCGCGGCGAACCCGGCGCTCCTGGACGAGACCAGGGAGCCCTGGCCGGGCGGCACCCAGCATCAGCTGCGCACCGTCGGCATCGAGGTCGCCCGCGTCGAGGAACGCGTCACCGCCCGGCCGCCCACGCCCGAGGAGGCCCGGGAGCTGGACCTGCCGGCCGGCACCTCGGTGATCGTGCTGCGCAAGACGTCGTACGACGTCCACGGCCGTGTCGTGGACGTCTCCGTCGTCACGCTCCCGGGCGACCGCACGGAACTGCTCTTCACCACATACCTGGAAAGGTGGTGAGCGCCGCAGTGAGCCGGTGCGTCACCGTCGTCACCGCGGTCCACGCGCCGTCGGCCCGTTTCCTGCCCGAGGCCTACGGGTCGTTGTGCGAGCAGCGGCTGCCGGACGGCTGGCGGTGGCGGTGGCTGATCCAGGAGGACGGCCACGGCGACGAGGTCCGTCCGTACGTCCCGGACGACCCCCGCGTGTCGTACCGGCAGGGCCGTCCCGGTGGTCCCGGCGTCGCCCGCACCCTCGCGCTGGCCCGGGCCGAGGGGCCCTACGTCAAGATCCTCGACGCCGACGACCAGCTCCTGCCGGGCGCGCTGGCCCGTGACCTGGCCGTCCTGGAGGCCCGTCCGGCGGTCGGCTGGGCCACCTCACGCGTCCTGGACCTGCTGCCCGACGGCTCCACGGCGGGTTTTCCCGGCGATCCGGCGGACGGGCCGCTCGAACCGGGGACGGTGCTCGCCTCCTGGGCGGCGAACGACTTCCGGGCCCCGGTCCACCCGGCGGGCCTCTTCGTCCGCCGCGACCTGCTGCTCGCCCTGGGCGGCTGGATGGCGCTGCCCGCCTCCGAGGACACCGGGCTGCTGCTGGCGCTGGACGCGGTCAGCCGGGGCTGGTTCACGGCGGAGGCCGGGCTGCTGTACCGCAAGTGGCCGGGCCAGGTCACCGCCCGGCCCGCGCACACCGACCCGGCCGAACGGCAGGCCCGGATGGCGGTCGTGGCGGCCCGGGCACGGGCACTGGCCGAGTTCGGCTGGCGCTGCCCGCCCGAGCCGGACCGGGACCGGCCGGTGCCGCACCCCTCGCCGGAGGGGTCCTAGGGCATGAGCGTCGCCGCGTCGGTCCGGGAGAAGACCAGGTCGCTCTCCTCCGTCACCGGTCCCTCCCAGCGGACCGGAGCCAGCGGCCCGTCGTGCAGGGCTTTCGGGTAGCTGTCCGCCGCGTAGCTGTTGGCGAGCCGGTAGACGTGGTAGCCGGCGTCGGTCATGGTGCGCAGCAGGTCATCGGCCGAGTCGCCGAGCTGCGCCATGCGGTCGGGGGTGACCTCGACGGTGATCTCGGCGTCCGGTCGCAGTCTCTCCAGCAGCGGGACGAGCCCCCGCACCACCGCGCCCTCGGCGCCCTCCACGTCGATCTTGACGACCCGTGCGGTCGCGATCTCCTCGGGCAGCAGCAGCTCGGGCAGCGGCACGGCCTCGATGTCGAAGCTCGACTCGGCCGGGCCGTCCCACGGGACGATGCTGTTGGCGCCCAGGTTGGCGGAGCTGGCGAGCACGAAGGTCAGGGTGCGGGGCTTGTCGGAGACGGCGGCGTTGACCGCCCGGATGTTCCGGCAGCCGTTGAGCGCACTGTGCTGTTCGAGGCGGCGGTGGAAGGCGGGAGAGGCCTCGACGGCCACGACCCGGCCCCGTTCCCCGACCAGCCCGGAGGCGAGGACGCTGAAGACACCGATGTTGGCGCCCACGTCCACGAAGCAGTCCCCCGGCGCCAGCCGGCCGCGCAGCCAGTGGGTCATGTGCGGTTCCCACACCCCGAAGAGGTAGAGGTAGCGCTGGATGAGGTCCCGCGTGTCGACGGCGAACCGGGCGCCGGAGCGCGTCCGGACGACCCGGCGGCGCGGGTGGTCGCGCAGGTAGGCGTTGAGCGCGCGGGCCACGCGCGGCTTTCCCCAGGGGGCCGGGAAGTCCTGGACCCAGCCGCGGCCGAGGGTGGCCAGGAGGTCGGTGAGTCCGCTGTCTCCGGTGCGTTCGGTGCCGGTGGTGCTCATCCGCTAGTCGGTGACCCTCGTGCCGTTGATCCGGATCGCCTGGGACGGGCAGCGTTCGGCGATGTCCCGGAGCAGTTCGTCGTCCCCGGACCGCTCGCGTCCGGGCAGGACGAAACCGTACCCGTCCTCAAAGCCGAACACCTCGGGCGCCCGGAAGGCGCACTCGCCCGACCCGTAACAGACGTCGGCGTCGACCGACACGGAGACCTTCATGGGAGGTCCCCTGCCCATCCGGCGGCCGGTCGAACCGGGTTACGTGAAAGGCAGCTGCAGCATCCGGATCGCGTTGCCGCGCAGCAGCTTGTACGCCACCTCGGGTGCCAGCCCGCCGACGTGCTCCTGGGCGACCCGCTTGGTCTCCGGCCAGGTCGAGTCGACGTGCGGGTAGTCCGTCTCGAAGGTCGCGTTGTCCACGCCGACGGTCTCGATCGCCTCGATGCCGTGCCGGTCGCGGAAGAAGCAGCAGAAGATCTGCCGGTAGTAGTACGTCGACGGCGGCTCCGGGACCAGGTCCTTGACCCCGCCCCAGGCGCGGTGCTCCTCCCAGACGTCGTCGGCGCGTTCCAGGGCGTACGGGATCCAGCCCATCTGCCCCTCGCTGTAGGCCAGTTTGAGGCGCGGGAACCGCACCAGGACCCCGGAGAAGAGGAAGTCCATCATCGAGGCCATGGCGTTGTTGAAGCTCAGCGAGGCCTGCACGGCGGGCGGGGCGTCGGGTGAGGCCGCGGGCATCTGGGAGCTGCTGCCGATGTGCATGTTGACGACCGTCCCGGTCTCCTCGCAGACCGCGAAGAACGGGTCCCAGTAGCCGGAGTGGATGGACGGCAGGCCCAGGTAGGTAGGGATCTCGCTGAAGGTGACCGCACGGACGCCGCGCGCGGCGTTGCGCCGGATCTCGGCGACGGCGAGGTCGATGTCCCACAGCGGGATCAGGCACAGCGGGATCAGCCGGCCGCCGCTGTCGCCGCACCACTCCTCGACCATCCAGTCGTTGTAGGCGCGGACGCAGGCCAGCGCGACCTCCTTGTCCTCGGCCTCGGCGAAGGTCTGCCCGCAGAACCGGGGGAAGGTCGGGAAGCAGAGGGAGGCCTCCACGTGGTTCATGTCCATGTCGTCGAGGCGGGCCTTGGGGTCCCAGCAGCCGCGCCGCATCTCCTCCCGGGTGATGCCGTCGAGGGTCATCTCGTCCCGGGAGAAGCCGACGGCCGCGATGATGCGCTTGTAGGGGAAGAGCAGGCCCTCGTACTCCCACCAGTCGGTGATCTGGCCCTCGGGGTCGGTGGTGAAGCGGTACTTGCCGCCGACGTAGGCGAGTTCGCCGATGCCCGCGGTGAAGGGCTTGGGGCCCTTGTCCCGGTACTTGCCCGGCAGCCACCTCTCGAAGAGGTGCGCGGGCTCGATCACGTGGTCGTCCACGCTGACGACCCTGGGCAGTTCCTGGGTGCCGGTCGCGTTCTCTGCCATGCCTACCCCCTGCTGCCTGCTTGGATGCCCGCTTAACTGACGGTCCATCAGATTGGTGACGGGCTTCAGGCTAGGCCCACGAGCCGGTGCCAGCAAGAGCCGCCGGACCTCTTGCGGGTCGCGCCGCCATCCGCTGAACTGACGGATCGTCAGATGGTGGGACGGATCCGGGGAGGGTGCGGGATGCGATCAGCCTTGCTGAGCGGTGCCGAGTGGTTCGCGGTGCTCCGCATCGGGCTCGGTCTGTGGTGGCTGGAGAGCTGGCGGCACAAGGACAAGAAGCAGTGGTTCGGTGGCGGGGGCATCCGGTGGGCGGCCGGTGTCGCGGAGAAGCACCGCTGGCCGGTGGTCCGGCGGGGCTTCGACACCGTCGTCGCGCCGCGGCCCCGGCTGATGGCCTACGTGGTGGTGTACGCGGAGCTGGCCCTCGGCCTCGGCCTGGCCTTCGGCTTCCTCACACCGATCGCCCTGGTGGCCGGGTTCCTGCTCAACATGATCTACCTGACGCTCATGATCCACGACTGGGCGGAGCAGGGCCAGAACCTGATGATGGCCCTCATCTCCGCGGTCGGTCTGTTCGCCCTGTGCTGGCAGACCTGGTCCCTGGACTCGGCCCTGGGCCTGTTCGCCTCGTAGGCCCACGAGGGCCGGACCTCGCGGGAAGACGAGAGCCGGAGGAGACGCGGGGGAACGGGCGGCCGAGGCGGCCCGTGCCGCGGGCTGACGGCTCTTCGGACGGTGACCCGTGCCGTTCGGCTCCGGTCCCTCCCCACGTGGGGACCGGCGCCGAACGGCGCGGGTGGTCTCGGGCCCCGAGGGGTCCGCTCGGTCGGAGAGCAGCTGCCGTCGGCGCGCCACACCGGCGAGGAACGGCCGGTGGAACCTGACCGAGAACATGCGGTGCCGTGCGCCGGCTCCGCGGACGCTGAGCTGGTCGGCCCGCCGGGCGAGGCCCGGCCATCGCCTTGCTGGATCGAAATCCTGCCAGTCGAGGTGCACATCTGAGGAGGTCCGGACGCCCGGTCCCAGGCTTCGCCGCAGGTCAGCCATATAAAGTGAGTTTTCCGGTCCGGATGTCCAGCAGCCCGGGAGTAAGGGGTGGAGCGCCTTGGGGCCCGACGCAGGGGCACGCGCAGCCTTCGCGGAACGTCTCGCGCTGCTGTACAAGGAGGCCGGCAACCCCCCGCTCAAACGCGTCGCCGAGGCGGTCGACCGGCTGCATCGTATCGATGAGCGGGGCCGTCCCGTACGGGTCTCCGCCCAGCGGATCAGCGACTGGCGCCGGGCGAAGAACGTGCCCGCGCAGTTCGCCGTGCTCGCCGCCGTGCTCCAGATCCTCATCCCCCAGGCCCGGCGCTCCCAGCCGGCCCCCGTCTCCTCCGGGCTGTACGACCTGTCCCAGTGGCAGAAGCTGTGGGAGCGGGCCGTGGCCGACCCGGTCGGCGAGCTGTCCGCGCCGGCGGCGGCCGAGGATCCGGACGCATCCGCACCGCCGGACGGCGTCTGCCCGTACCGGGGTCTGGCCTCCTACCGCCGCGAGGACGCGCGCTGGTTCTTCGGCCGCGAGCGCAGCACCGACGCCCTGATCACCCAGCTCCGCTCGGCGAGTGCGACCGGCGGTCTGGTGATGCTGGTCGGGGCCTCTGGAGCGGGAAAGTCCTCGCTGCTGAACGCCGGAGTGGTCACCGCGCTGCAGAACGGCGCCTTGGCGGAGGAGGCGGAGCACCCGCACGAGGTGGTGCAGCTCGTCCCGGGCCCGGAACCGGTCAAGGAACTGACCCGGTGCATACCCGAGCTGGCCGGCCTGAAGGACCTGGAGGATCCGGAGGCCGTGCGGGCGGCGGTCAGGACCTGGGCCGGGAGCGAGGGCGAGGATGTTTCACGTGAAACATGGCCGTCAGGATCCGATACGGCCCGGCCGGTCCTGATCGTCGACCAGTTCGAGGAGACCTTCACCCTCTGCGCCGACGAGGCGGACCGGCACGCCTTCGTCCGGCTCCTGCACACGGCCAGCACCTCCGCCGCTCCTGACGAACCCGCTCCCGCGCTGGTCGTCCTGGGGATCCGCGCCGACTTCTACGAGCAGTGCCTGGGCTATCCCGAGCTGGCCGACGCGCTCCAGCACCGGCACATGGTGCTCGGCCCGCTGACCACGGCCGAGCTGCGCGAGGCGGTGACCGCGCCCGCCAAGGCGGTGGGCCTGGAACTGGAGCCGGGTCTGGCCGAGTTGATCGTCCGCGAGGTGAGCGACGACGGCCCGCGGGGCGCGCACGACGCGGGCGCCCTCCCGTTGCTCTCCCATGCCCTGCTGGCGACCTGGCAGCGCCGCAAGGCGGGCCGCCTGACGCTGGCCGGCTACCGCGCCGCCGGCGGTATCCAGGGCGCCGTCGCCGCGACCGCCGAGCGGGCCTGGACCAGCCTGGACCCGGCCGCCCGGACCGCCGCCCGGCTGCTGCTGCTCCGCCTGGTCCGCCTCGGCGAGGACACCCAGGCGACCCGCAGGCGGGGCACCCGGCGCCAGCTCGCCGCGGAGTCCACCGACCCGAACAAGACGGAGGAGTCGCTCGAAGCGCTGGTGCGGGCCCGCCTGGTGACGCTGGACGCCGAGACCGTGGAGATCACCCACGAGGCGCTGCTGCACGCCTGGCCCCGGCTGCGCGACTGGCTCGACGAGGACCGCAACGGCAATCTGCTGCGCCAGCGCCTGGAGGAGGACGGCCGCTCCTGGGACGAGTCCGGCCACGATCCCGCCCTGCTCTACCGCGGTTCACGGCTGGAGCAGGCCCACACCTGGGCGAGGTCGGCGGACGACACCCTGCTGACCCGCAGCGCGGTGCGGTTCCTGGCGGCCTCGGTACGGCTGCGCCGGCGCACCGTGTGGCTCGGCAGGGCCGCCGTGTCGACGCTGGTCGTGCTGGCGCTGCTGGCCGCGGGCGCCGCCGTGGTAGCCCGGCAGCAGCGGGACGACGCCGTCTTCGAGCAGGTGGTCGCGGAGGCCGACCGGTTCCAGTACTCGGACCCGGCGCTCTCCGCCCAGCTCGACCTGGTCGCACACGACCTGCGTCCCGGTGACGAGGGCGCCGACAACCGCCTCGTGTCGATCGTCAACGCCCCGCTGGCGACGCCGCTGCTCGGCCACACCGGAGCCGTCTACCTCACCACCTTCAGCCCCGACGGCAGGACGCTGGCCACCGCCGCCTACGACCGCACGGTCCGCCTGTGGGACGTCGGCGACCCGACCCGGCCGAGAGCGCTGGGCGCGCCGCTGTCCGGCCACACCAGCTGGGTCTCCAGCGCGGTCTTCAGCCCGGACGGCCGGACCCTGGCCAGCGCAGGCGACGACGGCACCGTACGGCTGTGGAACGTCTCCGACCCGCGGCACCCGGCGTCCCTGGGCACCCCGCTGAACGGTCACGACGGCACGATCTACCTGGTGGCCTTCAGCCCCGACGGCAGGACACTGGCCACCGCCGACGAGGACCACACCGTCCGCCTGTGGGACGTGCGCGACCCGCGCCGCCCCCGCTCGATCGGCACCCTGAGCGGTCACTCCGAGGCCGTACGCTCCCTCGCGTTCAGCCCCGACGGCCGCACCCTCGCGACCGGCAGCGACGACAACGCGATCCTCCTCTACGACGTCTCCGACCCCCGGCGGCCCGCGCGCGTCGGGGCGCCGCTGACCGGGCACTCCGGCACCGTGCACTCCGTGGCCTTCAGCCCGGACGGCCGCACCCTGGCCAGCGGCAGCACGGACGACACCGTGCGGCTGTGGGACGTCACCGACCGGGAGCACGCCAAGGCTCTCGGCGCACCGCTCACCGGCCACACCGGGCCCGTCTGGTCGGTGGCCTTCAGCCCCGACGGCTCGATGCTCGCCGCGGGCAGCGCGGACTCCACCGCCAGCGTGTGGAACGTCGGCAACCCGGCCTACCCCTCGCAGGTGGGCGAGCCGCTCGCGGGCAGCAGCGGGGAGATGTACGCCGTCGGCTGGAGCCCCGACGGGCACACCCTGGCGACCGGCAGCGGAGACGGCAAGGTACGGCTGTGGTCGGTCCCCGGGTCGGACATGATCGGAGCGGCGGGGGCGTTCAGCCCGGACGGTCGGGTCCTGGCCACCGGGGCCGGCGACAGCCGGATGCGGCTGTGGGACATCGCGGACCCGGCCCGGCCCAGGGCGCTCGGCGAGCCGTTCAGGACCGGATGGCGGGACCTGCGCTCGATGGTGTTCACCCGCGACGGCCGCACCCTCGTCATCCTGACCGGCGAGAACAACGTCAACCGGGTGCAGCTGTGGAACATCTCCGACCCGGCCCGTCCGCACCGGTACGGGCCGTCCGTCCGGCTGGAGACCCGGTACGCGGGTGCCGAGGCGCTGGCGATGAGCCCGGACGGCCGGACCGTCGCCGCCGACTACGACGACCGCACGGTCCAGCTCCTGGACATCACGGACCCGGCCCGTCCGAGGCGGCTCGGCCCACCCCTCAGGGGCCACACCGGCTACGTCAACGCGCTGGTCTTCAGCCCGGACGGCAGGACGCTGGCGAGCGGCAGCGCGGACGGCACGGTCCGCCTGTGGGACGTCTCCGACCGGCGCCGCCCCAGGGCCCTCGGCAGACCCCTGACGGGCCATCTGGGCCCCGTCAACACCCTCGCCTACAGCCCCGACGGCGCGACGCTGGCGAGCGGCAGCGACGACGACACGGTCCGCCTGTGGAACGTCTCCGACCCGGCCCGCGCGACCCGGCTGGGCGCCGCCCTCACCGGTCACACCGAGGCGGTGGTGTCCCTGACCTTCAGCCGCGACGGCAGGACCCTGGCCAGCGGCGGCAACGACAACACGGTCCGGCTCTGGAACGTCTCGGCCCCGTCCGCCGCCCACCCCATCGGCCAGTCCATGAGTCCGAACGCCAAGACGGGCAACTTCCTCTCGTTCAGCCCGAGGAGCAACATGCTGGGCGTCTCCAGCGGCGCGGGCACGGTCCGGCTGTGGAGCCTGGACGTCGACCGGGCCGTCAGCCGCATCTGCTCGGCCACCCGCAACGTCCTGACCGAGGCGAAGTGGCAGGAGTACCTCCCCCGGCTCGCCTACGACCCGCCCTGCGACACCTGAACCCGCCCGCCGCCTGACCGCCTTTGAGTGATCCCGATCACAACTGCACACGACGGCTGAGAAGTTGACTCCCACCGCACAGGCCGCCTTGTTAGGCTGGCCTCAACCCGGTCGCTGGTGCATCCCCCGTCGCCAGCGACCGGGCTTTTGCGTTCCCGGCGCCGGCCCCCCGCACCACCACCGGCTCCGCCGCCGCTCAACGCCGAAGGCCCCCGATCCGTCCGGACCGGGGGCCTTCGTACTGGTGGGGCTAACAGGATTTGAACCTGTGGCCTCATCCTTATCAGGGATGCGCTCTAACCAACTGAGCTATAGCCCCGCCGCGCTTTGCGGTGTGTCCCGCGCGCTGACTCCTGAAGATTAGCGCACGACCGGGGCAGTCCCAAAATCGGTTGTCGGGGGACCGACGGCAGAGGTTTGGACTCCGGTTACTCGTCCTCGGCCAAGGTCAGCTCGATGCCGCCGACGAAGCCCGCGGAGAGGTTGTAGATGAACGCGCCGAGCGTCGCCAGCGCCGTCGCGAGGACGACGTCGATGAGCGCGATGATCGCCGTGAACATCAGGACGTGCGGCAGGGACAGGAACGACTGGAGGTCAAAGCCGTTCGACTCGTTCGAGCCGGTCGCCTCCGAGATCGTGCCGCCGACCGTCGAGAACACGCCCATCGCGTCCAGGACCATCCACAGCACCGCCGCCGCCACGATCGAGCAGATGCCGAGCGCGATGGAGAGCAGGAAGCTGACCTTCATCACCGACCACGGGTCGGCCTTGGCGACCCGCAGGCGGGCCTTGCGGGTGCGCGGGGCGGTGCGGGTCCCGGCGCCCGTGCGCGGCCGCCGTACCGCCCCTGCGGGCGCCTGCGCGGCGGTCTGGGCCGCCGGGTAGGCCTGCGGCGGGTGATAGGGACCTCCGGGCTGCTCCTGGCGCCGCTCGCCGGGCAGCGGGGAGGGGTTCGGCTGCTGTCCGGCGGCCGGCTGGGCGCCCGCCGCGGCCTGGCCGCCCCGGGTGTCGGTCACGGTTCCCCCCTGGGTTCCCTTCGCGTCCTTCGCGGACGCCTTGACCGCCTTCAGCTGGGTGGTGTGCGTGTCCATCGGCTGCGCACCGCCCTCGGTGGGCCCGCCGGACGCGGCGGAGCCACGGCCGCCGCCGTCCGCGTCCGTACCCGTGGAGGTACCGGCCGATCCGGCGCCCGTGGCTCCGCTCACGATGACTCTCTCCTCGTGCTACTCGGCCGAGGGCGCCTCACCCTCGTCCGTACCGCTGGTCTCGACACCTTCGACGATCTCGACGGTCTCGTCCACGACGTCCTCGCCGTCGACTTCCTCCGCCTCGCTGCCGGCCTCGGCGTTCCGTGCGATGCCGACCACGGCATCGCGCTTGCCCAGGTTGATCAGTTGGACGCCCATGGTGTCACGGCCCGTCTCCCTGACCCCGCTGACTCGCGTACGAATCACACCGCCGGACAGGGTGATGGCGAGGATCTCGTCGTTCTCCTCGACGATCAGCGCGCCGACGAGCGAACCGCGGTCCTCCACGATCTTGGCGGCCTTGATGCCGAGGCCGCCACGGCCCTGGACGCGGTACTCGTCGACACGGGTCCGCTTCGCGTACCCCCCGTCGGTGGCAGTGAACACGAACGTACCGGGTCGAACAACATTCATCGACAGAAGTTCATCGCTCTCGCGGAAACTCATGCCCTTGACACCCGAGGTGGCACGGCCCATGGGACGCAGAGTGTCGTCGGAGGCGGTGAACCTGATCGACTGCGCCTTCTTGCTGATCAGAAGCAGATCGTCGTCCGCCGAGACCAGTTCGGCTCCGATCAGTTCGTCGTCGGAACCGTCCTCGCTCTCCCGGAGGTTGATCGCGATGACACCGCCGGACCGGGGCGAATCGTAATCCTTCAGAGGCGTCTTCTTGACCAGACCGGCCTTGGTGGCGAGCACCAGGTAGGGCGCCGCGTCGTAGTCACGGATGGCGAGGATCTCGGCGATCGCCTCGTCCGGCTGGAAGGCCAGCAGGTTCGCCACGTGCTGACCGCGCGCGTCCCGGCCGGCGTCCGGCAGCTCGTACGCCTTGGCCCGGTAGACCCGGCCCTTGTTGGTGAAGAACAGCAGCCAGTGGTGGGTGGTGGAGACGAAGAAGTGGTCGACGATGTCGTCCTCCTTCAGCTTCGTCCCGCGCACGCCCTTGCCGCCGCGCTTCTGCGCCCGGTAGTCGACGGTCTTGGTGCGCTTGACGTACCCGCCGCGCGAGACCGTGACGACGATGTCCTCCTCGGCGATCAGGTCCTCGATGGACATGTCACCGTCGTAGGGCACCAGCATGGTCTTGCGGTCGTCGCCGAACTTGTCCACGATCGCGGCCAGCTCGGTGCTGACGATGGCGCGCTGGCGCTCCGGCGAGGCCAGGATCGCGTTGTACTCGGTGATCTTCGCCTGGAGCTCGTCGTGCTCCTGGATGATCTTCTGGCGCTCCAGGGCGGCCAGCCGGCGCAGCTGCATCTCCAGGATGGCGTTGGCCTGGATCTCGTCGATCTCCAGGAGCCCCATCAGGCCCGTGCGCGCGATGTCGACCGTGTCGCTGGCCCGGATCAGCGCGATGACCTCGTCGATCGCGTCCAGCGCCTTCAGCAGGCCGCGCAGGATGTGCGCCCGCTCCTCGGCCTTGCGCAGCCTGAAGCGCGTACGGCGGACGATGACCTCGATCTGGTGCGTCACCCAGTGCCGGATGAACGCGTCCAGGGAGAGCGTGCGCGGCACGCCGTCCACCAGCGCCAGCATGTTGGCGCCGAAGTTGGTCTGCAGGTCGGTGTGCTTGTAGAGGTTGTTCAGCACGACCTTGGCGACCGCGTCCCGCTTCAGCACGATGACCAGGCGCTGACCGGTGCGCGAGGAGGTCTCGTCGCGGACGTCCGCGATGCCGCCGACCTTGCCGTCCTTGACCAGGTCAGCGATCTTCTGCGCCAGGTTGTCGGGGTTCACCTGGTACGGCAGCTCGGTGACCACCAGGCACTGGCGGTTCTGGATCTCCTCGACCTCGACCACCGCGCGCATGGTGATCGAGCCGCGGCCCGTGCGGTAGGCCTCCTCGATGCCCTTGCGGCCGACGACCAGCGCGCCGGTCGGGAAGTCGGGGCCCTTGATCCGCTCGATCAGCGCGTCCAGGAGCTCCTCGTGCGAGGCCTCCGGGTTCTCCAGGTACCACTGGGCGCCGGCCGCCACCTCGCGCAGGTTGTGCGGCGGGATGTTGGTGGCCATGCCGACCGCGATGCCGGCGGAGCCGTTGATCAGCAGGTTCGGGAAGCGGGCGGGCAGGACGGTCGGCTCCTGGGAGCGGCCGTCGTAGTTGTCCGTGAAGTCGACGGTCTCCTCGTCGATGTCGCGGACCATCTCCATCGACAGCGGCGCGAGCTTGCACTCGGTGTACCGCATGGCGGCCGCCGGGTCGTTGCCGGGCGAGCCGAAGTTGCCGTTGGAGTCGACGAGCGGCATGCGCATCGACCAGGGCTGGGCGAGGCGGACCAGCGCGTCGTAGATGGAGCTGTCGCCGTGCGGGTGGTAGTTGCCCATGACGTCGCCGACCACGCGCGCGCACTTGTAGAAGCCGCGCTCGGGGCGGTAGCCGCCGTCGTACATCGCGTACAGCACCCGGCGGTGGACGGGCTTGAGGCCGTCCCGCACGTCCGGCAGCGCCCGGGAGACGATGACGGACATCGCGTAGTCGAGGTACGAGCGCTGCATCTCCGTCTCGAGCCCGACGGGCTCGACACGCATTACCAGTTCGCCGCCCTCTTCAGGGCTGACGGGAGTGTTCTCGTCGGTCATTGCTGGTGAAGATCCTTCCCTGTGCGGTCAGCTGAGACCGACTCAGATGTCGAGGAAGCGGACGTCCTTGGCGTTGCGCTGGATGAACGCGCGGCGGGCCTCGACGTCCTCGCCCATCAGGACCGAGAACAGGTCGTCGGCCTGGGCGGCGTCGTCCAGGGTGACCTGGCCGAGGACCCGGTGCTCCTGGTCCATGGTGGTCACGCGCAGCTCCTCGGCGTTCATCTCGCCGAGGCCCTTGAAGCGCTGGATCGAGTCCTCGCGGACCCGCTTGCCGCGCTGGCGGCCCATCTCGATGAGCGCGTCGCGCTCACGGTCGGAGTACGCGTACTCGACGTCGTCCCGGCCCCACTTGATCTTGTAGAGCGGCGGACGGGAGAGGTACACGTGCCCGGCCTCGACCAGCGGCCGCATGAAGCGGAACAGGAAGGTCAGCAGCAGGGTGGAGATGTGCTGGCCGTCGACGTCGGCGTCCGCCATCAGGATGATCTTGTGATAGCGGAGCTTCTCGATGTCGAAGTCCTCGTGCACACCCGTGCCGAAGGCGGAGATCAGCGCCTGGATCTCCTGGTTCTGCAGGATCTTGTCGATCCGCGCCTTCTCGACGTTGAGGATCTTGCCGCGGATCGGGAGGATCGCCTGGTACTGCGGGTTGCGGCCGGACTTGGCCGAACCGCCGGCGGAGTCACCCTCGACGATGAAGATCTCGCACTTGATGGGGTCGTTCGACTGGCAGTCGGAGAGCTTGCCCGGCAGGGACGCCGACTCCAGCAGGCCCTTGCGCCGGGTGAGGTCGCGGGCCTTGCGGGCCGCCACGCGCGCGGTGGCCGCCTGGATGCCCTTGCGGATGATGTCCGCCGCCTCGACCGGGTTGCGGTCCAGCCAGTCGTTCAGGTGCTCGTAGACCGCCTTCTGCACGAAGGTCTTGGCCTCCGTGTTGCCCAGCTTGGTCTTCGTCTGGCCCTCGAACTGCGGCTCGCTCAGCTTGACCGAGATGATCGCGGTCAGACCCTCGCGGATGTCGTCGCCGGTGAGGTTGTCGTCCTTCTCGCGGAGCAGCTTCTTGTCGCGCGCGTACTTGTTGATCAGCGAGGTCAGCGCCGCGCGGAAGCCCTCCTCGTGGGTGCCGCCCTCGTGCGTGTGGATGATGTTGGCGAACGAGTACACGCCCTCGCTGTAGCCGCTGTTCCACTGCATGGCGACCTCGAGGGACAGGCTCTTGTCCCTGTCCTCGGCCTCCAGGTCGATCACCGTCGGGTGCACCACGTCGCCCTTGCGGGAGTTGAGGTACTTCACGAAGTCGACGATGCCGCCCTCGTAGTGGTACGTGACGGTCTTGACCTCGGCCTTCTCGTCCGCGCCCGCCTCGTCGGCGCCGGCGACGGCCTTCGCCGACTCGCGCTCGTCGGTGAGCCGGATCGTGAGGCCCTTGTTGAGGAAGGCCATCTCCTGGAAGCGCCGCGACAGCGTCTCGAAGGAGTACTCGGTGGTTTCGAAGATGTCCGGGTCCGCCCAGAACGTGACCGAGGTGCCGGTCTCGGCCGTCTCCTCGTGCCGCACCAGCGGAGCGGTCGGTACGCCCAGCTTGTAGTCCTGCGTCCAGCGGTGGCCGTCGGTCTTGATCTCGACGGACACCTTCGTCGACAGGGCGTTCACGACGGAGACACCCACACCGTGCAGACCGCCGGAGACGGCGTAACCGCCGCCGCCGAACTTGCCGCCCGCGTGCAGCACGGTCAGCACGACCTCGACCGCCGGCTTGCCCTCGGACGCCACGATGCCCACGGGGATGCCGCGGCCGTTGTCGACGACGCGCACGCCGCCGTCGGCCAGGATCGTCACGTCGATGGTGTCCGCGTGGCCCGCCAGAGCCTCGTCGACGGAGTTGTCCACCACCTCGTACACCAGGTGGTGCAGACCGCGCTCGCCGGTGGAGCCGATGTACATACCGGGCCGCTTGCGGACCGCGTCCAGCCCTTCGAGCACGGTGATGGCGCTGGCGTCGTACGAGGCGGTGACCTCACCGTTCGCGCCGGCGTCGGTGGACGGGATGTTCTCGTTGGGGTTGCCGGAATCGGCCACGAAGCGCCCTTTCTGGCACTGGCACAGCACGAGCCGGACTCCTGGGGGTCCCCCTCGAGAGAGGGCTGCCGGAGCGGCTGCGGCATGTTGCGTTGGTAAGCCTTGATCAGCGTTGCTCAGCTTTTCCCGGGCGGTCCCCACGGGCGGGGCGGGATTGTCTTCCAGTCTACCGGTAGCGCTGACAGTGATGGGGGTTTGCCGGTACCTGAGTCCGCATGTGCCGCCCTGAACCGGTCGCCGCCGACTCCCGATATACGGATGGGGGCTCCAAGAGGCTCACAGCGGCACTCAGCGCTTCGGGCCGTCAACCCTTGGCTACTCCGGGGTCAGGTCGCGACACGCACCGGCGCGGGGTGGTACGCCAAGGGGCCGAGGGGGCCGTACGACGGCTCCGCACTCGGCTCATCGCGTGACATAAGTCACCCGTAGGTGTCGCCGGGACCGGTGCTTCCGGGGGCGCGCAGCGGGCCGTAGCGCCGGGCAGGACCGCCGGGATTCAGGACCTTGATCATCCGCACCGAACCGTGCCCGAGGTCCTCGTTCAGGCGGGCGACCAGCGCCGGTGCGAGGTGGCGCAGCTGGGTCGCCCAGGCCGTGGAGTCGCACTGCACGACCAGCACCCGCTCGTCCTCGTCGTACCGCTCGGGCACGCAGTGCTTGGCGAGGTCCTCGCCGACGATCTCCGGCCAGCGGCCCATCACCCCGCCGACCGCGGCCGGCGTCTCCCAGCCGCGCTCGGTGATCAGCCGGTTGATCGCCGGACCCAGCGCCATGGGGTCGCGCCCGTCGGCGCGCGCGCCGGAGCGCAGGCCGCCGCGCCGCGCCTGCTTCCGCTGCTGTGCCGCGTCGCCCCGCGCGCGTGCCGCCTCCTTCGCGGCCCTGAGCGCCACCCGCGCCAGGTCCACGCCGGAGGGCTCCTGCCCGGGTCCGGGACTGTCGGTGCTCATACGCGCTCCACCGTCCCGTCCGCCACCGCGTACCGCGCGCCGGCCAGCAGATGCGGCACGTCGTCGTCCACGGCGGCGGTGACCAGGACCTGTTCACCGGGCGCGACGAGTTCCGCCAGCCGCTCCCGGCGCCGCGCGTCCAGCTCGGCGAACACGTCGTCCAGGACCAGGACCGGTTCGTTGCCCTCCGCGCGCAGCAGGTCGTACGACGCCAGGCGCAGCGCCAGCGCGTACGACCAGGACTCGCCGTGCGAGGCGTACCCCTTGGCGGGCAGCTGCCCGAGCTTGAGGGCCAGGTCGTCGCGGTGCGGGCCGATCAGCGTGACGCCCCGCTCGATCTCCTGCTTGCGGGCGTCCGCGAGCGCGGCCATCAGCTGGGTGTACAGGTCCCCACGGGTGTGGGCCTCGCCGGGCGCCGACGGCTTGTACTCCAGCGCGACCGGGCCGCCACCGGGCGCCAGCTGCTCGTACGCCTTGTCGGCCAGCGGCTGGATCGCGGCGATCAGGTCGAGCCGCTGGGCGAGCAGCTCGGCCCCCGCGCGCGCGAGGTGCTGGTCCCACACGTCAAGGGTGGACAGGTCCATCGAGCGTCCGCCGTGCCGCCGGGCGAGGGCCGCGGACTTCAGCAGGGTGTTCCGCTGCTTGAGGACCCGCTCGTAGTCCGACCGCACACCGGCCATCCGCGGCGACCGCGCGGTGATCAGCTCGTCCAGGAAGCGCCGCCGCTCGCCGGGATCGCCCTTGACCAGCGCGAGGTCCTCGGGAGCGAACAGCACCGTCCGTACGATCCCCAGCACGTCCCGCGGTCTGACCTGCGAGGACCTGTTGATGCGGGCGCGGTTGGACTTGCCGGGGTTGAGTTCGAGCTCGATCAGCTGCTGCCGGTCGCCCTGCCGTACCTGCGCCCGGACGACCGCCCGCTCGGCGCCCATCCGGATCAGCGGGGCGTCGGTGGCGACGCGGTGGCTGCCGAGGGTGGCCAGATAGCCGACGGCCTCGACCAGGTTGGTCTTGCCCTGGCCGTTCGGTCCGACGAAGGCGGTGACGCCCGGGTCGAGCGGGACCTCGACCCGGGCGTAGGAGCGGAAGTCGGCCAGCGACAGATGCGTGACGTGCATGGGTGTTTCGCCGACCTCCCGACCCGCTACTTCGTCTCTACGGCGTGGCCGCCGAACTGGTTGCGCAGCGCGGCGATCATCTTCATCTGCGGCGAGTCCTCCTGACGGGAGGCGAACCGCGCGAACAGCGAGGCGGTGATCGCGGGCAGCGGCACCGCGTTGTCTATCGCGGCCTCCACGGTCCACCGGCCCTCGCCGGAGTCCTGTGCATAACCCTTCAGCTGGTCCAGGTGCTCGTCCCCGTCGAGGGCGTTCACCGCGAGGTCGAGCAGCCAGGAACGGATGACCGTGCCCTCCTGCCAGGAGCGGAAGACCTCACGGACGTCCGTGACGGAGTCGACCTTCTCCAGCAGCTCCCAGCCTTCAGCGTAGGCCTGCATCATCGCGTACTCGATGCCGTTGTGGACCATCTTCGCGAAGTGGCCCGCGCCGACCCGGCCGGCGTGCACCGCGCCGAAGTCGCCCTCGGGCTTGAGCGCGTCGAAGACGGGCCGCACCTTCTCGACGTGCTCGGCGTCGCCGCCGTACATCAGCGCGTAGCCGTTCTCCAGGCCCCAGACGCCGCCGGAGACACCGCAGTCGACGAAGCCGATGCCCTGGGCAGCCAGCTCCTCGGCGTGCCGCTCGTCGTCCGTCCAGCGGGAGTTGCCGCCGTCGACGACCACGTCGCCGGGCTCCAGCAGCCCGGCCAGCTCGTCGATCGTGGACTGGGTCGGCGCGCCAGCCGGGACCATCACCCACACCACGCGCGGAGCGCTGAGCTTGCCCACAAGCTCTTCCAGGCTGTGGACATCGGCGAGGTCCGGGTTGCGGTCGTATCCGACGACGGTGTGGCCGGCGCGGCGGATCCGCTCGCGCATGTTGCCGCCCATCTTGCCGAGGCCGACGAGACCGAGCTCCATCAGTTGGTTCCTTAGGTTGCGGTGGGGCAGGAATGGCACCTGCGTGCCGCGTCCGAGCCTAATCGCGACCCTCTGCGCACAGTTGTGGGCACAGCCGCTCACCTGGGGAAACCCACCTGTGCACAGCGCCGGTCACCCACAGGGATCCCGCGGCACTGTGCACAGCTGTGGACGACGTCGGCCGCTCAGCCGCTGAGGCGGACCGGCATGATCAGGTACTTGTACGCCTCGTCCGCCTCCGCGTCGAGCGCGGGCCTGCCGCTCAGCAGGGCGGGCTTGGTGGACGTGGTGAACGACAGCTGGGCCACCGGGGAGTCGATCGCGCTCAGGCCGTCGAGCAGGAAGGTCGGGTTGAAGGCGATCGAGATGTCGTCGCCCTCCAGCTGGGCGTCGACCCGCTCCACAGCCTGTGCGTCGTCGCTGGAACCGGCCTCCAGGATCAGCACGCCCTGCTCGAAGCTGAGCCGCACCGGGGTGTTCCGCTCGGCGACCAGGGCGACGCGCTTGACGGCCTCCACGAAGGGGGCGGTCTCGATCACGGCGACGGAGTTGAACTCGGTCGGGAACAGCGTGCGGTACTTGGGCAGGTCGCCCTCGAGCAGCCGCGTGGTCGTGCGCCGGCCTGCGCCCTCGAAACCGATGAGTCCCTCGCCGGCGCCCGAGCCGGACAGCGCCAGGATCACGCTGTCGCCGCTCGTGAGGGCCTTGGCGGTGTCCAGGAGCGTCTTGGCGGGCACCAGGGCCACCGCGGACGCCTCGGGGTTCTCCGGCTTCCACAGGAACTCACGGACCGCGAAGCGGTACCGGTCGGTGGAGGCCAGGGTGACGGTGTCGCCCTCGATCTCGATGCGCACACCGGTCAGCACCGGCAGGGTGTCGTCACGCCCGGCGGCGATGGCCACCTGGGAGACGGCGGAGGCGAAGACCTCACCGGGGACGGTTCCGGTCGCGTTCGGCATCTGCGGCAGGGACGGGTACTCCTCCACCGGCAGCGTGTGCAGCGTGAACCGGGACGATCCACAGACCACCGTGGCCCGTACACCGTCTGTGGAAATCTCCACCGGCCGGTTGGGCAGGGCGCGGCAGATGTCGGCGAGCAGCCGGCCGGAGACGAGGACCGTGCCCTCCTCCTCGACCTCGGTCTCGACGCTGACCCGCGCGGAGACCTCGTAGTCGAAGCTGGACAGGCTCAGCTGGCCGTCCTCGGCCTTCAGCAGCAGGCCTGCGAGGACCGGCGCCGGCGGACGGGCCGGGAGGCTGCGTGCCGCCCAGGCCACTGCCTCCGCGAGTACGTCGCGTTCCACCCGGATCTTCACCGTAAGCCCGCCTCCTGCTGTTGCCGGGGCTTCTCGCCCTGCTGCGTCTTCGTCGTCTGACTCGGTGTCGTCGGTCCCTGGGAGGGGAAGAACACCGGGGACCAGTCTGACGCACCGCACTGACAGCTGGTGCCCCTCAGGGTCAAGTCGTGACGAGGCGCGGTCAGAGGCCGAAGAGCGAGTTGTGCACAGGGCCCTCTTCGAAACGGATTCCCAGCTCTCTCTAGTTGGCAGTAGTAGTAGGGGCTGTGGATACCGTGGATAACCCTGTTTTCGCAGCTCAGGGGCCAGATTTTGTCCACCGCCCCTGTGGGTTCAGCCGGTGGACAACCGGGTGTCTCTGTGGAGAACAGAAAGTTCTGCACATCCCGTGCACAGCCTGAGGGGACTTCTCCCCAACGCCGTCCCCAGCTTTACCCACCTTTCCCACAGCCCAACCTGGCAGCTTCGTGTGACGCCTTTCACTCGACACGGTGAGCGGGCGCGTCACGTTGCCGAACAGTGGACAGCGGTGTGGAGAAGCTGGGGATCGCTGGGGACAACTGCCCCTCAGCCTGTGGGGTCGCGGTGGACAACTTCGTGCACAGCCTGTGGATCATTTCTTCGTCCACAGGCTGTGGAGATCCGTCGTCCACGAATCCACACCCGCCTGAGCTGGTCTGATGCCGTTTCACTGGCCTACCTGTGGACGGCGTTCGGGACAACTTCGCAGTCCCCAGGGTGTGGACGCAAGAAAGTCCGCAAATCTGTGGAGGACGCCCGTAACCCGGCTGGTAATCGAACAGCGGAGGGCGTGGCCTCGGGTGCCGCTCCGTGCGCCCGCCCCATCAGGGGCGCGGGGAACCGCGCGATCAGCCCCCACGACGCCGCGCTGGACCACCCCACGGCGCCGCGCTGGACCACCCCCTGGATCACCCCAGGGACCACCTCACGGCACCGCACCGGATCCACCGCACCGGATCCACCGTCCGGATCCGCCGCACTGGATCCGCCGTTCGGAACCACCTCAGGACGCCGAAAGGCGCCCTTGGGATCTCTCCCAAGGGCGCCCTGAACGCCGTAGCCCGGTAGCGCCGCCGGCCGGACCGCTATCCGTTCTTGATGCGGTTGGTCAGCTCCGTCACCTGGTTGTAGATCGAGCGTCGCTCCGCCATCAGCGCCCGGATCTTCCGGTCGGCGTGCATCACCGTCGTGTGGTCCCGGTTCCCGAACTGCGCCCCGATCTTCGGCAGCGACAGGTCGGTGAGTTCACGGCACAGGTACATGGCGATCTGCCGGGCCGTGACCAGCTGCCGGCCGCGGGAGCTGCCGCACAGGTCCTCGACCGTGAGGCCGAAGTAGTCCGCGGTCGCCGCCATGATCGCCGTGGCGCTGATCTCCGGCGTCGAGTCCTGGCCGCCGGGGATCAGGTCCTTCAGCACGATCTCGGTCAGGCCGAGGTCGACCGGCTGCCGGTTGAGCGAGGCGAACGCCGTCACCCGGATCAGCGCGCCCTCCAGCTCACGGATGTTGCGCGAGATCCGGGAGGCGATGAACTCCAGCACCTCCGGAGGCGCGTTGAGCTGCTCCTGCACCGCCTTCTTGCGGAGGATCGCGATGCGCGTCTCCAGCTCCGGCGGCTGGACGTCGGTGATCAGGCCCCATTCGAAACGGTTCCGCAGCCGGTCCTCCAGGGTGACCAGCTGCTTGGGCGGCCGGTCGCTGGAGAGCACGATCTGCTTGTTCGCGTTGTGGAGCGTGTTGAAGGTGTGGAAGAACTCCTCCTGCGTCGATTCCTTGTCCGCGAGGAACTGGATGTCGTCGACGAGCAGGATGTCCATCTCGCGGTACCGCTTGCGGAAGCTGTCGCCCTTGCCGTCGCGGATCGAGTTGATGAACTCGTTGGTGAACTCCTCCGAGCTGACGTAGCGCACCCGGGTGCCCGGGTAGAGGCTGCGCGCGTAGTGCCCGATGGCATGCAGCAGGTGGGTCTTGCCGAGGCCCGACTCGCCGTAGATGAACAGCGGGTTGTAGGCCTTGGCGGGCGCCTCGGCGACGGCGACCGCGGCCGCGTGGGCGAAGCGGTTGGACGCGCCGATGACGAAGGTGTCGAACAGGTACTTGGGGTTCAGCCGGGCGGTCGGCTCACCAGGGCCCGGCGCGGGCGCGGGCTTGGCCCCCAGCGGTCCTGGCGCGCCCGGCGCACCGCCGGCCGCCGGCAGGTCCGGGCGACCGGGTCCGCCGCGCCGGCCCTGGCCCTGGCCGCCCGGCGGCTCGGAGCGCTCGCGGCGGCCGCCGTCCCGCTGGTCGTAGTCGCCACGGTCGTAGTCCGGCCGGTCGTACTCGGAACGGTCGTAGTCGGAGCGCTTCGGTTCGAAGTCGCCGCGCTGCTGCTCGTAGGGCGGGCGGTCCATCGGCTGCTGGGGCCGGTACTCCTGGGAGTAGGAGTCACCGTAGCCGTCCGAGCGGTAGGTCTCCTGGGACGGCGAGGCGTAGGGATCGCGTTCGGGGAAGCCGAGCCGGGGCTGCTGCCAGCCGTAGTCGTCCTGGCCGCCGCGCGGCCAGGCGCCGGGTTCGGGGCGCTGGTACTCGGACGGGTAGGCGGGCCGGGCGTTGGGCAGCTGATCGCGGCCCCCCTGCTCGGCCGGGCGGTCGGCGCGGTGCCGGCCGTAGCCGCCGTCGTACGGGGGCGAGGGCAGCTGCTCGGGCTCCTCGTAGCGGTGCGACTGCGCGGGAGGCGCCGGCGGGGTCGGGGGTTCGCCCGCGGACTCGTCCACGGTGATCGCGATCCGGATCGGGCGCCCGCACTCGCGGCTGAGCGTCTCGCTCACGATGGGGGCCAGACGGCCCTCCAGCACGTTCTTCGCGAATTCGTTCGGCACGGCGAGCAGGGCGGTGTCCGCCACCAGGGCGAGCGGCTGGCAGCGCCGGATCCAGTGCTCGTCCTTGCCCTCCACGCCCTGTCCGCGGCCCTCGCCGAGGAGCTGCTCCAATACGCGTGGCCACACTGCGGCAAGATCGGCAGGTACGTCAGCCACAGGGCACGCTCTCTCACGGGTCCCACGAACGTGTGGTTCGCGGACGGGTCGGGATGAATATCGGGTCGGGCGGGGATAAAGGAACGAATCGGAGTTCAGCCACGGTAGTCAGCGTGGCGGGTGCGGTTCAAGTTGTTGTCCCCAGCCTGTGGATAGTGTCTCTCCGTCACCGCTGGTTTGACCGAATGGCGTAGCCCCGCGTACCGTAACCAGGTCGAGTTGTCGATGGCTGCTGCCGCCTGCCTCCGATGGGCACAGATCGCTGAAGGTGATCGGGAAGCGGTGCACTCGGGCGTGACGCGAGCTTCTCGTGGGCGCACGGTGACAGCCAGGACGGCACCCGCCACACCGATTTGATTTCTGGAGCCCCCGAGTGAGCAAGCGCACCTTCCAGCCGAACAACCGTCGTCGCGCCAAGACCCACGGCTTCCGCCTGCGGATGCGTACCCGTGCCGGTCGCGCCATTCTGGCGAACCGCCGCAGCAAGGGTCGCGCCAGCCTGTCCGCCTGATTCCGATCAGGTCATGACATCGTGCTGCCCACCGAGAACCGGCTGAGGCGGCGCGAGGACTTCGCGACCGCGGTACGACGGGGGCGCCGGGCCGGCCGCCCGTCCCTCGTCGTCCACCTTCGTAGCGGTGCCACGGACCCGCACGCGCCTGGGGAGAGCGCTCCCTCGACGCGTGCGGGTTTCGTCGTGAGCAAAGCAGTGGGTGGCGCGGTGGTGCGCAACAAAGTCAAGCGCAGACTGCGTCACCTGATGCGTGACCGAGTCGCCCTGTTCCCCCCCGGTAGCCTGGTAGTCGTACGAGCGCTGCCCGGAGCGGGCGACGCCGACCATGGACAGCTGGCCCGAGACCTGGACGCCGCCATCGAACGGCTACTGGGAGGGGGCGCGCGATGAAGTACCCACTGCTTGCTCTGATCAAGCTCTACCAATGGACGATCAGTCCATTGCTGGGGCCGGTGTGCAAGTACTACCCGTCGTGCTCCCACTACGGCTACACCGCCATCGACCGGCACGGTGCGATCAAGGGGACGGCGCTCACTGCCTGGCGCATCCTGCGGTGCAATCCGTGGTCGCTCGGCGGTGTGGATCATGTTCCTCCGCGCAAGCGACCGCGGTGGCACGAAATGCTGCGTGACGCGTGGCGTGCACGCAAGGGCGGGCCCTCCGCCGCCGGACCGGCCACCGAGGAGAAGCTCGCGCCAGAGCTTCCTTCGAGCCCGGCCGCAGAGACTTCGTCCCATGTCCAAGGAGCATGATTAGTGGACACGATTGCCAGCTTCTTCAGCTTCATCACGACACCCGTTTCATGGGTCATCGTCCAGTTCCACACGGTGTACGGGAAGATCTTCGGTCCCGACACGGGGTGGGCCTGGGGCCTGTCCATCGTGTCTCTGGTGATCCTGATCCGCATCTGCCTGATCCCGCTCTTCGTGAAGCAGATCAAGGCGACCCGGGCCATGCAGACGCTGCAGCCCGAGATGAAGAAGATCCAGGAGCGCTACAAGAACGACAAGCAGCGCCAGTCCGAAGAGATGATGAAGCTGTACAAGGAGTCGGGTACCAACCCGCTCTCCTCGTGCCTTCCCATCCTCGCGCAGTCCCCGTTCTTCTTCGCCCTGTATCACGTGCTCAACGGCATCGCCTCGGGCACGACGATCGGCGTGATCAACCAGGGCCTGCTGGAGAGCGCGCAGAAGGCGCACATCTTCGGCGCTCCCCTCGCTGCCAAGTTCTTCAGCAGCGAGGCGCAGATCACCTCGCTCGACGCTTCGCAGACCAACGTCCGGATCGTGACGGCCGTCATGATCGTGCTGATGTCGGCGTCGCAGTTCTACACGCAGCGTCAGCTGATGACGAAGAACGTCGACACCACGGTGAAGACGCCGTTCATGCAGCAGCAGAAGATGCTGATGTACGTCTTCCCGGTCATGTTCGCCGTCTTCGGCGTGAACTTCCCGGTCGGTGTCCTCGTCTACTGGCTCACCACCAACGTGTGGACGATGGGTCAGCAGATGTACGTCATCCGCAACAACCCGACCCCGGGTTCCAAGGCGCAGGCCTCCTACCTGGAGCGGCTGACCCACCACGTCACCGCCCACGGCAAGGCCCGCAAGCGCAGCGAGCGCA
Source organism: Streptomyces sp. NPDC101237 (assembly GCF_044767465.1). Classification (NCBI taxonomy): domain Bacteria; kingdom Bacillati; phylum Actinomycetota; class Actinomycetes; order Kitasatosporales; family Streptomycetaceae; genus Streptomyces; species Streptomyces sp. NPDC101237. The sequence continues at coordinate 324,767 of NZ_JBIWNY010000001.1, read as the reverse complement.
CCATCATCAAGGCGATCGTGTCCAAGGGCCGGGACCGCAACGAGTTCGAGCGCAAGTTCATCAACTCGCTGACGAAGGCGGGCCTGGTGGCCCAGGCCGACGGCAGCGTGATCAAGGGCGAGGCCCAGGCCGCCGCGCAGACCGAGGACGGCGTCGCGGCCACCGCCGCCAAGCGTCAGCAGCCCAAGCGCCAGACCAAGGCCCAGCGCCAGTCCGGCCTCACGAAGACGGCCGGTGAGCCGTCCGCCTCCGCCGAGCCGATCGCCTCCGCCGAGAAGGAGGACTCCGGCGAGCCGACGACCTCGCTGGAGAAGTCCGACGAGCCGCAGGACGCCAAGCCGGCCCCCCAGCAGCCCCCGAAGGGCGGGTCCAACGGCCGCAGTAGGGCCCAGTCCGGCCAGCGCAAGGGCGGTCAGCAGCGCCCCAAGTCCCCGTCCAAGAAGTAAGAAGGAGCCCATCCCGTGACGGAAGGCACCACCTCCGCTGCCGAGGGTGCAGACACCCTGACCCGCCTGGAGCAGGAGGGCGAGATCGCGGCGGACTACCTCGAGGGTCTGCTGGACATCGCCGATCTCGACGGCGACATCGACATGGACGTCGAGGCCGACCGAGCCTCCGTGTCGATCATCAGCGACGCGGGCGGCCGCGACCTGCAGAAGCTGGTCGGCCGTGACGGCGAGGTGCTGGAGGCGCTCCAGGAGCTGACCCGGCTGGCCGTGCACCGGGAGACCGGTGACCGCAGCCGCCTGATGCTCGACATCGCGGGCTACCGCGCCAAGAAGCGCACCGAGCTCTCCGAGCTGGGGGCCAAGGCCGCGGCCGAGGTGAAGAGCACGGGCGAGCCCGTGAAGCTCCAGCCGATGAGCCCGTTCGAGCGCAAGGTCGTGCACGACGCGGTCAAGACCGCCGGGCTGCGCAGCGAGTCGGAGGGCGAAGAGCCGCAGCGGTTCGTCGTCGTGCTGCCCGCCTGATCGGTCGCACCGTTTCACCGGCCCCGTCTGTTGAGCAGGCGGGGCCGAACTTTGTCAGCCTGGTGGTTCTGGTGGCCGGTGCGTGGAGCGCCGGCGCGGTACGGAAGGACGGTCCCCCGTGACGGAGGCTGCGGAGCTCCCCCCGGCGCCTGAGCAGGCGCGCGAAGTGTTCGGCGAGCGCTTCGCCGACGCGGTCCGCTACGCGGAGCTGCTCGCCGAGGCAGGCGTGCAGCGTGGTCTGATCGGCCCTCGGGAGGTGCCCCGCCTGTGGGAGCGGCACCTTCTGAACTGCGCGGTCCTCTCCGAGGCCGTCCCCGAAGGGGTGACGGTGTGCGATGTCGGCTCCGGCGCCGGTCTGCCGGGCATTCCGCTGGCGCTGGTCCGGGAAGACCTCAACATCACCCTGCTGGAACCGCTGCTGCGGCGCACCAACTTCCTCACCGAGGTCGTCGAGCTGCTCGGCCTGAATCATGTGACGGTGGTGCGGGGCCGGGCCGAAGAGGTCATGGGCAAGCTGCCTCCCGTCCACGTGGTCACGGCGCGGGCCGTGGCCCCGCTCGACCGGCTGGCGACCTGGGGTGTGCCGCTGCTGCGTCCCTACGGCGAGATGCTGGCCCTCAAGGGGGACACGGCGGAAGAGGAGCTGAAGGCCGCTTCCACCGCTCTGACGAAGCTCGGAGCGGTCTCCACGTCCATCCTGCATGTGGGTGAAGGGGTGGTGGACCCGCTCTCCACGGTCGTGCGGGTGGAGGTCGGCGAGAGCCCGGGTGGCGTGCGGTTCGCGGCGAAGCGGGCCAAGGCCGCTCGGACGGGTCGGGTACGGCGCCGGCGCTGACCTCAGGGCTCGACCGACACAGAGGCGCTTCCCGGCCTGGGAGAGCGCCTCTGTGTCGCTACAGGCGCGTCTACGGGTCCTTGGGTGCAGTAGACGTCGGGAGACAGCGAGATCGGCCGGCACGCCTTCTTGGCAGTCACGATCTTTACCCCTGAGGGGGAGACGGAACGCTCTGCGGCGGAGTGTCACCCGCATAAAGGACAATTTGTTGTCATCGTGTTTCACGTGAAACGTCGCTCACTGTTGCACGGCATCATCGGCCGGGGCCGCGCCGCGGCCGAACCACGCGACCGAAAGCCCCTCGGTTCTCTCAGAGAGGGGGCCTCCCGTGACACTCCGTCCTTCCGGCGGGGCACGGAGTTGTCCACAGAGGTGGATTTCTCCACAGAACACCAGGCCTCACTGGTTCACGACCCCGAAGGCATGGGAGGCTCTGTTCATTGCGAGCCTGAAGTCGAGGAGAGTGAATCCTTGCGGTCCGACGCCAACATCGCGGGACCGATGACCGATCCGGTCCCCGGTCCCCGAACCGAGTCGATGGGGGCGGATGTTTCACGTGAAACACCGCCTCCGATGGACGACACTCCCATCGGTCGTGCTGCCCAACTCGCGGTAGAAGCGCTGGGCCGTGCCGGCGAAGGTCTGCCACGTCCGGAGCAGACCCGCGTCATGGTGGTGGCCAACCAGAAGGGTGGTGTCGGCAAGACGACGACGACCGTCAACCTTGCCGCGTCACTGGCCCTTCACGGTGCCCGGGTACTGGTGATCGACCTCGACCCGCAGGGCAATGCCTCCACCGCGCTGGGCATCGACCATCACGCCGAAGTTCCGTCCATCTACGACGTGTTGGTCGAGAGCAAGCCGCTGGCCGAGGTCGTCCAGCCGGTGGTGGACGTCGAAGGCCTCTTCTGTGCCCCCGCCACGATCGATCTCGCCGGTGCGGAGATCGAGCTGGTGTCCCTGGTGGCGCGGGAGAGCCGTCTCCAGAGGGCGATCCAGGCGTATGAGCAGCCGCTGGACTACATCCTCATCGACTGCCCGCCCTCGCTCGGCCTCCTGACGGTCAACGCACTGGTCGCGGGCGCCGAGGTGCTCATCCCGATCCAGTGCGAGTACTACGCGCTGGAGGGCCTCGGTCAGCTGCTGCGCAATGTCGACCTGGTGCGGGGGCACCTCAACCCCACGCTGCACGTGTCGACCATCCTGCTCACCATGTACGACGGCCGGACGCGCCTCGCTTCCCAGGTCGCGGACGAGGTGCGCAGTCACTTCGGCGGCGAGGTGCTGCGGACGAGCATTCCCCGCTCGGTCCGTATCTCCGAGGCGCCCAGCTACGGGCAGACGGTACTGACCTACGATCCTGGATCGAGCGGTGCCCTCTCCTACCTTGAGGCGGCCCGAGAAATCGCGCTGAGGGGCAGCGACGTCGGCTACGACCCGACGCAGGCCCACATCGGCACCCAGAGCAACACGAGCATGGTGGAGGGCATCCAGTGAGCGAGCGACGGAGGGGGCTGGGACGTGGCCTCGGCGCACTGATCCCTGCTGCCCCGACCGAGAAGAACCCGGCCCAGGCAGCGATGGGCGGCACGGGGTCCGCGTCGGTGGCAGCGGGTCCGGTGCTGACGACCGAGCGGGGGGTCGCCGCCGCGAAGGTGACGACCCTGCCGGCGGTGTCCCAGGAGCCCGAGGAGCCCTCGGTCTTCGGTGTGGTCCCCGAGGCCCCGGCTTCTCCGATGGGCGCCCACTTCGCGGAGATCCCGCTCGACGACATCACGCCGAACCCGCGCCAGCCGCGTGAGGTCTTCGACGAAGACGCTCTGCAGGAGCTGGTCACCTCCATCCAGGAGGTCGGTCTCCTCCAGCCGGTCGTCGTACGCCAGCTCGCGCCTTCCCGCTACGAGCTCATCATGGGCGAGCGGCGCTGGCGGGCCTGCCGTGAGGCCGGTCTGGAGGCGATCCCGGCGATCGTCCGAGCGACGGACGACGAGAAGCTTCTGCTGGACGCGCTGCTGGAGAACCTCCACCGTGCTCAGCTGAACCCGCTGGAAGAGGCCGCCGCCTACGACCAGCTGCTGAAGGACTTCAACTGCACGCACGACCAGCTGGCCGACCGCATCGGGCGTTCCCGGCCGCAGGTCTCCAACACCCTGCGCCTTCTGAAGCTCTCGCCGGCCGTCCAGCGCAGGGTCGCCGCCGGGGTCCTGTCGGCCGGGCATGCCCGGGCGCTGCTCTCCGTCGACGACTCGGAGGAGCAGGACCGCCTGGCCCACCGGATCGTCGCCGAAGGGCTGTCGGTGCGGGCCGTCGAGGAGATCGTGACCCTCATGGGGTCGCGACCGCAGGCGGCGACCCGGGCCAAGGGGCCTCGTGCGGGCGCGCGGGTCTCCCCGGCACTGACCGACCTCGCGACCCGGCTCTCGGACCGCTTCGAGACCCGGGTGAAGGTCGACCTGGGCCAGAAGAAGGGCAAGATCACCGTCGAGTTCGCCTCGATGGAGGACCTTGAGCGGATCCTCGGCACGCTCGCTCCGGGCGAGGGCCCGGTCCTGCCCCAGGGAGTCCACGACAGTGACTCCGAGGAGTCCGAGGACTGACCTCGGCGCCCAGCAGAGCGGGTCGTGTCCGGTGTGTACCGGAACACGATCCGCTCTTTGCTTTCAGTCGGTTTCGATGGAATCGCTGTGTGGATAGCATGCGTTCGGGTACGGCGGATCCACCTGACAGCTGGCAGCACCTCTGAATGGGAGGCGAGGGCCATGCGATCGATGAGCCGCACCGGACTGGTGAGCGCGGCGCTGGGACTGGGCGCGGCCGTCGGATTCGTCGGCAGTCTGCTCAGAGAACGCAGTGCTCTGACAGCCGCTCGCGATGCTGCGAGCGAAGGAAGCGAGGATCAGCCTTCATGGGGCGTCGGCTCGTACCGCTCACGCTGGACAACCTCCAGGACCTCCCCAAGCGCTGTCGCGCGTGCGTCTTCTGGGAACTGGACCCCGTCAGCGGCGAAGCAGCGGTAAGGGCGGGCACGCCCGCGGTCGAGAAGGAGTCCTGGATCTCCGCCGTCCTGCTCGACTGGGGATCGTGCGGCCGGGTGGTCTACGTCGACGACGCGCCCGTGGGCTTTGTGATGTACGCACCGCCTGCGTACGTGCCCCGGTCCACCGCGTTCCCCACGAGCCCGGTCTCGCCGGACGCGGTCCAGCTGATGACCGGCTACATCATGCCCGGCTACCAGGGACAGGGACTCGGACGCGTGATGGTCCAGACGGTCGCCAAGGATCTGCTGCGACGGGGCTTCAAGGCGATCGAGGCGTTCGGCGACGCCCGTTACAAGGAGCCGGCCTGTCTGCTTCCCGCCGACCATCTGCTCGCCGTGGGCTTCAAGACGGTCCGGCAGCACCCCACGCGACCCAGGATGCGGCTGGAGTTGCGCACCACGCTCTCCTGGAAGGAAGACGTGGAGATGGCCCTGGACCGGCTTCTGGGGGCCGTGCAGAAGGAGCCGGCCCTGCGGCCGCTCTGAGGTGCCACTGAGTCCGTCAGCCTCAGGGTGCCGTCCGGCCGCTCCGGGCGAGCCCTCACAGCGAATGGGCCAACCCCGGAGGGTTGGCCCATTCGTGTTTCACGTGAAACGTCACTCGGCGATGAAGTCGTCGAGGTCGCGCAGGAGCGCGGCCTTCGGCTTGGCACCGACGATGGTCTTGGTGACCTCGCCGCCCTGGTACACGTTCAGGGTGGGGATCGACATGACCCCGTACTTGGCTGCGGTCGTCGGGTTCTCGTCGATGTTCAGCTTGACGATCTGGATCTTCTCGCCGTGCTCGGCGGCGATGGCCTCAAGGGACGGGGCGATCTGGCGGCACGGCCCGCACCACTCGGCCCAGAAGTCCACCAGGACAGGCTTGTCGCTCTTGAGGACGACCTCATCGAAGTCGGCGTCGGTTACATGCTTCAGAGTGCCGGCCACGGCGGGCTCCTTTATTTGTTCGTGCGGTGGGACGGAAGGGGGATGATCAGACGGTGGTCTTCTCGGGCTCGGCCTTCTCCCCGTCCGCGAGGGCGGCGAGGAAACGCTCGGCGTCGAGAGCAGCGGAGCAGCCGGTACCGGCCGCGGTGATCGCCTGGCGGTAGGTGTGGTCCACCACGTCACCCGCGGCGAACACACCCGTCAGGTTGGTGTGCGTCGAGGGCGAGGCGACCTTCAGGTAGCCCTCCTCGTCCAGGTCCAGCTGACCCTTGAACAGCTCGGTGCGCGGGTCATGGCCGATCGCGATGAACAGACCGGTGACCGGGAGGTCCGACAGCTCACCGGTCTTGACATTGCGCAGCTTGAGACCGGCCAGCTTCTGCTCGCCCTGGACCTCGGCGATCTCGCTGTCCCAGGCGAACTTGATCTTCGGGTCGGCGAAGGCCCGCTCCTGCATCGCCTTGGAGGCGCGCAGGGTGTCCCGGCGGTGGACGATCGTCACGGACTTGGCGAACCGGGAGAGGAAGGTCGCCTCCTCCATCGCGGTGTCGCCGCCGCCGATCACGGCGATGTCCTGCTCCTTGAAGAAGAACCCGTCACAGGTGGCACACCAGGAGACGCCACGGCCGGACAGGGCGTCCTCGTTCGGAAGACCCAGCTTGCGGTGCTGCGAGCCCGTGGTCACGATGACGGCCTTCGCCTTGTGGACCGTACCGGCGGTGTCCGTGACGGTCTTGATCTCACCGGTCAGGTCGACGGAGACGATGTCGTCGGGGATCAGCTCGGCACCGAAGCGCTCGGCCTGGGCGCGCATGTTGTCCATGAGGTCGGGACCCATGATGCCGTCGCGGAAGCCCGGGAAGTTCTCCACCTCGGTGGTGTTCATCAGCGCACCGCCGGCGGTGACGGCACCCTCGAACACGAGAGGCTTCAACGACGCGCGCGCGGTGTAGAGCGCCGCCGTGTAGCCGGCGGGCCCGGAGCCGATGATGATCACGTTACGGACGTCGCTCACGGCTTGATTCCTCGTCTCTGGTCTACGTCAATTCGACCGGTGAGAGCTCTTCTCAGAAGCTCTCATCCCACCCAACGGATCCTACGGGGCGCGCATTCCCGGTGTGTCCGGGCACACGGGCGTCCCCTACCGTACGGATTTCCAGGGTGCGGCGGACGATGCGTCCCGTGCCGCGGTGGATCGCTCCGGGGGCACTCCAGGACCGCTCAGGGGCGGGCCATGGACTCCGTCAGCAGAACCCGGCCGACGGGGGCCGACGGGTGGCTGACGCAGGTGGCGTCGACGATGAAGACCGTGACCCGGGAGCTGTCGGAGGCATCGGGAAGAACGACAAGGAAGGCGTCCTTCCCTTCGTACGTCCCCTTCTTCGCGCCGAGGACGTCGTCGGCGCGGCTGATGCCCTGACGGACGCACTGCGGCACGGACACCGAGGGCTGGATCCGGGTGGTGTAGGGAGTGTCCGACGTGCCGGGCGCGGTGGACGTTCCCTGGATCCCCAGATCCGGCTTCTTGGAGCCGCGCAGACCCGTCTTCGTGCCGAGAAGGTGGTCCACCTCGGTCTGGAGAGTGGACTTGGAGAAGCCCTCGGCGGAGTTCCTCGGCCGGTTCTGCGCGGTCGTCGTCCCGTTGTCGCTCAGTGAATGGAGGAGGAACGAACCCGCCCCCAGGACGGCTGCGGTGAGGACGGCTCCGAGTGCGACGGTGCGGCGGCGTCGCCCACGTCGGTCGTGTCCGCGTCCCTGGCCGCGGTCCTTGCGGCCCGGACCGGTCGACGCGGCCGATCGGCGCCCGGGGGGAGGGTTCACCGGAGGCGAGGGGACGGGCGATGTTTCACGTGAAACATGAGTCTCGGGTGCCGGGGCGGCGAGCAGTGCCTCGGCGGCGAGCGCGGCGTCGATGCGGCCCGCGACATCCGCCGGCATGCGCTGCGGTCCCGGCAGCTCGCCCAGGAGGTCCTGGATCTCCGTCAGCGAGGCGTGGACGTCGGCACAGAGGGCGCAGGTGTCCAGGTGCTGCTGCACCTCCGCGGTCCGGCCGGCCGGGAGCAGGCCCTCGGTGAGGTCGGAGATCTCCGCGACGTCCGGGTGCCCGGTCGTGTCTGTCGAGGACGTCACGCTCGCCCACCTCCGCCCTTCACTGCGGCTGAATCACTCGGCCCGGTCCTCCGTGAGTCTCTCTTCTCGGGACCCGCTGCCGGTGGGACGGATGTACCCTCCGCCCGGTTCCGTGCCGGGTCCGCCTCTTTGCGGGCGGCCGGGTTCTCCGGTCGGAGATGGGTGAGCAGTGGGAGGAGTCTGGCTCGGCCACGGGCGCAGCGGCTCTTGACCGTCCCTATGGGCACGTCGAGGACCCGGGCCGCCTCAGCGACCGGATACCCCTGCATGTCGACCAGGACGAGGGCCGCGCGCTGATCGGGCGGGAGGGTGCCGAGGGCTTCGAGGAGTTGGCGGTGCAGATCATTGCGCTCGGCCGGAGCGGAGGCCGACTCGTGCGGCTCCAGCAGCTGCTCCAGCCGCTCCGTGTCGTCGACGGGCGCGGTCTTCCGGGAGGCCGCCTTGCGGGCCCGGTCGAGGCAGGCGTTGACCGTGATCCGGTGCAGCCAGGTGGTGACGGCCGACTGGCCCCGGAAGGTGTGGGCGGCCCGGTAGGCGGAGACGAGGGCGTCCTGGACGGCGTCCGCGGCCTCCTCGCGGTCCCCCAGGGTCCGCAGCGCCACCGCCCAGAGCCGGTCCCGGTGACGGCGCACGATCTCCCCGAAGGCGTCGGGGTCGCCTTCGACATGACGGGCGAGCAGATCCTGGTCGCTCACCCCGTCGTAGCCGGCCCCCTCCGCCATCTGCCCCTCCGCCCTGCGATCAGCTGGTCACCTTGATGTCCGCCACCCGTCCGCGGTAGTTACCGTCCTCCGTCAGCGGCAGCTTGGTCAGCCACACCAGCAGGTAGCGGGACTTGAGGGAACTGCCCGGCTTCAGGGTCACGCTCGTACCCGAGCCCTCGGCCACCTTCGTGTACGCGGTGAAGGAGGTCGGCTCCGAGCCGGCGCCGCTGGATGCGGCACGCAACTCCACGGACGTGTCTCCCACGAAGGTAACGGTCACCTTCCCGATCTGCTGGACCTTGCCGAGATCGAGGATGACGCCGAGGCCCGGCTTGAGGTTGCCGAAGGTGGCGCCCTTGTAGAAGTCGGTCTGCCAGTAGGTCGACGGGCTGCCGTCGTAGACCTTGCCCACGTCGGCCGGCTTCTCGGAGCCGTCTCCGAACGGGTCGAAGTCCTGGGCCCCGCTGATGGCGATCGGCTTGCTGACCGGCTTCGGCGCGTTCTTGTCGCCGTCGTCGGTGGTCTTGGTGTTCGTGGTGTCACCGGACTTGTCGCCCTGCTCCATCAGGGCGTCCGCGAGCTGCCAGCTGCCCAGGCCCAGCGCGGCGATCAGCAGAGCGGAGACCGCCCACTTCAGGGCCTTGCCGGTACGGCTCTGGAGCGGGGGCGGCGGGCTCTGGAGCACCTGGGTGGTGCCGGGAGGCGTGGGGCGTCCGTAGGTGCCCTGCTGGTACGTGGTGCGCTGGTACTCGGGCGGAGCGGCGAACGCCGGCTCCGGCGGCCGGATGCGGGGCATCTCGCCGATCGCCTTCACCAGCTCCTCCGGCGTGGTGCACGCGGACTCGTGGCGGGAGGCGGTGGCGCCGTCGTTGACCAGGGCCCGCATGGCGAGCTCCGACAGGCCGCGGTGGACACCGGCCCGTACCTGGTCGGGAGCGATCAGCCCGATGTCCTTGGGCAGGCCCGGCAGGCCGTAGGCGTCGCTCGGGTACGGCCAGCGCTGGGTGAGCGCCGCGTACAGGAGGGCGCCGATGGCCTCGGTGTCGGTGCGCTGCGGGGTGTCCGAACCGATCCCGCGCAGCGCCGCGTTGACCGCCAGACCGCGGATGCGCCACTGGCCGGTGGAAGTGCGCAGCACGGCGTTGGGGTTCAGTCGGAGATGGGCCAGCCCCTCACGGTGCGAGGCCGCCATCGCGGAGGCGATCTGACTGACCATCTGGTACGCGTCGTGCGGCTCCAGCGGTCCGGCCGCCAGCAGCGCGGTCAGCTCGGTGGCATCCGGCAGCCACTCGTGCACCACGTAGACGAGGTCGTTCTCCTCGACCGCGTCGAGGACCTGCACGAAGCGCGGATCCCCGAGCAGCGCCGCGGAACGGGCCGCGGCGAGCACGGCACGGGTGCGGACATGGTCGGACGGCAGGATGTGCACGCCGACCGCGCGACGCAGTTTCTCGTCGACCGCACGCCAGCTGCTGAATCCGTCCAGACGGGTGACGCATTCCTCCAGGCGGTAACGTCTGGCGAGTTTGTGACCGCTGTGCAGTTCGGGGGGTGCGGCCTTGTTTCCCGTAGCTGCCGCCGTGCCGCTCCCCTGTACCTCTTCGCTGTCCGTGTCCCGCTCCGGGTTCTGGGCCACCCCGTCGGCCGTGGACTGGACCGCCTTGGCGGTCAGCGGCTCGTCACCGCTGTTGTCTGCCACGTCGACGGCAGCCGTGCTCCGTTCCGCCACCGTCGTTCCCTGCCTCCCCATCCGTTGCACGCCGTCCGACGCCGAAACCAATTGTGCCCACAGTCTGCCGCTATGCACGACACACGGCGGCGGTCGATGGTTGTGCGCGTACCCCTGCCTCAGCGCCCCAGACGCCCGCGCACCATACCGACGAGAGAGTTGAGCTCCTCGATCCGCATGCGGCGCGCGGCGATGTAGAAGACGCCGAGCAGGACGGCCCCGCCGGCCAGCAGCGCGGCGAGGGATCCGCCCACGCCCTGACCCAGAGTGTGGCCGATGCCGTAGCAGGCCGCACCACTGAGCAGAGCGGCCGGCAGGGACGCGATGCACAGCCGCGCGTAGGTGCGGGTGACGCGGGAGCCGTCCAGGTCGCCACCGAGCCGCTTGCGCAGCCGTTTCCAGGCCACGCCGACGCCGATCGCGTAGGCGATGCCGTAGGAGGCGGCCATGCCGGCCACCGCCCAGCGGGAGGGCAGCAGGACGTAACAGGCGACCGAGGCGCCCGCGTTGACCGCGGCGACGATGACCGTGTTGTAGAAGGGGGTGCGGGTGTCCTCGTAGGCGTAGAAGGCGCGCAGGACGACGTACTGCACCGAGTACGGGATCAGGCCGAGGCCGAAGGCCATCAGCATGAACCCCATGTTGGTGGCCGAGCTGGTGCCAGAGGAGCCGAAGATCAGGGTGCACATCGGGATGCCGAGTGCGACGAAGCCGAAGGCGATCGGCACGATCGCGACGGCGGTGGTCCGCAGGCCCTGGGAGATGTCGTCGCGGACGGCGCCGGTGTCGTCCTCGGCGGCCGAGCGAGAGATCCGCGGCAGCAGGGCCGCCATCAGGGAGACCGTGATGATGGCCTGCGGCAGACCCCAGATCAGCTGGGCGTTGGCGTAGGCCGCGAAGCCGGTGCCGTCGACCGGCGAGCTCTTTCCGGCGGAGGTCGACAGCTGGGAGACGACGAGCGCGCCCGCCTGGTTGGCGAGGACGAACAGCACGGTCCACTTGGCGAGGGTGGCGGCCTTGCCGAGGCCGTGGCCCCGCCAGTCGAAGCGCAGCCGCATCCGGAAGCCGGTCTCGCGCAGGTAGGGGATCATCGCCAGGGCCTGGACCACGAGACCGAGCAGGACACCGAGGCCGAGCAGCCGCTGGCCCTCCGGCGGGATCGTGGTGACCTTCATCCCGGAGTGCGCCGCGGTGCCGTACACCCAGATGAACAGGCCGAGGGTGACGATGATGACGATGTTGTTGAGGACCGGGGTCCACATCATCGCGCCGAACTTGCCCCGTGCGTTGAGGACCTGACCCATCACCACGTGGATGCCCATGAAGAAGATCGAGGGCAGGAAGTAGCGGACGAAGGTGATGGCGACGTCGTTGGCCGCCGGGTCGCTGGCGACCGAGTCGGACAGCACGCGGATCAGCAGGGGGGCGGCCGCGATCGTGGCCGCGGTGAGCAGGCCGAGCGCCACCATGACGAGGGTGAGCAGGCGGTTGGCGAAGGCCTCGCCGCCGTCCTCGTCCTCCTTCATGGCCCGCACCAGCTGCGGCACGAAGACGGAGTTGAGGCCGCCGCCGACGGTCAGGATGTAGATCATCGTCGGCAGCTGGTAGGCGACCTGGAACGTGTCACCGAGCAGGCCCACACCGAGGGCGGAGACGATCAGCGCGGAGCGGACGAAGCCCGTGAGGCGGGAGACCATCGTGCCCGCCGCCATGACGGCACTGGACTTCAGCAGCCCCGAGGCGCGCCCGCCCTTCTTGGCCGCGGGGGCCGAGGACGCCGTGGCGGGGGCGGGAGCGACGGGCTCCGGCTCGGTGGCGGGGGTCTCGGGAGCGGCGGGGGCCTGCGGGTGGCGGGGCGCCTGGTACTGAGGAGTCCCGTACTGGTTCTGGGCGGCGGGAGCCTGCGGTGCCGGCGGGTACGCACCCGAGGGCTGCGGGTACCGGGCCGCGGGACCCGGGACGGACCGCGGGTCGCTCTGCGGGGTGCCGCCGCCCTGCTGCTGGTCCCGGAACAGGTGCGCGAAGGCGTCCGGCTCGTGGTGCTCCTCGCCGGAGTGCGTGACCAGGTCGTCCACGCCCACGTACTGGGTGGTGCGCGGGTTGTCGCCGTAGGGCAGGTACGGGTTCGGGCTCTCCGGCTCCGGTGCCGGCGTCTGGGCCCACACGTGCGGGTCGGGAGCGTACGGTGACTGGGCGGGCCGGCCGTACAGCGGCTGCTGCGGGTACGTGCCGGGCGGCGGCGGAGGGTGCGCGGCGCGGTCGTAGAGCGCCTCGGCGACCGGGTCCTGGGCGGAGAGGTCCCGCGCCCGGTAGGGGTCCTGGTCGTAGGCGTCCTGGAGGTACATGTCAGCCGCCTGCTGCTGCGGCGGGACCTGACCGGCCTCCGGCGGCGGCTCGGGGTAGCCCGAACCGGCCGCGCCCTGGCCGCGTTCACCGTCGTACGGCGCGTTCATGGTTACCCCACCTCATCGTCCCGGGCCACACCGGCCACGACATCGCTCAACGGTCCACTCTCTCACCCGTTCCGGACGGGTCGGCGCTTTCCGGTGCGGTGTCCGGTGTCGGGTCACTCGGCTGCTCAGGGTCGTCTGCCCCGGAGCCCGCCTCGGACTCTTCGGGGAGACGATCGCCACGGGTGCCGGGGTTCCCGGGCCGGCCGGAGGACTCGGGTCCGGTGCCCTCCGGGGCCTCGGGGCTCTCCGGGGCGTCCTCGCCCGTCTCGTCGGGGCCGCCGCCCTCCTCGGCGCGGCGGGCGGCCGCCCGCTTGCGCTGGGTGTACATCCGGAAGCCGGCCAGCACCAGCAGCAGCACACCGCCGCCGATGACCAGCATCACGGTGGGCGTGACCTCGGTGACCTTCACGTCGAACTGGACCGGGGCGCCGTACTCCTGCCCGTCCTCCGTGTAGAGCTGGGCGATGACCTCCACCCGGCCGTTGGCGTTGGCCGACGTGGAGAACTTCACGGACTGGGTGTGGCCGCCGGAGACCTCGACCGGCTGCTCGTAGTAGGCCTTGCCGCCGATCTCCAGGCGGGTGGGCATCGTCGAGGTGAGCCGCAGGACGAGGTGGTCGACGCCCTGGACGAGGTTGTTCTGGACGGTCACCGGGATGACGGCGCTGCGGCCGGAGAGCTTGGTCTCGGACTTGTCGATCAGCTTGACCTGGCCGAGGAGGCTGTCGAGCCAGGACTCCACGCCCGTGCGGAAGCTGTCGGCCTCGCTGCCGCGTCCCCGCCACGACGTGGACATCTCGCGGTTTATGGCCCGCCCGAAGGGGGTCACCACCCGCGACTGGTTGGTGAGGACCACCTGGAAGTTGTCGAGCTTGTCCTGGGTGCGGGCGATCTGCTCGAAGGCCGTCCGGGGCAGCTCCTGCTTCCGCAGCGAGGAGGGGTAGGCGGACGACGAGGGGATCTTCGTGGTCGCGCCGGGATCGGGCTTGTCCTTGGCCGCCGCCGCGAGAGTCTGGGGCTGCGACCAGTTGCTGTCCTGGAGCGCGGTGATCGCCGCGGCCATCGCCTGGGCCTGGCCGGCCGACGGCATGCGCTGCGGGGCGACCACGATGCTGCGCTGCTTGTCGGTCTGGGTGTTCAGCGCCAGGCTCTGGGCCAGGAACCGCTGCACGGCGAGGGTGGCCGAGTCGGCGTTCGTCAGGTCGCCCTGGAACGCCGTGGACAGGCGCGCGTCGGCGACCACCGCCGTCGTGCCGCCGCCGATCGGCCGCGCCGCGGAGGGGGTGTAGGACAGCCCGCCCGTCTCCTGGAGGCTGTCGCTGCGGGCGATCACCTTGTCGGCGCCCGCCGAGGTGGCGACCTTGATGATCGACGGATCCACCGCGCCGTTCACGGGCCACGCGAAGTCCGTGCTCGGTGTGACGTGGAGCACGGTCTCCACCGTGGTGGCGGCGACCTCGGTGGCGTCCTTGAGGTGGCTCAGCGAGCCGGTCACGCTGGTGCCGTTGTGGGCGAGGGAAGCGAGGTCCGGGTCGGCGAAGGGAAGGGTCACGACCTCCTTGTCCGCCACCGCGGCCTGCAGGTCGGCCAGGAACTGCTTGGCCACCGCCTGGTGGGTGCCCGCCGTGGTGCTCTCTCCGGGACCCTGGACCCGGTAGCTGCGGGTCATCGCGTCCACGGAGGCCAGCAGATCCGGGTCGAGCACCCAGGTGACGTCGAGGTCCTTGCCGAGCGCCAGCATCTGCGCCAGCCGGCCGCCGGGCGAGATCTCCTTCGCGAGGTCCTCGTTCAGGAAGACCGGCGTCTGCAGCTCACCGGCGCCGGTCTTCGCCGTCACGTGGACGGAGGAGATCAGCGGCCACAGATACGTCGTCCTGGTCTGCGTGTCCGCCGCGGAGGACTGCCACGGCAGGAACGTCCGCTGGATGCCGAGCACCTGCTCCCACGGCTGCGCCGAGGTCTGGCCGGACAGCGAGACGCCGAACGGGTACACGCCGTCCTGGTCGAGGCCGAGCTTGTCGACCGGCACGGCGATGCTGAAGTGCTCGGCGACGCCCGGGGCGAGCGAGTCGTAGTCCTCGGTGTACTTGCCGCCGACCGCGGTACCGACGCCCGACTGGAGATCGTCGGGATGCCGGGCCGCGGCGTCGATGGCGGAGCGGGCGCTGAGCTGAGAACCCACGCGTACGTCCACGTGGGCGTCCGTGACGGCCTGCTTGCCGTTGTTGGTCACCGTGCCGGAGACCGTCACGGTGTCCCCGTCCGTGGGCGCGCTGGGGCTGAGCGAGTCCAGGGCGACGGACACGGTGTCCGAGTCGGCCGCCTGCGCCGGCAGCGCGGCGGGCAACTGCACCAGTGCGGCCAGCAGCGGCGCGCCCGCGAGCAGTGCCCCGGTGCGCCGCAGCCAGCGGCGGGCAGGTGAGGGCGTCCCCTGGAAGTCTGCCGCCTCGGCCACGCGCTCGTCCGTCCCTCGTCATTGTCAGCGGTCGTCGGAATGTGCGTCCACGCATGGTAACGAGGTGCGCTGAACGGAAGTGCCACGGTCTGGTCCGCAAGATCGGGAGAGGGGACCGGCCCGTCCCCTATATCCAGTATCACCGCGGGATTCGTGTAGGCACCGAGTGCTGCTCTTGTGCGGGAATCCAGTGAGATGTCCCACGCCTTTGCAGGGAGGCTCTGCGGGGACCGCCGCCGGGATATGGAGGAGATGCGGGCCGCCCGGGGCACGTACCCTTTTCTGTTGTGCCGAACGCCAATGAAGAGACTCCTTCCCCTGCCCTGAGCCAGGCGCAGCAGCGCGCGGTGAGCGAGCTGCTGCGGGTGGCGCCCGTCGCCGACGATCTCGCCCGCCGATTCCAGGAGGCCGGGTTCTCGCTTGCCCTGGTCGGCGGCTCGGTCCGGGACGCGTTGCTGGGCCGGCTCGGCAACGACCTCGATTTCACGACCGACGCGCGACCCGAGGACGTACTGAAGATCGTCAGGCCCTGGGCGGATGCCGTCTGGGAGGTCGGCATCGCTTTCGGCACCGTCGGGGTGCAGAAGGAAGCCCACGTGGGAGGCGCCGTCCGAGCCTTCCAGATCGAGATCACGACGTACCGGTCCGAGGCCTACGACCGCACCTCGCGCAAGCCCGAGGTGTCGTACGGCGACTCGATCGAGGAGGACCTCGTCCGGCGTGACTTCACGGTCAACGCCATGGCGGTGGCGCTGCCGGAGAAGGAGTTCATCGACCCGCACGGCGGGCTGGACGACCTCGCGGCCGGCGTGCTGTGCACTCCGGGGACGCCCGAGGAGTCCTTCTCGGACGACCCGCTGCGGATGATGCGCGCCGCCCGCTTCGCGGCTCAGCTCGACTTCCAGGTGGCACCTGAGGTCGTCGCCGCGATGAAGGACATGGCGGGCCGGCTGGAGATCGTCTCGGCCGAGAGGGTCCGGGACGAGCTGAACAAGTTGATCCTTTCCGCTCATCCGCGCAAGGGGCTGACGCTGCTCGTGGACACGGGCCTGGCCGACCACGTCCTGCCCGAGCTTCCGGCCCTGCGCCTGGAGAGCGACGAGCACCACCGGCACAAGGACGTCTACGACCACACGCTGATCGTCCTGGAGCAGGCCATGGCGCTGGAGGCGGACGGACCTGACCTCACCCTCCGTCTCGCCGCGCTGCTGCACGACATCGGCAAGCCCCGTACGCGCCGCTTCGAGGAGGACGGTCGCGTCTCGTTCCACCACCACGAGGTGGTCGGCGCGAAGATGACCAAGAAGCGCATGACGGCCCTGAAGTACTCCAACGAACTGGTGAAGGACGTCTCGCACCTGGTCGAACTGCATCTGCGCTTCCACGGCTACGGCTCCGGGGAGTGGACGGATTCGGCGGTCCGTCGCTATGTCAGGGACGCGGGACCGCTGCTCGACCGGCTCCACAAACTGACCCGTTCCGACTGCACCACGCGTAACAAGCGGAAGGCGGCGACGCTCTCCCGTGCCTACGACGGCCTGGAGGAGCGGATCGCCGAGCTTCAGGAGCGGGAGGAACTCGACGCCATCCGGCCGGACCTCGACGGCAACCAGATCATGGAGATCCTGGGCATCCGGCCCGGACCGGAAGTCGGCAAGGCCTACCAGCACATGCTGGAGCTCCGGCTGGAGAACGGCCCGATGGAACGGGACGCTGCCGTGGCGGCGCTCAAGGAGTGGTGGGCCGAGCAGGGCTGAGCGTGTGAGCGGGTCGTGTTTCACGTGAAACACGACCCAGGAACGCAGGGAGGGGCGATGTTTCACGTGAAACATCGCCCTTCGGCGTACCGGCGGAGCAGCGGTGCCTGTCAGCGGCGTTCGAAGCGGGCCATGAACGTCGACACACCGGCGTAGATGAGAGCGACCGTGACCACGAGAACAGCGGAGCGGCCGTCCGGGGGAAGCATCAGGGCGGCGACGCCGGCGGCGCCCACGAAGGCCACGTTGAAGAGCACGTCGTACACGGAGAAGATCCGGCCCCGGAAGTCGTCTTCGACGGACGACTGGACGATGGTGTCCGTGGCGATCTTCGCGCCCTGGGTGATCAGGCCCAGGACGAAGGAGGCGATGAGCATGGGGACGGTCGTGAACGGGAGCCCCAGGGCGGGCTCCAGTACGGCGGCGGTCGCGGCGCACACGGCGATCCAGCGCCCGGGGCCGAGTCGTCCCACGGCCCACGGGGTCACCACGGCCGCGGCGAAGAAGCCCGCGCCGGATATACCCAGCGCCAGTCCGAGCAGCCCGAGTCCGTCGTCGGGGTCGGAGGAGAGCGCGTAGCGGCACAGCATCAGCACGAGCACCAGCAGGGCGCCGTAGCAGAAGCGCATCACCGTCATGGAGAGCAGCGCCCAGACCGCCTCGCGGCGTCGGGGTTCGGCGAGGTGGCGTATCGCCTCTCTGAGCTCACGTGCGGTGGTGATCACGGCCGTGCCCAGACCGGGCCGTGCCGGGTGCCGGTCCGGGCCGAGGAGTCCGGGGGCCATGGACAGTGAGGCGAGCGCCGCGAACAGGTACAGCGTCGCGCCCAGGAGCACCACGGCGGTGTCGGAGTCCGATGCCAGCAGCCGGACGGTGAAGGCGAGCCCGCCGCCGAGCGTCGCGGCGAGGGTTCCCGCGGTCGGGGACAGGGAGTTGGCCAGCACCAGGCGTTCGGTGTCGACGACCCGCGGCAGGGCGGCTGACAGGCCGGCGAGGACGAAGCGGTTGACGGCGGTGACGCACAGGGCGGAGGCGTAGAAGAGCCAGTCGGGGACATGGGCGGCCATGAGGGCGGCGGTGACGGCGGCCAGCAGTGCGCGCAGCAGATTGCCGTGGAGGAAGACCTGACGGCGGCGCCAGCGGTCCAGCAGGACACCGGCGAAGGGACCGACGAGGGAGTACGGGAGGAGCAGGACCGCCATCGCCGAGGCGATCGCGGCCGGTGAGGTCTGC
Source organism: Streptomyces sp. NPDC101237 (assembly GCF_044767465.1). Lineage (NCBI taxonomy): Bacteria > Bacillati > Actinomycetota > Actinomycetes > Kitasatosporales > Streptomycetaceae > Streptomyces > Streptomyces sp. NPDC101237. Next base: position 306,533 of record NZ_JBIWNY010000001.1, on the reverse strand, counting down.
TTCTCAGGGGAGAAGACGACGTAGGCGGCGAGCGCGACCTGGTAGACGCCGTCGGCGCCCTGGGAGAGAAGACGGACGGCGAGCAGACGGCGGAAGTTCCGCAGGCGGAGCAGGACACGCAGGTCGCGGACGACAGGCATGGGGCACAGCCTCACACATGGGGAGAGTCCCCGGGTCGGGGGACCCGGGGACTCTCACAGCCCTGGCAGGAGCGATTTTTTGCGCGCGACGGACGGCAGCGCTCCGCGCTGTGTCGATCCGGCGCCCGGTGCCGTGTCGGCCTAGCGCTCGACGTCGCCGCGGATGAACTTCTCCACGTTCTCACGGGCCTCGTCGTCGAAGTACTGGACCGGCGGGGACTTCATGAAGTAGCTCGACGCGGAGAGGATCGGGCCGCCGATGCCGCGGTCCTTGGCGATCTTCGCGGCGCGCAGGGCGTCGATGATGACACCCGCGGAGTTCGGGGAGTCCCAGACCTCGAGCTTGTACTCCAGGTTCAGCGGGACGTCGCCGAAGGCGCGGCCCTCGAGGCGGACGTAGGCCCACTTGCGGTCGTCGAGCCAGGCCACGTAGTCGGACGGGCCGATGTGGACGTTCTTCTCGCCGAGGTCCCGGTCGGGGATCTGCGAGGTGACGGCCTGCGTCTTGGAGATCTTCTTGGACTCCAGGCGGTCGCGCTCCAGCATGTTCTTGAAGTCCATGTTGCCACCGACGTTCAGCTGCATCGTGCGGTCCAGGATGACACCCCGGTCCTCGAACAGCTTCGCCATGACGCGGTGCGTGATCGTGGCGCCGACCTGCGACTTGATGTCGTCACCGACGATCGGGACGCCCGCCTCGGTGAACTTGTCCGCCCACTCCTTGGTGCCGGCGATGAAGACCGGGAGGGCGTTGACGAACGCGACCTTGGCGTCGATGGCGCACTGGGCGTAGAACTTCGCCGCGTCCTCGGAACCGACGGGCAGGTAGCAGACGAGGACGTCGACCTGCTTGTCCTTCAGGATCTGGACGATGTCGACCGGCTCGGCCTCGGACTCCTCGATGGTCAGGCGGTAGTACTTGCCGAGACCGTCGAGGGTGTGGCCGCGCTGGACGGTGACGCCGGTGTTCGGCACGTCGCAGATCTTGATGGTGTTGTTCTCGGAGGCGCCGATGGCGTCCGCCAGGTCGAGGCCGACCTTCTTGGCGTCCACGTCGAACGCGGCGACGAACTCGACGTCCTTGACGTGGTAGTCGCCGAACTGGACGTGCATCAGGCCGGGGACCTTGGCCGCCGGATCGGCGTCCTTGTAGTACTCGACTCCCTGCACCAGCGACGCGGCACAGTTGCCGACGCCGACGATGGCTACGCGCACCGAACCCATTCCGGTTGCTCCCTGTGTGTACGAGTGAGGCCCTGACCGGGTCTCACGTGGTGGTGTCGCCGGGCAAATCCGGCCGGGTCTCCCCGGACCGGGGCAGGTTGCCCGTCGCTCCATTGGTGGTGTTCTGCTGAGCGGATCCCCCGGAAACGGGACTCTTCATGTCCCGCCCGGCCCGCTCGCTCTCGATGAGCTCGTTCAGCCAGCGCACTTCACGCTCCACGGACTCCATTCCGTGGCGCTGGAGCTCAAGTGTGTAGTCGTCGAGGCGTTCCCTGGTGCGTGCCAGCGAGGCGCGCATCTTCTCCAGGCGCTCCTCCAGCCGGCTGCGTCGGCCCTCCAGCACGCGCATCCGCACGTCGCGCGAGGTCTGGCCGAAGAAGGCGAACCGGGCCGCGAAGTGCTCGTCCTCGTAGGCGTCGGGGCCGGTCTGGGAGAGGAGCTCCTCGAAGTGCTCCTTGCCTTCGGCCGTCAACCTGTAGACGATTTTGGCGCGGCGGCCGGCGAGCGGCGCGGCGAGGGCGTCCTCGGAGGTGCTGCCCGGCTCCTCGATCAACCAGCCGTTGGCGAGCAGCGTCTTGAGGCAGGGGTAGAGCGTCCCGTAGCTGAACGCCCGGAAGACACCCAACGAGGTGTTGAGCCGTTTCCGCAGCTCATAGCCGTGCATCGGGGATTCGCGGAGCAGGCCGAGTACGGCGAACTCAAGAATGCCGGACCGTCGGCTCATGGTCGCCTCCTCTCGTCTCTGATGCGCTTATCTCGCTCTGATGTATCGGCTCGATACATCATGACGATAGATCGGCGATCCCGGTGCGACAAGAGCAACGACGGTGAACGGGATCACATCACCGATTCGTAGGAGGCAACTTGCCTGATTTGGGGTGAACTTCGGGGCTCGACAGGTTTTGGTGGTGCGTAGTCTGTGCGGCATGCAGACCACCGGGAACCAAGTGACGCCTGGGGGGCGTCCCCGTCCTCGGTGCAGTACGGGTGAATGCAGGACCGACCACATCCGTACTTCGGGGGGACCGGAAACCAGCCGCCGTTTCCAGGCGCGCACGGGTGCGCCTGCCCGAGGAGTAATCGTTCGATGAGCGAGCACCGTCGCAAACCGCAGCAGCCGCAGGGAGGCGGACGTGCCGCGGCCCGACGCGGCCAGTCCGACCCGTCCGCCGGCCGCCGTGCGGCCCCGCGGGGCGCCACCGGGTCTCCTTCCGACTCCTATGGGTTCCGTTCCTCCGGGTCGGACTCCCAGGGCTCGGGGGGTGAAGAGCGCCCCTACGGCGGCCGAGCCGAGGCACGCCGGGCGGCGCAGAAGAACACCGGAGGCCGCCGCAGAACGCCCGACAACGGAGGTCGCGGTCCCGGTGGTCCTGCCGGGCCGGGCCGTGGCAGAGGCCGGGCGTCGACGCCGCCCGACAAGAAGCGCCTGATCGACTACCCGAGGGCGAACCGGTTCGGCTGGCGCCGCTGGGTACCCTCCTGGAAGCTCACCTCCGGCCTGTGCCTCACGTTCCTCGGCAGCCTGGTGGCGCTGGTCGGCGTCGGGTACGCCATGGTGGGCGTCCCGGACGAGAACACCGCCGCGAAGTCCCAGAACAACGTCTACTACTGGGCCGACGGCAAGCAGATGGTCGCGACGGGCACCGGCATCAACCGGCAGAACGTCACGATCGACCAGATCCCCAAGGCCATGCAGTACGCGGTGATCTCCGCGGAGAACAAGAGCTTCTACACGGACCCCGGCGTCGACTTCAAGGGCATCGCCCGTGCTCTGGTCAACATGGCCCAGGGCGGTGAGACGCAGGGTGGTTCGACGATCACCCAGCAGTTCGTGAAGAACACCTACCTCAGCCAGGACCAGACGGTCACCCGCAAGTTCAAGGAGATGTTCATCTCCGTCAAGGTGGGCACCAAGTTCACCAAGCCGGAGATCCTCCAGGGCTACCTGAACACCTCGTACTTCGGGCGTGGTGCGTACGGCATCCAGGCCGCTGCCCAGACCTACTACGGCGTGGACGCGAAGAAACTCACGCCCAGCCAGTGCGCGGTCCTGGCGGCCCTGCTGAAGGGCGCGACCTACTACGACCCCGCGGGCAACACGGACATCGACCAGGCGGCCACCAAGGACGCCAACTACAAGCGCTCGCACGACCGCTGGGGCTGGATCCTCGGGGAGATGCACAAGGATCAGCACCTCTCGGACGCCGAGTACCAGACGGCCATCAAGAAGTACCCGGAGCCCCAGGGCCGCAAGGCGGTCAAGGGCATGACCGGGCAGATCAGCTACCTCGCCGACACGGCGAAGAAGTATGTCCTGGCGCACTCCAAGGTCACGGAGGCGCAGTTCGACAAGGGCGGCTTCCAGATCTACACGACCTTCGACAAGGCCAAGGTCAACGCGCTGAACGCGGCCGTGAACAAGGTCCAGAAGGCGCGTCTGGACCCCAAGCACCGGGACAAGGACAAGTACGTCCAGTTCGGCGCCGCGTCCGTCGTTCCCAAGGACGGTGCGATCGTCGCCCTGTACGGCGGCGCCGGCTACGAGAACAACCACTTCACCAACAACGCCGACACCTCGGGTGTCCCCGTCGGTTCGACGTGGAAGCCGTTCGTCCTGGCCGCGGCCATGCAGTACGGCACGTACAAGACCGACGGCGAAGGGGTCTCGCCGCTGAGCAAGTACAACGGCGACGACAACCTCAAGGTGCGGCGGCCGGACGGTACGTACTACCTGAACAAGGACAACTCGATCTTCCGGCAGAGGAACGAGAGCGGGTATCCCTGGGGTTACATCTCCCTGCGCAAGGCGATGGAGCAGTCGGTCAACACGCCGTTCGTGCAGCTCGGCGTGGACGTCGGCATGACGAAGGTGCGGGACATGGCTCAGGCGTCCGGGGTCCTGTTTGACAGCATGTCGCGGGACCTCAACCCGTCGTTCGCCATCGGTACGTCCACCCCCAGCGCCATCCGCATGGCCGATGCGTACGCTACCTTCGCGGCGTCCGGCGAGCACGTGGACCCGTACTCCGTGACCGCGGTCAAGGAGGACGGGCAGGAGCTGAGCGGCTTCGACAAGCCGAAGCCGACCAGGGCCATGGATGAGAACGTCGCGAACAATGTGACGGACGTCCTGCAGAACGTCATCCAGAACGGTACGGGTACCAACGCCAAGGCCCTGGGCCGTACGGCAGCGGGCAAGACCGGTACCACCGACAGCAACAAGTCGGCCTGGTTCGTCGGCTACACGCAGCAGCTGTCGACCTCGGTGGCGATGTTCCGTGAGAACCCCAAGGACGCCGAACTGCTCTCCATGAACGGGACCGCGGGCGTGGCGTCCATCCACGGTGGTGACATCCCGACCTCCGTGTGGACCGAGTACATGAGGGCGGCGCTGCAGGGCAAGAATGACCTGAGCTTCCCGGACGCCACCAAGATCGGCAAGGTCTCCGACGAGCTGGGTGCTCCGTCCCCGACGCCGAGCCCGACCATCACGCCCAGCGAGACGCCCAGCGAGACGCCCAGCGCCCCCACGCCGAGTGAGACGCCTGGTCTGCCCTCACCCACGATCAGCGAGAGCTGCCGGTTCGCCTGGAACTGCTCGGACGCCGGTGGTACCGGCGCGGGCGGAGCCGGAGGGGCAACGTCCTCGCCGTCAGCTACGGAGTCGACCGGTTCGGGCAATGCCAACGGTGGCGGGAACGGCGGAGGAAACGGCGGAGGGAACGGGAATCTCTTCGGTGGCACGACAGGCTGACCTGTAAAAAGAGGCCGGTGTTCCTCGCCCTGGGGGCGAGGAACACCGGCCTCTTTGTGTGCCTGGCACGGTACGTGGTCGACCGGACCTAATCGGATGCGGAAACCCATTTTGTGCAGTAGCTCAGCTGTGTGGAGCCCTCATAGGTGGCCACCTGAACTCCGGCATCGGTGATGGTGCCACCGGAGGCTACGTAGGAGTTGAACTGAACAGTGGTCCCGGCGCCGTTGTAATTGGAGTGCCACGGAAAATAGCTGACCGTGTCCGGGTACTGCACGACCAGCCGGATCTGCACGTGGTGGCCGTCGGCGAGGGTGTCCTTGAGCGTCAGGGAGAGGTTGGGGATGCTGTTGTCGTTGTAGTCCCACCCGGTAGTGATCAACGACCCGCTGGAGCCGGTGGCGGAACAGCTCGCAGTGTGCACCGTGAGTGCTTGCGACGGAGCGGCGGCGAAACCCACGAAGAGTGCGGAGCTAAGGCCTATGAGGCTGATCCTTGCCGTTTTTTTCACTTATCCCCCAAGTTTTCATGTGTCTTGAACGTGTGAGGACCCTAGTTCTGGGCGAGCCGATCTGGCAAGATTATTAATCTTCCTAATTGGTGTATATTAATCCAAAATAAAAGGCGAATTGCCTGGTGGTGTGTCCTTCTCAGGTCCATACGGCAGGATGGGCCCCATGCCCAGTGCAGAGACGACGCCCGCGGGCGTGCGCGAGCCGGAGCCGGTGCGTCCGACCCGGGAGGACCCGGTCGCCGCCGCCGGTAGTGAGCTGATCGGCGGTCCCATCGGGCGGCGTGCGCTGCTCGGGACGTCGTGGTGGACACCGCTACGGGTCGTGGTACTCGTGGCGATCGGCATGTTCGCCCTGGGCCTGATCCAGAAGGCGCCTTGTTACGACGGCGGCTGGTTCTTCGGCGCGAGTTCCCAGTACACCCACGCCTGCTACTCGGACATCCCGCACCTCTACCAGGGGCGGGGCTTCGCGGACGGCCTGGTGCCGTACTTCGACAGGCTCCCCGGCGACATGGACTACCTCGAATACCCGGTGCTGACCGGTGTGTTCATGGAGGTGGCCGCGTGGCTCACGCCGGGCAGCGGCAGCATCCAGCTCCAGGAGCAGGTGTACTGGTTCGTCAATGCCGGGATGCTGATGATCTGCGCCGCCGTCATCGCGGTGTGCGTCGTCCGTACGCAGCGTCGGCGGCCCTGGGACGGCCTGCTGGTCGCCTTGGCGCCCGCCTTCGCCCTGACCGCCACCATCAACTGGGACCTCCTGGCGGTCGCTCTGACGGCCGCGGCGATGCTGATGTGGTCCCGGAGCCGTCCCCTCGCTTTCGGCGTCCTCCTGGGGCTTGCCACGGCCGCGAAGCTGTATCCCGTGTTCCTGCTGGGTCCCCTGTTCCTGCTGTGCTGGCGCGCGGGCAAATGGCGGGACTTCCGCACCGCGACCGGCGGCGCCGTCGTGGCCTGGCTCGCCGTGAACCTGCCGGTGATGATCTTCGCCTTCGACGGCTGGTCGAAGTTCTACACGTTCAGCCAGGAGCGGGGCGTCGACTTCGGGTCCTTCTGGCTGATCTGGGCGCAGAACACGACGACCCCGCCCAGCACCACGTTCGTGAACAACGCGGCGACGATCCTGGTGGTGCTCTGCTTCCTGGGGATCGCGGCCCTGGCCCTCACCGCCCCGCGCCGGCCGCGCTTCGCGCAGCTGGCCTTCCTGGTGGTGGCGGCCTTCATCCTCACCAACAAGGTCTACTCCCCGCAGTACGTCCTGTGGCTGGTGCCGCTGGCCGTCCTGGCCCGGCCCAAGTGGCGGGACTTCCTGATCTGGCAGGCGTGCGAGGTGGCGTACTTCCTGGGGATCTGGATGTACCTCGCGTACACGACCAGCGGTGACGCCCACAAGGGCCTGCCGACCCACGGCTACCACTGGGCCATCGCGGTGCACCTGCTCGGCACGCTCTACCTCTGCGCGATGGTCGTACGCGACGTCCTCATGCCCGAGCGGGACGTGGTGCGCCGCTCCGGCGACGACGACCCTTCGGGCGGAGTGCTGGACGGCGCGGAGGACGTCTTCGCGCTCGGCGCGGCGGCCCGTCCTCCGCGCCATGCCGCCCAGTTCGAGGGGCCGCAGGTGGAGTGGGGCACCCGGGCCCCCGAGGACCGTTCGCTCTGAGCGAACAGCTCGTACCGGGAGCGGGCCACAGGAGCTGAGAACGCCAAAGGGAAGGGCCGTACACGGAACCCGTGTACGGCCCTTCCCGCGTTCCTGGAGACCGGTCAGCGGTCCACGATGCGGTCGAACTGGGTGGTGGTGTGCCGCAGATGGGCCACCAGCTCCTCGCCCACCGTAGGCTCCGGAGCGTCGTTCGGCACGAACAGGATGGACACCTGCATGTGCGGCGGCTCCGCGAACCAGCGCTGCTTGCCGCCCCAGACGAACGGCGCCAGGTTCCGGTTCACCGTGGCCAGGCCGGCCCGTGCGACGCCCTTGGCGCGCGGCATGACGCCGTGCAGGGCCTTCGGTGCCTCCAGGCCCACCCCGTGCGACGTACCGCCCGCCACGACCACCAGATAGCCGTCCGAGGCCGCTTTCTGCTGCCGGTAGCCGAACCGGTCGCCCTTGGCGACGCGGGTGACGTCCAATACCGCGCCGCGGTACTCGGTGGCGTCGTGGTCCCCCAGCCACAGCCGGGTGCCGATCCGGGCCCGGAAGCGGGTCTGCGGGAACTGCTGCTGCAGCCGCGCGAGTTCGTCGGCCTTGAGGTGGCTGACGAACATCGTGTGCAGCGGCAGCCGGGCCGCGCGCAGCCGGTCCATCCAGCCGATGACCTCCTCGACGGCGTCCGAGCCGTCGGTCCGGTCCAGCGGCAGGTGGATGGCGAAGCCCTCCAGCCGGACGTTCTCTATGGCCGAGTGGAGCTGCGGCAGCTCCTGCTCGCTGATGCCGTGGCGCTTCATCGAGGACATCACCTCGATGACCACGCGCGCGCCCACCAGGCCGTACACGCCGTCGATGGACGACACCGAGCGGATGACCCGGTCGGGCAGCGGGACGGGCTCCTCACCGCGCCGGTACGGCGTCAGCACCAGCAGGTCGCCGCCGAACCAGTCCTTGATGCGCGCGGCCTCGTACGTCGTGCCGACGGCCAGGATGTCCGAGCCGAGGCGGGTGGCCTCCTCCGCCAGACGTTCGTGCCCGAATCCGTAGCCGTTGCCCTTGCAGACCGGGACGAGACCCGGGAACTGCTCCTGCACGTGCTTGTGGTGCGCACGCCAGCGCGCGGTGTCGACGTAGAGCGTGAGCGCCATGGCCGGACCTGGGACCTTTCTGGATGGCTGGGGTGTTTCAGGTTATAGAAGCACGGAGCGTGACGTCAGCGGCGCGACATGTAGATGTCGAGCGCCTTGTGGAGCAGCTTGTTCAGCGGGAAGTCCCATTCGCCGAGGTATTCGGCGGCCTGGCCGCCGGTGCCCACCTTGAACTGGATGAGGCCGAAGAGGTGATCCGTCTCGTCCAGCGAGTCCGAGATGCCGCGCAGGTCGTAGACGGTGGCGCCGAGCGCGTAGGCGTCCCGCAGCATCCGCCACTGCATGGCGTTGGACGGGCGCACCTCGCGGCCGATGTTGTCGGAGGCGCCGTAGGAGTACCAGACGTGGCCGCCGACGATCAGCATGGTCGCCGCGGACAGGTTCACCCCGTTGTGCCGGGCGAAGTAGAGCCGCATGCGGTTGGGGTCCTCGGTGTTGAGCGCCGTCCACATGCGCTGGAAATACGACAGCGGGCGCGGCCGGAAGTGGTCGCGCACCGCCGTGATCTCGTACAGCCGCTGCCACTCCGCCAGGTCCTGGTAACCGCCCTGGACGACCTCGACGCCGGCCTTCTCGGCCTTCTTGATGTTGCGCCGCCACAGCTGGTTGAAGTTCTTCTGGACCTCTTCAAGGGAACGGTTCGCCAGCGGCACCTGGTAGACGTAGCGCGGCTGCACGTCACCGAAGCCGGCGCCGCCGTCCTCGCCCTGCTGCCAGCCCATCCGGCGCAGCTTGTCGGCCACCTCGAAGGCGCGCGGCTCGATGAAGTCGGCTTCTATGTCACGCAGGCGCTTCACGTCCGGGTTCTGGATGCCGGCCTTGATGGAGGTGGCCTCCCAGCGCCGGATGATCACCGGCGGGCCCATCTTCACGGAGAACGCGCCCTGCTGCTTGAGGTGGGCCAGCATCGGCTGGATCCACTCGTCGAGATTCGGCGCGAACCAGTTGATGACCGGGCCCTCGGGGAGGTACGCGAGATAACGCTTGATCTTGGGCAGCTGGCGGTACAGCACCAGGCCCGCGCCGACCATCTCGCCGGTGCGCTCGTCGAACCAGCCAAGGTTCTCCGAACGCCACTCCGCCTTGACATCTGCCCAGGCCGGGACCTGCATGTGGCTAGCCGCAGGCAGGCTCTGGATGTATGCCAGATGCTGTTCGCGGCTGATGGTCCGCAGGGTCAGGCTCATGTCGGGGCGCTCCTCGGGCTGGTGTGTCCCCATGGGTTCAGGGGCTCCGGCTCTCGCGGCGAAGCCTACTGCGCCTTGCCCATGACCCGACTGGGCGTACACCACCAACGCCCCGGCTCCGGTGCGGCCGGGGCGTGACGCGGTGGTGCGGAAGGGGCCGGAGGCCTATCCGAACAGGCCGCCGTGTGCCATGCCGATGAAGAAGCCGATGCCCGCGGCACCGAGACCCAGGATCAGACCGAAGCGCTCGCGTGTGGTGATCGAGACCCACTGGCCGTACAGGCCGGTGAAGATCCCGATCAGGCCTGCCCACGAGCTGAGCAGGTGCAGGCCGTGGAAGAACGACGTGATGAAGGCGATCAGGCCGAGCGCCAGCGTCACGGCCATCAGCGCGTCCTGGAGCGGATGGGTCTCGCCGTCGGTGGCGAACAGGGAACCGGCGGTGTTGGGTCGCAATGCCTGTGCCATAGGGCACCTCCTGCGGAAAGCGGCGCATCGTAGCGCCGTACACACCCGATGTGTACAGATTGAGGGTCCCGGCGGCCGGATTTCAACCGGAAGCAGGTGTGCGGGTACTGTGTACCGTCTGCACCGGTGTCTGCCCAGGCCCGCGGCCGGGGATCCCGAGGGAAGCCCACCGCTTGTCAGTGGCGGCCGATACCGTTGCGTACGCATCACAACCCTCCTGCCACGGAACGACCGTGGCCGCTGAGTCCAAAGGAGGTGGGTTCCACATGCGTCACTACGAGGTGATGGTCATCCTCGACCCCGATCTGGAGGAGCGCGCTGTCGCCCCCCTGATCGAGAACTTCCTCTCCGTCGTCCGTGAGGGCAACGGCAAGGTGGAGAAGGTCGACACCTGGGGCCGTCGTCGTCTCTCGTACGAGATCAAGAAGAAGCCCGAGGGCATCTACTCGGTCATCGACCTGCAGGCCGAGCCTGCGGTCGTGAAGGAGCTCGACCGCCAGATGAACCTGAACGAGTCGGTCCTCCGGACCAAGGTCCTCCGTCCCGAGACCCACTGAGCTTCCCGCTCAGCTGATCTCGGGTTTCGAGTAGCAGCAAGCAGCCAGCAGCAAACCCGCCGAGAGGTACCCCCATGGCAGGCGAGACCGTCATCACGGTCGTCGGCAATCTTGTCGACGACCCCGAGCTGCGCTTCACCCCGTCCGGTGCGGCGGTCGCGAAGTTCCGCGTCGCGTCCACTCCCCGCACCTTCGACCGTCAGACCAACGAGTGGAAGGACGGCGAGAGCCTGTTCCTGACCTGCTCGGTCTGGCGTCAGGCGGCGGAGAACGTCGCCGAGTCGCTCCAGCGAGGCATGCGCGTCATCGTGCAGGGCCGGCTGAAGCAGCGGTCCTACGAGGACCGTGAGGGTGTCAAGCGCACGGTCTACGAGCTGGACGTCGAGGAAGTCGGCGCCAGCCTGCGCAGTGCCACGGCCAAGGTCACCAAGACCGCCGGTGGTGGCGGCCGCAGTGGCCAGGGTGGTTACGGCGGCGGTGGCGGCCAGGGTGGCGGCGGCTGGGGCGGCGGCTCCGGCGGCGCCCAGCAGGGCGGCGCTCCCAGCGACGACCCCTGGGCCTCCGGCGCTCCCGCCGGTGGCGGCAACCAGGGCGGCGGCGGCTGGGGCGGCGGCTCCGGCGGCAGCGGTGGCGGTGGCGGCGGCTACTCGGACGAGCCCCCCTTCTAGGGCAACGGCTCGCATCCCCACTTCTTGATCACACAGGAGAAACACCATGGCGAAGCCGCCTGTGCGCAAGCCTAAGAAGAAGGTCTGCGCGTTCTGCAAGGACAAGGTCCAGTACGTGGACTACAAGGACACGAACATGCTGCGGAAGTTCATTTCCGACCGCGGCAAGATCCGTGCCCGCCGCGTGACCGGCAACTGCACGCAGCACCAGCGTGACGTCGCCACGGCCGTCAAGAACAGCCGTGAGATGGCGCTGCTGCCCTACACGTCCACCGCGCGATAAGGGAAGGGTGACCGACACATGAAGATCATCCTCACCCACGAGGTCTCTGGCCTCGGTGCCGCCGGCGATGTCGTCGACGTCAAGGACGGTTACGCTCGCAACTACCTGATCCCGCGGAAGTTCGCTATCCGCTGGACCAAGGGTGGCGAGAAGGACGTCGAGCAGATCCGTCGTGCTCGCAAGATCCACGAGATCCAGACCATCGAGCAGGCCAACTCCGTGAAGGCCCAGCTCGAAGGCGTCAAGGTCCGTCTGGCCGTCCGCTCGGGCGACGCCGGTCGTCTCTTCGGTTCCGTCACCCCGGCCGACGTCGCTTCGGCGATCAAGGCCTCCGGTGGCCCCGAGGTCGACAAGCGCCGCATCGAGCTGGGCTCGCCCATCAAGACGCTGGGCGCCCACGAGACGTTCGTGCGTCTGCACCCCGAGGTTGCCGCCAAGGTCAACATCGAGGTCGTCGCGGCCTGAGGCTGCGATCGGATCGAGCAGTAGCTGAAGGGGGCCGCACCCGCGAGGGTGCGGCCCCTTTCGGTCTGCCCACCTCGTGTGGGTGCGGCGGGTGTTTCACGTGAAACGTGGCGGCTCGCGGTGATTCACGTTTCACGTGAAACTGGCCAGGGTGTGGACCGTCAGCGTGTCGCGCCGGCCACGATCCAGCGGCCCGAGCGGGTGCGCAGCCAGAGAGTCAGCATCCGCGTGACCATCATGAGGGTCATGGCTGCCCACAGAGCCGTGAGCCCGCCGCCGAAGGCGGGGACCAGGAGCGCCACCGGCGTGAAGACCGCCAGCGTCACGACCATGGCCCCGGCGAGATAGGGCCCGTCTCCCGCACCCATGAGGACGCCGTCCAGGACGAAGACCACCCCGGAGATCGGCTGGGAGAGCGCCACGATGAGCAGCGCCGGCAGTGCGATGTCCTTGACGATCGGGTCGCTGCTGAACAGGGGCAGGAAGAACGGCCGGGCGATCACCACGAGCAGGCCGAGGACGACTCCGGTGGCGATGCCCCACTGGACCATCCGTCGGCACGCCTCACGAGCGCCGGCGGTGTCGCCCGCGCCGAGATAGCGGCCGATGATGGCCTGTCCGGCGATGGCTATCGCGTCCAAGGCGAACGCCAGCAGGCTCCACAGCGACAGCACGATCTGGTGGGCGGCGATGTCGGCATCGCCGAGCCGGGCGGCCACGGCCGTGGCGATCATGAGGACGGCCCGCAGGGAGAGCGTCCGGACGAGCAGAGGTGCCCCGGCCTGGGCCGAGGCGCGGATCCCGGCGGCGTCGGGGCGGAGGGAAGCTCCGTGCCTGCGGGCTCCTCGTACGACGACGGTCAGGTAGACGGCCGCCATCGCGCACTGGGCGATGACGGTGCCCCAGGCGGAGCCCGCGATGCCCAGTCCGGCGCCGTAGACGAGCCCGGCGTTCAGAGCGGCGTTGGCGACGAAGCCCGCGACGGCTACGTACAGCGGGGTTCGGGTGTCCTGGAGGCCGCGCAGGACGCCGGTGGCGGCGAGCACGATCAGCATGGCCGGGATGCCCAGCGAGGAGATCCTCAGATAGGTGGTCGCGTAGGGGCCCGCGGTGGTGGAGGCCCCGAAGAGATCCACGATGTCGGGTGCCAGAGGCAGGGTGACGGCGATGACGCCCAATCCGAGCAGCAGCGCGAGCCAGATGCCGTCCATGCCCTGGCGGATGGCTGCGGGAAGATCGCCGGCCCCTACCCTGCGGGCGACGGCCGCCGTCGTGGCGTAGGCGAGGAAGACGAAGACGCTCACGGCGGTGGTGAGAAGTGTTGAGGCGACGCCGAGGCCGGCGAGCTGCGCGGTGCCGAGATGGCCCACGATCGCGCTGTCGGCCATGACGAAAAGAGGCTCGGCGACGAGTGCGCCGAAGGCCGGAACGGCCAGGGCGACGATCTCTCGGTCGTGCCGGCGTCGGGTGGCCTTGGGGATCGCGGGAGCCTGTGACATGGGCGCTAATCTAATCGTCCACAGGTAAGAGATGCAATTGCCATGCGACCCTTACTTCGGCTGGCGTGGGCCACGCCTTCACGGATCGGTCGAAGCGATCTTGATCCGACTGGGAAAGTTTTTCTTCTGCACAGCCGGTGGGCGGGAAAGGGCCAGGTCACAGCCGCTCGCCAAGAAAGTTCGAGGGCTTGTTCACAGGGCTGTCCACCGGGTCGTGCACAGGTTTCGGCGAGTTCTCCACAGCATACGGGCCGTCGTCCACATGGCCTGTGGATAACCAGATTGGCTGACGGTGCCCGCGGGCCTACCGTGGTCCGGCGCACGCTCCCCCGCATGGCCTCGGAAACCTCACAAAACCGACGCGCTGGGAACCGGAATGGGGCGCCTTGGTTTGTCAGTGCCGTGCCGTAGAAATGTGGCCACGGCGAGGTCCGCCGGGCGGACGGGAGGAGGTGGCTCGGTGAGTATTTCCGAGCCCTTGGACGATCCGTGGGCCGAGGCCGGTCCCAGTGATCGCCTGCCCGCCTCCCGCCAACGCGGCGACAGCGGCCGAGGACGGGACGACCGGCACGACCGGGGCCGGGACAGCGGTGACTGGGACGGCGGAGGTTCCACCTTCGAGCGGATCCCGCCGCAGGACCTGGACGCCGAACAGTCCGCGCTCGGCGGCATGCTGCTGTCCAAGGACGCCATCGCCGACGTCGTGGAGATCCTCAAGGGCCACGACTTCTACAAGCCCGCGCACGAGACGATCTACCAGGCGATCCTCGACGTCTACGCCAAGGGCGAGCCGGCCGACCCCATCACCATCGCCGCCGAACTCACCAAGAGGGGTGAGATCAACAAGGTCGGCGGGGCCTCCTATCTGCACACCCTCGTCCAGATGGTGCCGACGGCGGCGAACGCCGAGTACTACGCGGAGATCGTCCACGAGCGCGCGGTGCTGCGCCGTCTCGTCGAGGCCGGGACCCGGATCACGCAGATGGGATACGCGGCCGACGGCGACGTGGACGAGATCGTCAACAGCGCCCAGGCCGAGATCTACGCGGTCACCGAGCAGCGGACCAGCGAGGACTACCTGCCGCTCGGCGACATCATGGAGGGCGCCCTCGACGAGATCGAGGCGATCGGCTCCCGCACCGGTGAGATGACCGGTGTGCCCACCGGCTTCACCGACCTGGACTCGCTCACCAACGGCCTGCACCCGGGCCAGATGATCGTCATCGCCGCCCGTCCCGCCATGGGTAAGTCCACCCTCGCGCTGGACTTCGCCCGTGCCGCCTCGATCAAGAACAACCTGCCCAGCGTCATCTTCTCCCTCGAGATGGGCCGCAACGAGATCGCGATGCGTCTGCTGTCCGCCGAGGCCAGGGTCGCTCTGCACCACATGCGCTCCGGCACGATGACCGACGAGGACTGGACCCGGCTCGCCCGCCGGATGCCCGACGTGTCGGCGGCGCCGCTGTACATCGACGACTCCCCGAACCTGTCGATGATGGAGATCCGGGCCAAGTGCCGCCGGCTCAAACAGCGCAACGACATCAAGCTCGTGATCATCGACTATCTGCAGCTGATGCAGTCCGGTTCCAAGCGCTCCGAGAGCCGTCAGCAGGAGGTCTCGGACATGTCCCGGAACCTCAAGCTCCTGGCCAAGGAGCTGGAGGTCCCGGTGATCGCGCTCTCGCAGCTCAACCGTGGCCCCGAGCAGCGCACGGACAAGAAGCCGATGGTGTCCGACCTGCGTGAGTCCGGCTCCATCGAGCAGGACGCCGACATGGTCATCCTGCTCCACCGCGAGGACGCCTACGAGAAGGAGTCACCGCGCGCGGGCGAGGCCGACATCATCGTCGGCAAGCACCGAAACGGTCCGACCGCGACGATCACCGTGGCCTTCCAGGGTCACTACTCCCGTTTCGTGGACATGGCGCAGACCTGATCCGCACCACCGAAATGGACTCGACGCGGCCCTGCTCAGCGGGTGGACTGGGCGCATGACGACATTTCAGGAAGAGCTGCTGCCCGCCACCCGGCGGGCGCTGCTGCACCGGATCGCCGTAGCCCAGGCCGAGGGGCGGGCGCCGTCACTGGTGGCCGCCGTCGTGCGCGGCGGCCGGGCCGTCTGGCACGGGGCGCGGACCTCGGTGGGCGGGCACCAGCCGGACGAGGACGTGCAGTACCGGATCGGCTCGATCACCAAGACGTTCACGGCGGTCCTGGTGCTCCGGCTGCGCGACGAAGGGCTGCTCGATCTCGGTGATCCGCTGGAGAAGCACCTGCCGGGCACCGGCGCGGGGGAGGCGACGATCGCCGAACTCCTGGCGCACACCGGCGGGCTGGCGGCCGAGTCGCCCGCCCCCTGGTGGGAGCGGACTCCGGGCTCGCTGCGGCCCGAGCTGAGCGACGTCCTCGGCGAGCAGCCTCTTCTGCACCCGGTCGGCCGCCGGCATCACTACTCCAACCCCGGCTACACCCTGCTCGGTGCCCTGGTCGAGGAGGTCCGCGGTGCTCCCTGGGAGGAGGTGCTCCGGCGGGAGGTGCTCGAACCGCTGGGTCTCGACCGCACGAGCTGCCGGCCGCTCGCGCCGCACGCGGGTGGCTGGGCGGTGCATCCCTGGGCGGACGCGATGCTCCCGGAGCCGTTGGAGGACCTCGGGCGGATGGCGCCGGCAGGGCAACTCTGGTCGACCACGGGCGACCTGGCCCGCTTCGCCGTGTTCCTGGCGGCCGGCGACGACCGGGTTCTGAGTACCGAGTCGGTACGGGAGATGCGCGTTCCGGCGGCTCCCGCCGAGCCCGCCGACGTGCTGGACGGCGCCACCTACGGGCTCGGTCTCCAGATCCAGCGCCGTGACGGCCGGCTGCTGGCCGGGCACTCCGGTTCACTGCCCGGCTTCCTGGCCAACCTCACCATCAGCGTGGACGACGACGTGGCGGCCGTGGTGCTGGCGAACTGCACCTCGGGCCCGATGGTGTCCGCCACGGCCGCCGATCTCGTACGCATCGTCGCGGAGGCCGAGCCGCGCATTCCCGAGCCGTGGCGGCCGCTGGCCCAGGTGGATCCGGCGGTGCTGGAGCTGGCGGGCCAGTGGTACTGGGGTACGCACCCCTTCGCCCTGCGGGTGACGGCCGACGGCCTGGTCTCACTCGGGCCGCTGGCGGGCGCGGGCCGCCGTGCGCGGTTCCGGTCCAACGGCGACGGCACCTGGACCGGACTCGAGGGCTACTACGCGGGAGAGCTTCTACGGCCCGTACGGCGGCCCGACGGCACCGTGAGCCACCTGGACCTCGGGTCCTTCGTGTTCACGCGCCAGCCGTACGAGGAGACGGCTCCGGTACCCGGCGGGGT
Organism: Streptomyces sp. NPDC101237; assembly: GCF_044767465.1. NCBI lineage: Bacteria > Bacillati > Actinomycetota > Actinomycetes > Kitasatosporales > Streptomycetaceae > Streptomyces > Streptomyces sp. NPDC101237. The sequence continues at coordinate 289,629 of NZ_JBIWNY010000001.1, read as the reverse complement.
GGACCCCGAGGGGTGGCGGGGGATCGGCTGGACGAGCTGAGGGTGGCGTTTCACGTGAAACGCCACCCTGGGGAACGCGCGGACCGTCGACGGCCGCCGGTCAGAGCTCCAGCTTGAAACCTACGTGGGAGCCGGTGAAACCGAGCCGCTCGTAGAAGCGGTGGGCGCCGGTGCGGGACGCGTCCGAGGTCAGCTGCACCAGTTGGCATCCCTCCCGGCGGGATTCCTCGATCGCCCACTCGATGAACAGGGTTCCCAGCCCGCCGCCGCGCTCGTCCGCGTGGATGCGCACGGCCTCGATGATCGACCGGGTCGCGCCCCGCCTCGACAGACCGGGGATGAAGGTGAGCTGGAGCGTGCCGACGACGCGGCCCTCGCGCACGGCGACCACCAGCCGCTGGTTGGGATCGGCGCTGAGCCGCTCCAGGGCGCCGAAGTAGGGGGTCAGGTCGTCCGGTGATTCCCGCCGGGCGCCCAGCGGGTCGTCGGCGAGCATGGCGACGATGGCCGGGACGTCGTCGGCGACCGCGGCGCGTATGTCAAGATCTCCCATGCTCGCAGCCTATGCGGGCACGTTCAGCGATTCCACGACCCGTACCAGGGGAGCCAGCTCCGGGTTCCTGGCCGCCTCGTCGAGGGCCTCACGCAGCGCGCTGTCATTGGTGGGACGAGCCTCTTCGAGTAGCCGCAGCCCGCTCTCGGTGACGTTCGTGTAGATGCCGCGCCGATCGGTCGGGCAGAGGTAGCGCTCCAGGAGGCCCCGGTCCTCGAGGCGGGTCACCAGCCGTGTGGTGGCGCTCTGGCTGAGCACGACCGCGTCGGCGACCTGCTTCATCTGCAGATGGCCTCCCTCGTCGTCGTGCTGTCGGCTCAGGACGTCCAGCAGGGAGTACTCGCGCACGCTGAGGTCGTGCTTGGCCTGCAGGGCGCGCTCGATGTGCGCCTCGATCCTCCCGTGGAGCAGGGAGAGGGCGCACCAGCCCTGGGCAAGGGCGGTGAGTGCTGGGTCCGTCGCTGTCATGGTTCCTCCGTCCCGGAGCGGCTGAACCCAGGATAGAGCAGAGACGCAATATCCGGCGGTTGCATTTAGCCCGCGTGTGCAATTAATGTGGACGCACGCTAAGCGCATCTGCAATCGTCTGGGAAGGTGTTCCTCCATGCCTCTCGCGCTTCTGGCCCTCGCGATCGGGGCCTTCGGGATCGGCACCACCGAGTTCGTGATCATGGGCTTGCTGCCCGAGGTCGCCGGTGACTTCGGGGTCTCCATCCCCACCGCAGGCCTCCTCGTGACCGGCTACGCGCTCGGTGTGGTGCTGGGCGCCCCGCTGATGACCGTCCTCGGCACCAAGGTCCCGCGCAAGCGGATGCTGATGCTGCTGATGGCGCTGTTCGTCGCGGGCAACCTGGTGTCCGCCGTGGCCCCCTCCTTCGCCGTCATGCTGATCGGCCGCGTGATCGCCTCCCTCGCCCACGGCGCCTTCTTCGGCATCGGCTCGGTGGTGGCGGCCGAACTGGTCGCGCCGAGCAAGAAGGCCGGGGCCATCGCGATGATGTTCACCGGGCTCACCGTCGCCAACGTCGTCGGTGTCCCGCTCGGCACCCTGGTGGGACAGCACGTCGGCTGGCGTGTGACCTTCGGCATCGTCGCCGCCCTCGGTGTCGCCGGCCTGGTCGGCATCGCCAGGCTGGTGCCCGAGCTGCCCAAGCCGGCAGGCGTGCAGCTGCGGCACGAGCTGGCCGCGTTCAAGAACACCCAGGTCCTGCTCGCCATGGCGATGACCGTCCTCGGGTTCGGTGGTGTCTTCGCGGCCGTCACCTATATCGCGCCGATGATGACCCACGTCGCGGGCTTCGCCGACGGCTCCGTCACCTGGCTGCTGGTCCTCTTCGGCCTCGGCATGGTCGGCGGCAACCTCGTCGGCGGCAGGTTCGCCGACCGGGCCCTGATGCCCATGCTGTACGTGTCCCTGGGCGCCCTGGCGGTCGTCCTCGCCCTCTTCACGGTCACGGCGCACAACAAGATCGCGGCCGCGGTGACCGTCGCCCTGATCGGCGCCCTGGGCTTCGCGACCGTACCCCCTCTGCAGAAGCGCGTGCTCGACCAGGCACACGGCGCCCCCACCCTGGCATCGGCGGTGAACATCGGCGCCTTCAACCTCGGCAACGCCCTCTCCGCCTGGCTCGGCGGCATGGTGATCGCCGCCGGTTTCGGCTACACCTCCCCCAACTGGGTCGGCGCCGCCCTCGCCGCGGGCGCTCTCCTGCTCGCCTTCCTGTCGGCCGCACTGGAGCGCCGCGATGCCGTCCCGAACCCCGTGACCGCGGACGGCGTGCCGACGGCGCGCCGCGAGTCTGTCCACCACTGAGCCGGCCGCAAGGCGTCGGCGGCGCCACCCCGGCCAGGACCGCGGCTTCGCCGTGGACGCCGCGCGCACTCCCGCGACCACACCCTCGGTCCACGCGGCCCGCCGGCTCCTCCGGGAGGCCGGCGGCCGCCGTGCGGGCGGAGCCTCAGCCCGCCGCCACCGTCAGCGGCGCGAACCGCCGGGTCCAGTCTCCCGGCAACTCTGTGATGCCGTAGGTCATGACGGAGTTCATGGCCACGGAGGCGAGCCCCCGTTCCTTGGCCCAGGCCAGCAGTTCCTCGTGACGGACGTCGATGTCGGTGCGGAGCGGCCGGTCGGTGTGGGCGGCGAGGGAAGCGACGAGGGACTTCGCCGTCTCCGTGTCACGGGCGATCAGCGGCCCGACGACGTGCGTGTCCATGTTGGGCCAGGCGGCCGCGAAGCCGACGATCTCTCCGCCGTCCACGGCCACCCGGAACTGGTCCGAGAACGCGGGCAGGCGGGCGATGAGAGGGGTGCGGTCGGTACCGAACACCTCCTCGTCCAGCCGCAGGACGGCACCGAGGTCCTCGGCGGTGGCCTTCCGCGTCGCCACGCGCGATGGAGGACCGCCCGGAGTGAAGAGTCCGGTCAGCATCTCCGAGCGTCCCGTGGTCTTGAATCCCAGCTCCTCGTAGAGCGGACGGCCGTAGGGAGTGGCGTACAGGGTCAGGGGGATCGTCCCCATCGCCGAGACGATGTGGCGCATCAACCGGCGTCCGACGCCCTGGCGAGCGTGCCGCGTGGCCACCAGGACCATGCCGATCGCACCGAGATCCGGACGTTGCCCAGAGCCGTACTCCGTGACGACGCAGGCGGCGACGAGGCCTCCGGCGGGGTCGTCGATGCCGTGACCCGTTCCGGCCGACAGGAGAAGACGCCACTTGTGTTCCTCGCGCGGCCACCCCCGGTCCTCGGACAAGTCGGCGCAGGCGATGAGGTCGCGTGGCGTCAGCCGGCGAATGGGCAGAGTGGCGACGGCAGGAGTGGGCACGCAGGTCAGGCTGTCCGACCCGAACCCATGGCGTCCACCCGTTTCGAGGGAGACGCACGCGGTTTTGGCCATGCGGTAGCCCGGTGCACAACCCCTGGACAGACAGGGGACGTTTCACGTGAAACATCGCCGCGGTCGCAGCCGGGGACCCCGCCAGGACGAGGGGGCTTCCCAGTAGCCTCGGGACGCATGGCGAGACTTCACCTCTTCGATCTGGACGGCACCCTGCTGCACGGCACCTCCGCGCCCGTCGAGATCTCCCGTCAACTCGGTCTGGAAGCGGAGACGGTGGAGCTTGACCGGGTGATGTCGGCGGGCCGGATGTCCCCGCCCGAGTACGCGGCGCGGGTCTACACCCTCTGGGCCGAGCTGACCGTCGCGAAGGTGACCGCTGCCTTCGACGGAGCGCCCTGGCTGGCCCGCATACGGGATGTCTGGGCCGAGATCAGGGCAGCGGGTGACTACTGCGCTGTGGTCTCGCTCTCGCCCTCGTTCTTCGTGGAACGGCTGTTGGACTGGGGCGCCCACGCGGCCGTCGGATCGCGCTTCCCCGCGGTGCCCTTCGTCGACCCGGTGGATCCGGCGGGCCTTCTCGACGCCGCTGCCAAGGTGACCATCGCCGACCGCCTGTGCGCGGAGTTCGGAGTGGGCCGTGCGGACTGTGTCGCCTACGGGGACTCGCTGTCGGACAGGGAACTGTTCCGCGTGGTTCCGATGTCCGTGGCGGTCAACGCGGACGGACATCTCGCCGGTCTCGCGACGTACTCGTACACGGGCCGGGATCTATGGGATGCCTACGAATTGACTCGTGGCGCCCGGTAGTTGAGGGACCGAATGGTTCGCCCGTTGTCGGATTGGTGGGGGATACAGAGGGGACTTGTGTGGGGGGCGGCGGCCGGTAGGGTCGACTCCGGTTCCCGTCCGGGGCGAGATGTCCCATCGGGAGTGACTGCGGTCCATGTCACACTTTCGCCTTACTTGTCCGTACGCGAAGGAAGCGCGGGTTCAATGTGGCCGTGGGTCGGCCACGGGCCGGACCAGGAAGAGCCAGCCGTCAACGGGGGAAGACCAGCACCTTCTCAGTGAAGTGCGCAGACCGACCGAAAGATGTTCGAGGCGAGGCACACCATGGATGCTCCGACCACCACGTCGGCGGGCAACGACGAGGCCGGCGGCAGCAGCTGGTTCACGTCCCCCAGCAAGGCGGCCCCGGTCGAGCCCGCCGCCGAACACCCGGGCGCGGGGCCGGGCAACCGCCAGGAACCGCCTCAGGGCCGCCCTCCCGCGCCGGAAGGGACTCAGGCGCGAATACGGCCGACGGAGGAGCCCGCCGGCCTCCAGGGCCCCGCTCAGGGCCCTGCCGCCGGGCAGCACGCCCCCGCGGCGGGGCAGCAGGTCCCACCGCAGCGCCCCACGCAGCCGGGCTCGGGGGCCTCCCCGGACGCGGCACGCATCCAGAACACCATGGCCGAGGTCGGCCCGGTCGCCGACAAGGTCACCTCGTACTTCTACGCGCTGCTCTTCGTACGTCACCCCGAACTGCGCTCCCTGTTCCCGGCCGCCATGGACACCCAGCGGGACCGGCTGCTGAAGGCGCTGCTCACCGCGGCCGAACACATCGACAACACGCCCGTCCTGGTCGAGTACCTCCAGAACCTGGGCCGCGGCCACCGCAAGTACGGCACCCGTCCTGAGCACTACCCGGCGGTCGGTGAATGCCTGATCGGTGCGCTGGGCAAGTACGCCGCGGCCATCTGGGACCCGGAGACGGAGGCGGCCTGGGTACGGGCGTACACGACGATGTCGCAGGTGATGATCGACGCGGCGTCGGTGGACGAACTGCGCGCACCGGCCTGGTGGCACGCGCAGGTCGTCGCCCACGACCTCAGGACCCCGGACGTAGCGGTGCTCACCGTCCGCCCCGACCAGCCGTACCCCTTCCTCGCCGGGCAGTACACGAGCGTGGAGACGCCCTGGTGGCCACGGGTCTGGCGGCACTACTCCTTCGCCTCCGCGCCCCGTTCGGACGGGCTGCTGACGTTCCACGTGAAGGCCGTGCCGGCGGGCTGGGTCTCCAACGCACTCGTGCACCGGGCCCGTCCCGGTGACGTCATCCGCCTCGGGCCGCCCGTCGGCTCGATGACCGTCGACCACACGAAGGACAACGGACTGCTGTGTCTGGGCGGCGGCACCGGCATCGCCCCCATCAAGGCGCTGGTGGAGGACATCGCCGAACGCGGCGCACGCCGGCCGGTCGAGGTGTTCTACGGCGCCCGCACCGACCACGACCTGTACGACATCGACCCCCTGCTCCGGCTCCAGCGGAGCCACCCCTGGCTCTCGGTCCGGGCGATCACCGACCAGCAGGCGCACCTCCAGCTCCCGGACGCCATCCGCACGTACGGATCATGGAGCGAGTACGACGCCTACCTGTCGGGGCCGCCCGGCATGATCCGCAGCGGCGTGCACGCCCTGAGGGACGTCGGTATCCCGGCGCACCGCATCCGCCATGACTCGGTCGAGGAACTGGTCTTCGTCGGCGACTGATCCGTCAGCCGAGGTCGGGGGCATGCATGGCTCGCACGCCTTCGATGTTGCCGTCGAGGTAGTGGCGCAGGGAGAGCGGCACGAGGTGCACGGAGGCGATCCCGACACGGGTGAACGGGACGCGCACGATCTCGTACTCGCCGGCGGGCTCCTCGATCTCGGGGCCGTGCCGCAGAGCCGGGTCCATGGACTCCAGCCGGCAGACGAAGAAGTGCTGCACCTTCACGCCGGTGGCACTGCCGGTGTCGCCGATGTGCTCCACGGTGTCCACGAAGCACGGCACCACGTCGGTGATCTTGGCGCCGAGTTCCTCGTGCACCTCGCGGTGGAGGGCGTCGACGACGGTGGTGTCCTCCGGTTCGACCCCGCCACCGGGGGTGACCCAGTAGGGATCGACACCTGGCTTGGTGCGCTTGATCAGGATCAGGTCGTCGCCGTCCAGGAGGACGGCACGTGCGGTGCGCTTGACCACGGGTCGGACGGTCATGGGAGAAATGTGGCCCAGCTCGTTCCACGTGAAACATCGCGAACCGCCACCGGACGGCCGCAGCGCGTCAACACCGCCCGATGTGCTCAGCCCCAGTCCGCGGCGGCACGGTGGAGCCACTCGTGTGCCCGCGCCACATGCGGCAGGGCGAGCGTGCCGGTCCGCGCCACCAGGAAGTAGGTCCGCAACGGGGGTATCGCGGGCTCGTGCAGCTCCTGGACCTCGCCGCGGTCCAGGGCGGCCGCGCACAGATAGCGGGGCAGCACGGCAAGACCGGCGCCCGCGACCGCGCAGGCGAGAACGGCCCGCAGATCGGGTACGACGACGGTGCCGGAGGCGGCCGGGCGGGCGTCGAAGACGGAAGCCCAGTAACGCGAGACGAAGGGCAGCGACTCGTGCACCTCGACGACGGGCAGGTTCTCCAGGACCGGCGCGCCCTTGTCCCGTACCGTCCCGGCGCCGATCTCCTCGACCCAGCGGGGAGCCGCGACCAGGACGTGTTCCTCGTCGCACAGGGCGGTGGCGGTGAGCAGGGCGCCGCGCGGCCTGACGGTACTGATGACCAGGTCGTGGTGGCCGGCGGACAGCCCCTCCAGGGTCTCCTCGGCATTGCCGAACGAGGCGCGCAGCGCGAACGCCTGGCCGTCGTCGGCGGCGAGTTCCGAGAGGGCGGGCAGGGCGCGCTCGGCGGTGAACTCGGGCGGCCCCGCGAGATGCAGGGTGCGCACCGAGGAGTCGTCGTGGAGGCCGCGTTCCGTTATCTCCACGAGAGCGTCGAGGTGCGGTGCGGCTTTGTGGGCGAGTTCGTCACCGATGGTCGTCGGGGTCACCCCGCGGGCCTTGCGTAGGAAGAGCGGACGGCCCAGCTGCTTCTCCAGGGTGCGGATCTGTGAGGTCACGGCCGGCTGCGAGAGTCCGAGCAGGGCCGCGGCGCGGGTGAAGGAGCCGGCCCGGTGCACGGTCACGAAGGTCCGCAGCAAGGCCAGGTCCATCGTTCGCCCTTCCCTTCACCCAGCCCCGTACCGGCCCTCGGGGGGGCAGATCCCCAACTATAAATAAGTCGATAGGTCTCTGTCCCTACAGTGATTGGACACTGACGCAGAGTCAACTAGCCTAGGTCACGCGGTTCTTGACGCGCGGGAACCGGGACGGTCCGAGCCACGAGGGGGGAGGCTCGGACCGTCCGTCATGCGTAGCAGGACCGGCCCGAGCGTCCGTAATGCGGTCACTGATCCGACTCGTCGAGGGCGCGGAGCACGTCGGCCACCAGATCTTCGGGGTCCTCGGCCCCGACCGACAGCCGGATGAAGCCCTCCGGTACGTCGTCCCCGCCCCAGCGCCGCCGCCGCTCGGCCGTGGAGCGCACCCCGCCGAAGCTCGTCGCGTCGTCGACCAGCCGCAGGGCTTCCAGAAAACGGTCGGCACGCGCGCGCGTGGGCAGCGTGAAGGAGACCACCGAGCCGTAGCGCCGCATCTGCTGTGAGGCGATCTTGTGCGCGGGGTCGTCCGGCAGCCCCGGGTAGCGCAGCCCGGTCACCTCCGGCCGCTCGCCGAGCGCCTCGGCGAGCACCAGGGCGGTGGCGTTCTGCCGGTCCACGCGCAATTGCAGGGTGGCCAGAGACCGGTGGGCCAGCCAGGCCTCCATGGGCCCGGAGATCGCACCGATGATCTTCCGCCACCGCCGTACGTCGGCCATGGTCTCGGCGTCGCGTCCGCAGACGTAGCCGAGCAGGACGTCGCCGTGTCCGGTGAGCTGCTTGGTGCCACTGGCCACGGAGAAGTCGGCGCCCAGTGCCAGCGGCCGCTGGCCGAGCGGGGTCGCGAGGGTGTTGTCCACGGCGACGAGGGCACCCCGCGCGTGCGCCTCCACGGCCAGCCGCCGGATGTCGCACACGTCGAGCCCGGGGTTGGACGGCGACTCGATCAGCAGCAGCTTCGCCCCGTCCAGGACGTCGAGCTGGGCGTCGCCCGCGGTCGGCGCGGTGCGCACCTCGATGCCGTAGGCCTCCAGCTGGGCGCGGACCAGGGGCAGCACCTGGTAGCCGTCGGACGGCAGCACGAGGGCGTCCCCGGCGCGCAGCTGCGAGAAGAGCACGGCCGAGACGGCCGCGAGGCCCGAGGCGAACACCAGCGTCTCGACGTCCTCGCCCGGTGCCTCCAGCTCGCCGATGGCGCGCTCCAGGTGGGTCCACGTCGGGTTCTCGTCACGGCCGTAGGCGTAGGGCCCGCTGACCTCGCCGGGCAGATGGAAGTGCGCGGCGAACACCGGACCGGGCAGGGTCGGTTCGTTCTTGACCGGCTCGGGCAGTCCCGCGCGCACCGCGCGCGTGCCCTCACCCGTCAGGCCGGAGTCGGAGCCGTGTTCATTCATATCGCCGTTCCCTCCACTGCGTCGCGTACGGCGGCGAGCAGTCCCTCGCTCGCCGCCTCCACCATCTCAAGACACTCCTCGAAGCCGTCCGGACCGCCGTAATACGGGTCCGGTACGTCGAGGGCGTCGGCGGCCTCGGGGTCGTAGGAGCGCAGGAGCCGTACCTTGCGGGCGTCCTCGTCGGTGGGGGCGAGGGCGCGCAGTGCCTTGAGGTGGCCGGAGTCGAGGGCGATCACGAGGTCTAGGCGGTCGAACCAGGACGCCTGGAACCGGCGCGCGGTGTGCTCGGCCTCGTAGCCGTGCTCTTCAAGGGCGCGGACGGTGCGCGGATCGGCGTCGTCGCCCTCGTGCCAGCCGCCGGTGCCGGCACTGTCGACCTCGACGCGGTCGTCGAGCCCGGCCTCGGCCGTCCGGGCGCGGAAGACGGATGCGGCCATCGGGGAGCGGCAGATGTTCCCGGTGCACACGAAGCAGACGCGGTAGGTCATCGGGGCTCAGTCCGTGTCGGGAAGGATCATGTTCAGGGCCCAGGACACGATCGAGATGATCAGGCCGCCGAGCACGGCCGTCCAGAACCCCTGCACGTGGAAGCTCAGGTCCAGCTTGTCGCAGACCCAGGAGGTCAGCAGCAGCATCAGCGCGTTGACCACGAGGGTGATCAGGCCGAGCGTGAGGATGAACAGCGGGAAGGTAAGGATCTTGACGATCGGCTTGACCAGGAAGTTCACCAGGCCGAAGACCAGGGCGACCAGGATCAGCGTCAAGACCTTCTTGGTGGTGCTGTCACCGGTCAGCGTGATCTTGTCGAGCAGCCACACGGCGACGGCGAGGGCACCCGCGTTGGCGATCGTCTTGACTAGGAAATTCATCATGTGTCTGATCGTGGCAGACGAGATCCGATGCAAGCAGTGAGGCGAGGGCGAACGACGGCGATGAAGGCATTCCGGCTGGACGAACTGGAGGCGGAGCGCGCCGCCAACGACGGGGCCTACCTGCAGTTCCTGCGGGAGAGGAACATGTCCGTCGGGCTGTACGCCCTGGACGCGGGCGCCCAGGACCCGCAGAAGCCGCACCATCAGGACGAGGTCTACTTCGTCGTCAGCGGCCGCGCCGCGATCACGGTCGGCATGGAGACCACCCAGGTGGCCCGGGGCAGCGTGGTGTACGTGCCGGCCGGTGTGGCCCACAAGTTCCATCACATCAGCGAGGACCTGAGGGTTCTGGTCGTCTTCTCTCCGCCCGAGGCCTGATGCCCGCCCTCAGGGTTCCCTAGGGGAGAGGTCAGGGGAGGACGGGGGATCAGAGGCCCCCGGCCGCCCCCTTCGCGGCTCTAGCATCGTGTGCAGGACATCGCATCGTGCGGTACGCACGAGACGACCGTACGTGCCGAAGCGCACGGGAAAGCAGAGGGCAGGGCAATGCGAGAGATCTTCACGGGTCTGCCGTGGTGGGTGAAGTGGATCGCGGTGCCGGTGATCGCGCTGGTGGTGTTCGGCGGTCTGATCGGCTCCATCGTCGGCTTCCTGGCCTACCTGCTCTTCAAGCTGCTGATCTTCGTGGCGCTGGTCGGCGGACTGATCTACATCGTGCGGAAGTTCATGTCGAACTCCTCGTCGAAGAGCGACTGGTGAGCGCCGTGGTAATCGGTGACCGGTAACAGGAATCGCCTGTTCCCTCGGGGGAGGGAAGTTTCGCGCGGAGGCCGACCCGGAGCGGCGGCAGACGGTTAGAGTCGCTGACCCCCTCGCGCTCCGGGAGTGACCCTTGGCCACGCTAGACGCCACCTCCGCACCCACGGAACATCCCCCACCCCCCACCCAGCGCCGGTCCAGCACGCCCCCCGTGCAGCGGCCGGCCTCCCCGTCCGACCCCGCGCAGCCGCACTCGGCCACCCTCATCGGGTCCGTGCAGCGCGCGATGCGCCTGCTGGAATGTGTCGCCGGACACGAACACGGCGCCCCCGCCAAACAACTGGCGCGCGAGACCGGCCTCGCGCTGCCCACCGCCTACCACCTGCTGCGCACCCTCGTCCACGAGGGCTATCTGCGCCGGGACAAGGGCTTCTTCTTCCTCGGTGACGCCGCGGAGCGGCTCAGCAGCAGCGGAGCGCAGCAGAAACGTCGCAGCGCGGTCGCCGACACCCTCGCTCACTGGCGGGACGCGATCGGCGCTCCGGTGTACTACGCGATGTACCGGGACGGCGAGATCGAGGTCATGTGCGTCGCCGACTCGCCGGGCACACCGGCGGTCGAGGAATGGGCCGACTTCCGCGAGACCGGCCACGCGCACGCCGTCGGACAGTGCCTGCTCTTCCAATTGGCCGAGAACGCCCGCCGGGACCATCTCGACCGGTACCCCTTGCAGACCCTCACTCCGTACACCGTCCGTGACAGCCACACCCTGCTGCGGCGGCTGGAACGGACGCGGCGGATGGAACCGCTGGTGGAGCGCCAGGAGTACGCGCTGGGTGCGGTGTGCGCGGCGATCCCCATCACCGTCGGCACCACGGCGGCCACGGTGGCCATCTCCCTCCCCGTCCACCAGGCCGACCGGTTGCTGCCCGCCGCGCGGCACCTGCAGGCCGAGGTGGGACGACATCTGGGCTCCCTGGCGATCGCTATCAGTATCTGAAAACTCACTCCTTGTGATCTCCTGTGTACGTTCAGCAAGATTTGACCACCATCTCAGGGATAAACCGGCCAGTCGGTGCCATATGACGGGGTAGGCGATGCGCGAGTCCGTACAAGCAGAAGTCATGATGAGCTTTCTCGTCTCGGAGGAGCTCTCCTTCCGCATCCCCGTGGAGTTGCGCTACGAGACCAGTGATCCGTATGCCGTACGGCTCACCTTCCATCTGCCTGGGGACGCGCCGGTGACCTGGGCGTTCGGCCGTGAGCTGCTGATCGACGGGGTGGGCCGGCCGTGCGGGGAGGGCGACGTGCACATCGCCCCCGCCGACTCCGAGGTGCTCGGCGAGGTCCTGATCAGGCTTCAGGTCGGCTGCGACCAGGCGGTGTTCCGGTCATCGGCACCACCGCTGGTGGCCTTTCTCGACCGTACGGACAAGCTGGTACCGCTGGGTCAGGAAGGGGCGCTCGCCGACTTCGACGCGCACCTGGAAGAGGCCCTGGACCGGATCCTGGCCGAGGAGCAGAGCGCGGGCTGAAGCGTCACGGCACGCGCAGGTGCCGCTCCGCCATGTCGTGCGAGGACGCGCAGTAACGCTTCTGCGCGTCCCCCCGCTCGATCCTGGACCCTCTTCCCGCAGCTGCGGGCCGTTCTCCCGGCGCGCGGCCGGTCCTGAGGGCACACCCACGCTTCGGTGCCCTCAGGGCGCCCCTGAGGCGGTGAGCACGGACGCGCTCACCGCTTCCTGCGCCGCCCCCGCCCACCACGCGCCGGGACCTCCGCGGACGTGGCCGGCTCCTTGCCCGGCCGGTCGGCCGACACCACCAGGGCCGCCAGCAGCGTGGTGAGGGGAACCGAGGCGACCAGGCCGATCGAGCCGACCAGCGTGCGCACGATCTCCTCGGCCACCAGCTCGCTGTTGGCCACGGTCGCCACGCTGCTCTGCGCGATGGAGAAGAGCAGCAGCAGCGGCAGCGCGGCACCCGCGTACGCCAGGACCAGGGTGTTGACGACGGAGGCGATGTGGTCGCGGCCGATGCGGATGCCCGCTCGGTACAGCCCGCGCCAGCCCATCGTCGGGTTGGCGTCGTGCAGTTCCCAGACGGCCGAGGTCTGGGTCACCGTCACGTCGTCGAGGACACCGAGCGAACCGATGATGACGCCGGCCAGGAGCAGACCGCTCATGTCGATCGACGGATACAGGCCGTGGATCAGGCCGGTGTTGTCGTCGGTGTTGCCGGTGAGCGCCGCCCAGTCGATGAACTCCGAACCGAGGACGCCGATCAGGCACAGCGACGCCAGTGTCCCGAGGACCGCCACCGAGGTCCGGGCCGACAGGCCGTGGCACATGTACAGCGCGATCAGCATGATCGCGCTCGACCCGACCACCGCCACCAGCAGCGGATTCGAGCCCTGCAGGATCGCCGGGAGGATGAACAGGGTCAGCACCATGAAGCTGACGGCGAGCGCGACGAGAGCCATCACACCGCGCAGCCGGCCCACCACGACGACTGCGAGCGCGAAGATCCCGGCCAGCAGGGCCATCGGGAACTTCCGGTTCACGTCGGTGACCGAGTACTGCAGGTCCCTCGGTGCCGAGGGCTCGTAGGCGACCACGACCTTCTCGCCCTCGTGCAACTGCCGCGACTGGTCGGGTTGCACGATCTCGGTGAACGTCCGGCCGGTGTCCTTTCCGGTACCGACCCGGACCGTCGCCTTCTTGCAGTTGCCGTCCTCCTCCGGCCTCGCCGAGCCGCCCTCGCCGGTGGAGGTGTCCGCGGTCGAGCCGCCCCCGGAGGCGTTGACGGACTTGCAGCTGACCGGAACGACCTTCGTCACCGTGGCCTGCTGGGTCTGGCGGTCGAAACCGACGCCCGTGCGCTCGTGCGGCGGAGCACCGCCGGGCCACAGCACCACGAGGCCGACCACGACCGCGGCGGTGAAGGGGATGAGGATCGCCGCGATGACCTTGCGCAGGTGCTTGGAGACCGGCGTGGCGGGGCCGTGGCTGTGCGAGTGACCGTGTCCGCCGCCTGCCCCGGAACCACCCTGGCCGGAACCCTGACCCGGAGGGTGTCCGTGGCCGTGGCCGTCGTCGTGGGCATGGGCGTGCCCCTGGCCGTGGGCGCCATCCCGTCCGTGGCCGTGGTCGTGCGGGCCCCCCGGTCCGTGGCCGAGTCCGTCACCGGCACCGTGGCCCCCGTGGCCGTTTCCCCCGCCCTGCCCGGCGCCGTTGCCACGCCTCGGGTCGGGGGGCGGATAGGGGTGCTGCTGTGTCGTGGTCACCGCCAGATCATCGCAAGAACGACAGGGGCCCCCTGTTCACCGCGCCCGAATTGACGCTAGCGTGGAGGCACCTTTGCACACGCGGGAGCTCGGAGCACCGGGCTGAGAGGGCGCTGACCTCCGTATTCGCGATGTTTCACGTGGAACGAGTGATGTTCCACAGGAAACGCCGCCCGACGGAAGCCGCTGCGTCGACCGCCGAACCTGTTACCGGGTAATGCCGGCGTAGGGAGTAGGTCTCATGACCAACAAGGACGTACGCACGCCTGCCTCCAGTCAGGACGAACAGCCCGTTTCGGGTGAACCGTCCACGGAGGCCGGGAAGTCCATCGGCTGGCACAAGGGGTACGTCGAGGGTTCGCGCCCCGACCTCCGGGTGCCGGTCCGTCAGGTGCACCTCACCAACGGCCAGTCGGTCACGCTCTATGACACCTCCGGCCCGTACACCGATCCGCTCGTCGAGACGGACGTGCGCAGGGGCCTGCCCCCGCTGCGGGAGAACTGGATCATCGCCCGCGGGGACACCGGGGAGTACGCGGGCCGCCCCGTCCGCCCCGAGGACGACGGGATCAAGCACACCGCGCCGCGTGGCGGGCTGCGCAACCTGGACGCGGTCTTCCCGGGCCGTCCGCGTCAGCCGCGCCGCGGCCGGGAGGGCGAGGCGGTCACGCAACTGGCGTACGCCCGCCGGGGTGAGGTCACTCCGGAGATGGAGTACGTGGCCATCCGGGAGAACGTCTCCCCCGAGGTCGTCCGTGAGGAGATCGCGGCGGGACGGGCCGTGCTGCCTGCCAACGTCAACCACCCGGAGATCGAGCCGATGATCATCGGCAAGCGGTTCCTGGTGAAGGTCAACGCCAACATCGGCAACTCCGCGGTGACCTCCTCCATCGAGGAGGAGGTGGAGAAGATGACCTGGGCGACCCGCTGGGGAGCCGACACGGTCATGGACCTCTCCACCGGCCGCAACATCCACACCACCCGCGAGTGGGTGCTGCGCAACTCCCCCGTCCCCATCGGCACGGTGCCGCTGTATCAGGCCCTGGAGAAGGTCGACGGCCGGGCCGAGGAGCTGACCTGGGAGATCTACAAGGACACGGTCATCGAACAGGCCGAGCAGGGCGTGGACTACATGACCGTCCACGCGGGCGTGCGGCTGCCGTACGTGCCGCTCACCGCCAACCGCAAGACCGGCATCGTCTCGCGCGGCGGTTCGATCATGGCGGCCTGGTGCCTGGCCCACCACAAGGAATCGTTCCTGTACGAGAACTTCGAGGAACTCTGCGAGATCCTCGCCGCCTACGACGTCACGTACTCACTGGGCGACGGCCTGCGCCCCGGCTCCATCGCCGACGCCAACGACGAAGCCCAGTTCGCGGAGTTGCGCACGCTCGGGGAACTCAACCGGATCGC
The DNA here is from genome assembly GCF_044767465.1 of Streptomyces sp. NPDC101237. Lineage (NCBI taxonomy): Bacteria > Bacillati > Actinomycetota > Actinomycetes > Kitasatosporales > Streptomycetaceae > Streptomyces > Streptomyces sp. NPDC101237. The sequence goes on along the minus strand of NZ_JBIWNY010000001.1, from coordinate 274,519 downwards.
CAGGCGTTTCCACGTACAGACGATGATCGAGGGCCCGGGCCACGTCCCGATGCACAAGATCAAGGAGAACATCGACCTTCAGCAGGAGATCTGCGATGAAGCTCCGTTCTATACGCTCGGCCCGCTGACCACGGACGTCGCGCCGGCGTACGACCACATCACCTCCGGCATCGGTGCCGCGATGATCGCCTGGTGGGGCACGGCGATGCTCTGCTACGTCACGCCCAAGGAGCACCTGGGCCTGCCCAACCGGGACGACGTCAAGACCGGCGTGATCACCTACAAGATCGCCGCCCACGCGGCCGACCTCGCCAAGGGCCACCCGGGGGCGCAGGAATGGGACGACGCGCTGTCCGACGCCCGCTTCGAGTTCCGGTGGGAGGACCAGTTCAACCTCGCCCTGGACCCGGACACGGCCCGCGAATTCCACGACGAGACGCTTCCGGCGGAGCCCGCCAAGACGGCCCACTTCTGCTCGATGTGCGGGCCGAAGTTCTGCTCCATGAAGATCTCCCAGGACATTCGCCGCGAGCACGGCGGAAGCCGCGGTGAGATCGAGGAGGGCATGGCCCAGAAGTCCAAGGAGTTCGCGGCCAGCGGGAACCGGGTGTATCTGCCCATCGCGGACTGACTCGGCGCGGGAGGCGGGTTTCAGGCCCTTCGGGGCGGGGGGCACGGGGCGTGGTCGACGAGGGTGGTCGTTGCGCGGTTGAGGGCTGCCAGGTCCGGTGGGGCGGTGGTGGTCGTCAGGGAGACGGTCACCGCGCGTCGGCCGTCGGCGCTCACCGCGGGGCGGGGGTTGACGCCCGCCCCGTCGCCCTCGTGGGTGTAGTGGAAGCCGCCGCAGGAGAGCGGGATTCCGCGCGGCCCCAGGCCGTAGGTGCCCTCGGGCGTCGATGTAGTTCGTACAGCCCGCTGGTCCGGCGGAGCAGGTCGCGGACGGTGATACGGCCGCCGTCGTTGCCGTTGCCGGTGACGACGCCGGGCAGCCACTGCCCGACGGTGTCGTCGAGCGACAACCGCTTCCCCGCGACGAGTTGCAGGACCGCGCTCGCCACGAACGTCTTCGTCGTGCGCGCCACGCGGAAGTGGGCGTTCCACGGGACCGGGGCCGGGGCCGAGAAGTCGGCCGTCCTGGTCCCGATGCGGGCCATGAGCGGTGGGCCGTCGGTCCGGTCGACCCTGGCGAGCACGTTCACGTCTCCGCCTGCGGCCTTGCGACCGCGGCCAGGTCCCGCCGGAGCGTGTCCTGGTCGTCCACCTGCCGTGCGGCCGTGTGTCCCGCGGCGGCGGCGGTGGCGAGGGTGGGCGAGCCGAGGGCCGGCGGCGCTGCTGCCGGCACGGCTTGCCCCGGCCTTCCTCGACGACGGCTTCCGCATGTCCGAATCCCCCGGTCCTCTGAGTCCTGGTCGGCGTCGATCATCAGCTGACCGGGACAGGGCACGTCGGAGTATGGGACTGGCCTCCCCATGCGGGGTGTGCCCAGCCCCCTTCGCCACCGGGTGTCCGGCCTGCGCCCCCGCCGGGGCGCAAGCCGGACTATTCCGGCTGGTGTTCGGGCCCTCCGAAGTCGGGACTGGTGTAGTCCGGGCTCGTGAAGCTCGGCCGGGGGGCGGGTGCGGCGCCGTCGTCGGTGCTGAAGCCGGGACGGCCGTACCCGAGTCGCGGCATCCGGCTGCCCGGACCCGACGGGGTCGTGCGGCGCGGTTCGGACGTACCGGGCCCGGCGGCCAGTGCTTCCCGCAGGAAGGGCAGGATGCCGCGTTCCAGCAGGGCGTCCCGCCAGGCGTCGCGGGCCTTGGAGACCTCCCCGCCGGGCTCACCGTAGGCTCCGGCCTCCAGTGAGGGGCTGTTGCGCAGTGCGGTGAGCAGCAGCCCCGCGCCGGCCATGAGGATGGCGGCCGCGGTCAGGACGCCGAAGACCCAGCCGGCCGTGAGCATCGTCTGGGCGAACGCCGGAGCCGGGTCCAGCATCTTCAGGACGTAGCCGACGAGCAGGAAGATCGCGGCGGCGGTACCGGCGAGCACGGGGGCCAGGACCAGGGCGAGGGCGAAACCGCCGGCGCCGGTGGTCTCGGCGGCCTCGCCGAGGGTGGTGGCGAGCCCCATGGTTCCGCCCGGTTCCGGCTCGACGGAGCCGGACTCGTGGACGGCGGACGGGGTGGACCGCGCGGGGTTGCGCAGTTCCTCGCGGACCTTCACGTAGTGCTGGTACTCGGTCGCCGCGGCCGCCGCTATCAGCGCGGTGGCGTTGAGCGCCATGGTGCGTAGCTGTTCGGTGTTCAGACTCCGGCCGTCGCCGGCCAGTTCGGGACGGTAAGGGGCGGAGCGCAGCGCCTCATCGAGGATCCGCTCGTATTCCTGGCGGTCCTCGCTGTGCAGGTGCTGCGGAACGCTGTTCATGTGCATCCCCCGATGCTCCGTAGGGCTGGTGGCTCGCACGCCGGCGAACCGTCGGGCAGAAACGGAGGGGAGCCTGCTACGGATAAACCGATGGTAGAGCCGTCAAGGCACGCGGTGACAGGGGGTTGCCGGAAATTGGGGGCGGCCCGCGTGTGACTTCGGGGTACAGAACAGCGCGCCGAACCCTCAGCCGTCCAGCGGAAGTTGCCTGACGAGCAGCTTTCCGGCCATGGTCACTCCGCCGTCCATGGCGATGGCCAGCCCGTCCGCGTAGACGTGCGGGCCTTCCACCACGGGACCCGCGTTCTCCTCGCCGTCCTCGGAGCCGACTTCCCCGAGCAGATAGGGAATCGGGCTGTGTCCGTGAACGATGCGGGTGCCGCCGTACGTATCGAGAAGGGAACGGACGGCGTCTGCACCCCCCTCGTCGCGGAAGGAGAACCGCTTGGTGAACTTGCGGAACAGGTCCCAGACCTCGTCCGCGTCGTTGCGGGTGATGGTCTCGCGGACGGTGTCGTTGACCGCCTCGATCGAGTCCCCGTAGTCGAGGTAGGCCGTGGTGTCGGAGTGGACCAGCAGGTAGCCGTCGACCTCCTCGACGGCGTCCAGGCGGGCCATCCACTGCAGGTGGTGGTCCTGGAGCCGGTCCATGTCGGTCTTCTGGCCGCCGTTGAGCAGCCAGGCCGCCTGGAAGGTGGCGGTGCCCGCGCCCGAGTTGACGGGCGTGTCGCCGAACCGCTTGGCGCCGAGCAGCAGCAGCTCGTGGTTGCCCATGAGGGCCTTGCAGTAGCCGCCGGCCGCGGCGGCCTCGGCGGACAGCCGCATCACCAGGTCGATGACGCCGATGCCGTCGGGACCGCGGTCGGTGAAGTCGCCGAGGAACCAGAGCCGGGCGGTGCCCGCGCACCACTGCCCGTCGGCGTCGATCAGCCCCTGCTCGCGCAGCGCGCCGAGCAGCTCGTCGACATAGCCGTGCACGTCACCGACGACGTACAGCGGGCCGTTACCGGTCGCCGTCCGGGCGGCCGGATCGGATTCCGGTTCGACCGGCAGCTGCACCGTGTCGCCGCGGTTGATGACGGGCAGGTCGCGCTGGGTGGGCGTGTACCCGTCGGGATACCCGTCCGGGTACGGCTCGTCGAGCGGCGGGGCGACCTCGCCCGGGTGGGTGCTCTCGGCGTACGGACCGGTCTCGTTGACGTACGCGGGCACCCGGAAGTCGCGCAACGTCGCCGTCCGTTCCGCCTCGGGTCCCTGACCGGCCCCCTGAGTCATCAGACCCCTCCACCATCGCGCCGCATCTGCACCGCTTCGGACTGCCTGGTCGCAGCGGCCCGCGGTGTCGTGGGCCCATCATAGGAACGCCCGTCGCGCCGTGTGATGACCCAGGGGTGGTGAATCGGAGCGGGACTCCAGTTCAGTGCGGCTTTCGTCCCGGTTGGGCGGGGGTTCGGCCGTCCGCGGGCCGCTCGCCGGCCGTCTTCGGGCGACGTCCGGATGGCGCGTCGGCCGCCTCCGCACGCGTACCGCCCGGCGGGGCGTGCGTGCGGGGCGTCCGCGGGTGGGCAGGAGCCGTTCGTGCTACTCCTCCTCCGGTGCCCGGGGCGGGCTGACCGTGGTGCGCGGGGGGCGTCGCTGGGAGGAGGTGCGCACGATCAGTTCGGTCGGTATCACCTGCTCGACCGGCTGGTCCGACTCCACGCCCTCGATCGCGTCGATGAGCAGCTGCACCACCGCCGTCCCGATCCGGCGCGGCTTCAGCGAGAGCGTGGTGATGGGCGGCTCGGTGTTGGCGTACACGGTCGACTCGCTGCAGCACACCAGCAGCAGGTCGTCGGGGACGCGCAGTCCGTAGCGGCGGGCGGCGGCGAGCAGGTCGGTGCCGTTGGGGTCGAAGAGGCCGTAGACGGCGTCCGGGCGGTCCGGGCGGGCCAGCAGCCGGTCGGCGGCCACGGCGCCGGCGCACGGGTCGTGCGCCGGGTAGGCCTCGTAGACGGGGTCCTGGCCGACCCGTTCGCACCAGCGCAGGTAGGCGGTGGTGGACAGGTGGGTGTAGGTGTCCGTCGTGGTGCCCGTGAGCAGGCCGATCCGGCGGGCGCCCGCGTCGGCGAGATGGTCGAGGATGCCGAGTACGGCGGCCTCGTGGTCGTTGTCCACCCAGGCGGTGACCGGGAGCGCGCCGGCCGGCCGGCCGTCGGAGACCACCGGCAGGCCCTGCCGGACCAGCTCGCTGACCACCGGGTCCTGGTCGGAGGGGTCGATGACGACCGTGCCGTCCAGGGCGACGTTCGACCACACGTCGTGGCGGGAGGTCGCGGGCAGGATCACCAGGGCGTAGCCGCGGGCGAGCGCTGCCGAGGTGGCGGCCCGCGCCATCTCGGCGAAGTACGCGAACTCGGTGAAGGTGAAAGGTTCATCCCCGTACGTGGTCACGGTCAGGCCGATGAGTCCCGACTTGCCGGTACGGAGGGTGCGGGCGGCGGCCGAGGGGCGGTATCCGAGCCGGTCGGCGACCTCGCGGACGTGGCGCCGGGTGGCATCCGGGAGCCGGCCCTTGCCGTTGAGGGCGTCGGAGACGGTCGTGATGGAGACCCCGGCGGCGGCGGCGACGTCTCTGATGCCCGCCCGGCCCGGCCGGCTGCCTCGCCGAGAGGTTTCCGCGCGGCTCACCTGGTGCTTCCCTGCTGCTGTCATGGCGAGCCGATAGTAGGGCTCATGCGGTGGGGTAGTGCGGACGCATATGCACGCGTTGACAGGCACGTTTCTGCAAGGTCAAATCGGGTCAACTACTTTAGAAAAAAAGTCAGTTGAATGATCCAATGGTGAGACGTTACGTGTCGACACGCATGGGCCTGCCAAGTGCCCGATGTCTCGAAGAGGTCTCAACTCACCTTCACGGGTGATGCGCGCTACGGCGCGAGCCACCGGCGCGTAGATATATGTAGGGCGCGCCCCCGAAAAATGCGCCTTCGTGTCGTGTTGCCCGTGATGCCGGTGGGACGGACGAGGTCAGGCCCGCGTCTACCGGGCCGCACCGGTCCTGTACGCAGGGGAGCCGAATCCTCATAAGGTAAGGAGTATTGGATGCCGGCGGCGCGGAGGGTCCGTCGGTGGTCGCGAGGAGGACTGCGGTGAGCGAGACGAGCCCCAAGTTGCGCGCCGAGCTGGAGGGTATTCCCTCCTACAAGCCGGGCAGGCCCGCCGCGGGGGACGGCCCGGCTGCCTACAAGCTCTCCTCCAACGAGAACCCGTACCCGCCACTGCCGGGCGTGATGGAGTCGGTGACCGCCGCGGCCGCGGCCCTGAACCGTTACCCGGACATGGCGTGCACGGGTCTGATGGACGAGCTGGCGGACCGCTTCGGCGTCCCCGTCGGACATCTGGCCACGGGTACCGGCTCGGTGGGCGTGGCCCAGCAGCTGCTCCAGGCCACCTGCGGTCCCGGCGACGAGGTGATCTACGCCTGGCGGTCCTTCGAGGCGTACCCGATCATCACGCAGATCAGCGGTGCCCGCTCGGTCCAGGTGCCGCTCACCACCGGTGAGGTGCACGACCTGGACGCGATGGCGGACGCCGTCACCGACCGGACGCGCCTGATCTTCGTCTGCAACCCGAACAACCCGACCGGCACGGTCGTGAAGCGGGCCGAGCTGGAGCGTTTCCTGGACCGGGTGCCGAAGGACGTGCTGGTGGTCCTCGACGAGGCGTACCGGGAGTTCATCCGCGACCCCGAGGTCCCCGACGGGGTCGAGATCTACCGTGAGCGGCCGAACGTCTGCGTGCTGCGCACCTTCTCCAAGGCGTACGGCCTCGCGGGCCTGCGGGTCGGCTTCGCGATCGCCCATGAGCCGGTGGCGGCGGCCCTGCGCAAGACAGCGGTGCCGTTCGGCGTGAGCCAGCTCGCCCAGGAGGCGGCGATCGCCTCCCTGCGGGCCGAGGACGCGCTGCTCGGCCGGGTCGGCTCGCTGGTGTGCGAGCGGCAGCGCGTGGTCGAGTCGCTTCGGGCCCAGGGCTGGACGCTGCCCGAGACCCAGGCCAACTTCGTGTGGCTGCGGCTGGGAGAGCGTACGGCGGCCTTCGCCCAGCTCTGCGAGGAGCACGGTGCGGTCGTGCGGCCGTTCGCGGGCGAGGGCGTCCGGGTGACGATCGGGGAGAACGAGGCGAACGACATCTTCCTGAAGGCGGCGGAGCACTTCCACAAGGAGCTCTGACCGCCGGGAAGTCCGGCAGTCGATCTGCTCCCACGCGTACGGGGTCGCCGTTGAGGCGGCCCCGTTTCGTTTGGAGTTTCACGTGAAACCCGCCGCGGCTGTCGCTGACGTGACGGAGAAGACACGACCCCCACCGTTCCTTCGAAAATCAGTAGGTCATAATGGCTTGTGAATGTGAATGCATTCACAAGCTCGTCCCGTTTGTTCCGTATGTACGTGACGAAGGGGACAAAGTGCCGCTGTATCTCGGCGACGTAAGGAGACTGACGACGTGTACCTGGCCCTGGCGCCGGAGACGCTGGCGCGTTGGCAGTTCGGCATCACCACCGTCTACCACTTCCTGTTCGTCCCGCTGACGATCTCCCTGGCCGCCCTCACGGCGGGCCTGCAGACCGCCTGGGTGCGCACGGAGAAGGAGAAGTACCTCAGGGCGACCAAGTTCTGGGGCAAGCTCTTCCTGATCAACATCGCGATGGGCGTGGTCACCGGCATCGTGCAGGAGTTCCAGTTCGGCATGAACTGGTCCGACTACTCACGGTTCGTCGGTGACATCTTCGGCGCCCCGCTCGCCTTCGAGGCGCTGATCGCCTTCTTCTTCGAGTCCACCTTCATCGGACTGTGGATCTTCGGCTGGGACAAGCTGCCCAAGAAGATCCATCTGGCCTGCATCTGGATGGTCTCCATCGGCACGATCCTGTCCGCGTACTTCATCCTCGCGGCCAACTCGTGGATGCAGCACCCCGTCGGCTACAAGATCGACAAGGTGAAGGGGCGGGCGGAGCTGACGGACTTCTGGGCCGTCCTGACCCAGAACACCGCGCTGGCGCAGGCCTTCCACACGCTGGCCGCGTCCTTCCTGACCGGTGGCGCGTTCATGGTCGGCATCGCCGCCTTCCACCTGTTCCGCAAGAAGCACATCACCGTGATGAAGACGTCGCTGCGGCTGGGCCTGGTCACCGTCGTCATCGCCGGCATGCTCACCGCGATCAGCGGCGACACCCTCGGCAAGGTCATGTTCAAGCAGCAGCCGATGAAGATGGCCGCCGCGGAGGCCCTGTGGGACGGGCAGAACTCGGCACCGTTCTCGGTCTTCGCCTACGGCGACGTGAGCAAGGGCCACAACAGCGTCGAGTTCTCGGTTCCCGGTGTCCTGTCGTTCCTCGCCGACGACGACTTCAACTCCTACGTCCCCGGCATCAACGACACCAACAAGGCCGAACAGCAGAAGTACGGCCCGGGCGACTACCGCCCGATCGTCCCCGTCACCTTCTGGGCGTTCCGCTGGATGATCGGCTTCGGCATGGCGTCCTTCGCCATCGGCCTGGCCGGACTCTGGCTGACCCGCAGGAAGTTCATGTTGCCGCAGCATCTGCGGGTCGGTGAGGACGAGGTACCGCACCTGGTCCTCTTCAAGAACAAGGCCCTCAGCCCGAAGCTGGGCCGGCTGTACTGGCTGGTGGCGATATGGACGCTGGGCTTCCCGCTGATCGCCAACTCCTGGGGCTGGATCTTCACCGAGATGGGCCGGCAGCCGTGGGTCGTCTACGGCGTTCTGCAGACCCGGGACGCCGTCTCCCCCGGTGTCTCCCAGGCCGAGATCCTCATCTCGATGATCACCTTCACCGCGCTGTACGCCGTCCTCGCCGTCATCGAGGTCAAGCTGCTCGTGAAGTACATCAAGGGCGGTCCGCCCGAGCTCACCGACGACGACCTCAACCCGCCCACGAAGATCGGCGGCGAGGCGCGTGACGCCGACAAGCCGATGGCCTTCTCGTACTAGGCCAAGGGAGACGCAGTCATGGAACTTCACGACGTCTGGTTCGTCCTGATCGCCGTCCTGTGGACCGGCTACTTCTTCCTGGAGGGCTTCGACTTCGGGGTCGGCATCCTCACCAAGCTGCTCGCCCGCGACCGGCCGGAGAAGCGGGTGCTGATCAACACGATCGGCCCGGTCTGGGACGGCAACGAGGTGTGGCTGCTCACCGCGGGCGGGGCGACCTTCGCCGCCTTCCCCGAGTGGTACGCCACGCTTTTCTCGGGCTTCTACCTGCCGCTGCTGGTCATCCTGGTCTGCCTGATCGTCCGGGGTGTCGCCTTCGAGTACCGGGCCAAGCGGCCCGAGGAGAACTGGCAGCGCAACTGGGAGACCGCGATCTTCTGGACCTCGCTGATCCCGGCGTTCCTGTGGGGCGTGGCCTTCGGCAACATCGTGCGGGGTGTGAAGATCGACCGGCACTTCGAGTACGTCGGCAGCGTCGGGGACCTGCTCAACCCGCACGCCCTGCTCGGCGGGCTCGTCACGCTGACCCTGTTCACCTTCCACGGTGCGGTGTTCACCGCGCTGAAGACCGTCGGTGACATACGGGTGCGGGCGCGGAAGCTGGCGACCAAGGTCGGTCTGCTCGCCGCCGTGCTGGCGCTGGCCTTCCTGCTGTGGACCCAGGCCGACAGCGGGGACGGCAAGAGCCTGGTGGCCCTGGTGGTGGCGGTCGTCGCGCTGGTCGCCGCCCTGGGAGCCAACTTGCGGGGCCGTGAGGGATGGGCGTTCGCCCTGTCCGGCGTCACCATCGTGGCCGCCGTGGCGATGCTCTTCCTGTCGCTCTTCCCGAACGTCATGCCGTCGTCGCTCAACCCGGACTGGAGCCTGACGGTCACGAACGCCTCGTCGAGCCCCTACACCCTGAAGATCATGACCTGGCTGGCGGCGATCGCCACGCCGCTCGTCATGCTCTACCAGGGGTGGACGTACTGGGTGTTCCGCAAGCGGATCGGCACGCAGCACATCGCAGCCGAAGCCGCCCACTGAGTCCGTAAGAGTCCAAGGAGTGGGTGTTTCACGTGAAACACCCACTCCGGGCCGAAGGGCATGTTTCACGTGAAACCAATCGATCCGCGTCTGCTGCGTTACGCCCGAGCCACCCGTCTCTTCCTCGCCGCCGTCGTCAGCCTCGGCGCCGTCGGCGCCGGCCTGGTCATCGCCCAGGCGATGCTCATCGCCGAGGTGGTGGTCGGCGCCTTCCAGCACGGCCATTCGGCATTCGAACTCCGCACGCCGTTGCTGTTGTTGGCGGGCGTCGCCATCGGCCGGGCGCTGGTCTCCTGGCTGACCGAGCTGGCGGCGCACCGGGCGAGCGCGGCGGTCAAGTCCGAGCTGCGCGGCCGGCTTCTCGACCGGGCGGTCGCGCTCGGACCCGGCTGGCTGGGCGGTCAGCGGACCGGGTCGCTGGTCACGCTCGCCACGCGCGGTGTCGACGCCCTTGACGACTACTTCTCGCGCTACCTGCCCCAACTGGGTCTCGCGGTGGTCGTCCCGGTCGCGGTGCTGGCCCGGATCGTCACCGAGGACTGGGTCTCCGCGGCGATCATCGTCGGCACGTTGCCGCTCATCCCGCTGTTCATGGTGCTGATCGGCTGGGCCACGCAGTCCCGTACGGACCGTCAGTGGCGGCTGCTGTCGCGGCTGTCCGGCCATTTCCTGGACGTGACCGCCGGGCTGCCCACGCTGAAGGTGTTCGGGCGGGCCAAGGCGCAGGCCGAGTCCATCCGCCGCATCACCGGCGCGTACCGGCAGGCGACCATGCGGACGCTGCGGATCGCCTTCCTCTCGTCGTTCGCGCTGGAACTGATCGCCACGCTCTCGGTGGCGCTGGTCGCCGTGACCATCGGGATGCGGCTGGTGCACGGCGACATGGACCTGTACATCGGACTGGTCATCCTGGTGCTGGCGCCGGAGGCCTACCTCCCGCTCCGGCAGGTCGGTGCCCAGTTCCACGCGGCGGCGGAGGGGCTCGCGGCCGCGGAGGAGATCTTCGCGGTGCTGGAGACCCCGCTGCCGGCGTCCGGAGCGGGCGAAGTACCGGCCGAGGCGTCCCTGGCCTTGGAAGGGGTGACGGTCCGCTATCCGGGCCGTTCGGCTGACGCGGTGACCGACGTGTCGTTCACCGTGGCCCCCGGCGAGACCGTGGCGCTGGTCGGCCCGAGCGGAGTGGGCAAGTCGACGCTGCTGGACGTGCTGCTGGGGTTCGTGCGGCCGACGTCGGGCCGGGTACTGGTCGGGGGAGCCGAACTCGGCGCGGTCGACCTGGAGGCGTGGCGGTCGCGGATCGCGTGGGTGCCGCAGCGGCCGCATCTGTACGCCGGCACGATCGCCGAGAACGTACGGCTCGCCCGTCCCGACGCGGACGACGAGGCGCTACGGCGGGCGCTGCGGGACGCCGGGGCCCTGGAGTTCGTGGACGCGCTGCCGGACGGCGCCGCCACCGTGCTCGGCGAGGACGGCGCGGGACTCTCCGCCGGACAGCGGCAACGGCTGGCGCTGGCACGGGCGTTCCTGGCCGACCGGCCGGTGCTGCTGCTGGACGAGCCGACGGCCGCGCTGGACGGGACGACCGAGGCCGAGGTCGTGGCGGCGGTACGGCGGCTCGCCGCCGGGCGGACGGTGCTGCTGGTGGTGCACCGGCCGGCGCTGCTCCGGGCGGCGGACCGGGTGGTGCGGCTCTCCGGCGGCGAGGCCCCCGGGGAACCGGGCCAGGCCCCTGCTCGACCCGGTCGTCGGGACGGCGAGCCGGCCGACCGGACCGACCGGCCGGAGCACGGCCCGGCGGAGCGGCCCGTGCCGGCTCCGAGGGGCATGGCGGACTCGGCGACCGTGCCGAGGAAGGGTGTGCTGGGCCGGGTGCGGGCGGATTCCGGGGCCCGGCGGGCGCGGCTGGCGCTCGCTCTACTGCTGGGTGCGCTGGCGCTCGGCAGCGCCGTGGGGCTGATGGCTACCTCCGGGTGGTTGATCTCGCGGGCCTCGCAGCAGCCGCCGGTGCTCTATCTGATGGTCGCCGTGACGGCCACCCGGGCCTTCGGCATCGGACGGGCCGTGTTCCGCTACGGCGAGCGGCTGGTCTCGCACGACGCCGTGCTGCGGATGCTGGCCGACACCCGGGTCGCGGTCTACCGGCGCCTCGAACGGCTCGCTCCCGCCGGACTCCGGGCGACCAGGCGCGGGGACCTGCTCAGCCGGCTGGTCACCGACGTGGACACGCTGCAGGACTACTGGCTGCGGTGGCTGCTGCCCGCCGGGGCAGCGGCGGCCGTGTCCGCGGCAGCCGTGGGCTTCACCGCCTGGCTGCTGCCCGAGGCGGGGGCCGCGCTCGCGGTGGGGCTGCTGGCGGCCGGTGTCGGTGTGCCGCTGGTGACCTCCGCCGTGGCCCGCCGGGCCGAGCAGCGGCTGGCGCCCGCCCGCGGCCTGCTCGCGACCCGGGTGACCGACCTGCTGACCGGCACCGCCGAGCTGACCGTCGCCGGGGCGCTGCCCGCCCGTACCGGCGAGGTCCGGCAGGCCGACGGCACGCTCACCCGGATCGCGTCGCGGGCGGCCGCCGCCACCGCGCTCGGCGACGGACTGACCGCCCTGCTGACGGGCCTGACCGTCGCCGCCACGGCGCTGGTGGGCGCTCAGGGGGTGGCCGACGGGCGGCTGAGCGGGGTGGCGATGGCGGTGGTGGTGCTGACGCCGCTGGCCGCCTTCGAGGCCGTCCTCGGGCTTCCGCTCGCCGTGCGGCACCGGCAGCGGGTGCGCACGAGCGCCGAGCGCATCTACGAGGTGCTGGACGCGCCGGAACCCGTACGGGAGCCCGAGTGCCCCCGCCGGGCGCCCGCCGCGCCCTTCCCTCTCGTCCTGAGGGGGCTGTCGGCCCGTCACGAGGGCCGGCACCGGGACGCGCTCTGCGGGCTCGACCTCACCCTCGACCAAGGACGCCGGATCGCGGTGGTCGGTGCCTCGGGTTCCGGCAAGACGACCCTCGCCCAGGTCCTCCTGCGGTTCCTCGACCCGCGGGAGGGTTCCTACACGCTCGCCGGCGTCGACGCGTTGGCAGTGGAGGGCGACGACGTCCGACGTCTGGTCGGACTGTGCGCGCAGGACGCGCACCTCTTCGACAGCTCCGTGCGGGAGAACCTGCTGCTCGCCCGCAGGGACGCCACCGACGCCGACCTGCGGGACGCGCTGGACCGGGCCCGCCTGCTGGACTGGGTGGACGGGCTGCCCGACGGGCTCGACACCCTGGTCGGCGAGCACGGGGCCCGGCTGTCGGGCGGCCAGCGGCAGCGGCTGGCACTGGCCCGGGCGCTGCTCGCCGACTTCCCGGTGCTGGTCCTGGACGAGCCCGCCGAGCACCTCGACCTGGCCACTGCGGACGCGCTCACCGCCGACCTGCTGGCGGCCACCGAGGGCCGTACGACCGTGCTGATCACCCATCGGCTGGCGGGCCTGGAGGCGGTGGACGAGGTGATCGTGCTCGACGGCGGCCGGGTGGCGCAGCGCGGGCCATACCGGGAACTGGCGGCCGTGACCGGTCCGTTCCGGGCAATGGCGGAACGGGAGGCCGCCGCGGAATCGCCGGCGCGGGCGCCCGACGGTCTGCTGACGGCACCCTAGGGCCGCCGCCCGGCGCTCCGGGTCAGTCGCGGGCGGCCAGCAGCCGTTCGATCACGACCGCGACACCGTCGTCGTTGTTGGCGGCCGTGCGGCCGGAGGCGGCGGCGAGCACGGCAGGGTGGGCGTTGCCCATCGCGTACGAGCGTCCGGCCCAGGTCAGCATCTCGACGTCGTTGGGCATGTCGCCGAAGGCCACGACTTCCTGGTGCGAGATGCCGCGCTCGGCGCATTCCAGGGCCAGCGTGCTGGCCTTGGAGACTCCCGGACCGCTGATCTCCAGCAGGGCGCTGGGGCTGGACCGGGTGACGGTGGCGCGGTCGTCGACGGCCAGCCGGGCGAGGGTGAGGAAGGCGTCGGGGTCGAGGTCGGGGTGGAAGGCGAGGATCTTGAGCACGGGTTCGCCGGCACCGAGCCCGTCGACCGCGAGGATCTCCTCGGCGGGCAGCAGGTGGTCCGGCTTCTCCATGTGCATCTTGGGATAGGCGGGCTCCTGGTGGAAGCCGTACGTCTGCTCGACCGCGTACACCGTGCCGGGCGCGGCCTCGCGCAGCAGGCGCACGGCGTCCAGCGCGTTCTCCCTGGCCAGTTCGCGCACCTTCACGAAGCGGTGGGCGCCGGGGCCGCCGTGCAGGTCGACCACGGCGGCGCCGTTGCCGCAGATCGCGAGGCCGTGGCCGTGGACGTGCGCGCTGACCACGTCCATCCAGCGGGCCGGGCGGCCGGTGACGAAGAAGACCTCGATGCCCGCCTCCTCGGCGGCGGCCAGCGCGGCGACCGTCCTCGGGGAGACCGACTTGTCGTCGCGCAGCAGGGTGCCGTCGAGATCGGTGGCGATCAGCCGGGGCGGGGTCGCGCAGGCGGGGGTCTCGGGCTGTCTGGTCGCTGAGGTCACCGGCCCATTCTCGCGCATATGCCCGCACGCCAGTGCGGTGCAGCGCACAGATGAGACGCAGGCGACTCTCGCGGCCCCCGCCGGGCCCGGTCCGTCCGTCCCGTGGCCTCAGGCCAGCTGGGCCGGGGCCTCCATGGCGATCTGCTCGAAGACCTTCTCGTCGGCGGCGAAGTCCGAGTCCGGGATGGGCCAGTGGATCACCAGTTCGGTGAAGCCCAGCTCCCGGTGCCGGCCGGCGAAGTCGACGAAGGCGTCCAGGGACGTCAGCGGACGGCCCCGGTCCGGGGTGAAGCCGGTGAGCAGCACCTTGTCCAGCGCGGACGCGTCCCGGCCGATCGCCGCACAGGCCTCGCCGAGCCGCGCCGTCTGACCGCGCAGTGCCTCGACGGACTGCTCGGGCGTGCCGTTCTCGTACAGCTTCGGGTCGCCGGTGGTGACCCACGCCTGTCCGTGCCGCGCGGCGAGCTTCAGCCCCCGCGGGCCGGTGGCCGCGATCGCGAAGGGCAGCCGGGGCCGCTGCACGCAGCCGGGGATGTCCCGCGCCTCGTGGGCCGAGTAGTACGCGCCTTCGTGCGTCACGGAGTCCTCGGTGAGCAGCCGGTCGAGCAGCGGCACGAACTCGGCGAACCGGTCGGCACGCTCGCGCGCGGTCCACGGCTCCTGGCCCAGTGCGGTGGCGTCGAAGCCGGTGCCGCCGGCGCCGATGCCGAGTGTGACCCGGCCGCCGGAGATGTCGTCGAGGGAGATCAGTTCCTTGGCCAGCGTCACCGGGTGCCGGAAGTTCGGCGAGGTGACGAGGGTGCCCAGGCGGATCCGGTCGGTGACGGAGGCGGCGGCGGTCAGCGTCGGAATCGCGCCGAACCACGGACCGTCCCGGAAGCTGCGCCAGGAGAGGTGGTCGTAGGTGTACGCGGTGTGGAAGCCCAGTTCCTCGGCCCGCGTCCAGGCGGTACGGCCGCCCTCGTTCCAGCGGCGGTACGGCAGGATCACGGTGCTCAGGCGCAGACTCATGCGTCCGAGACTAAGGGGAGCCGTCGGCGCCGGACGAAACGGTCACCGTATGCGGCGGCTCAGCCACGGCGTGAGCAGGTACACCGGGACGGGCTCCTTGTACGTGCGGTCGCCGGGCAGCGGCACGATCAGCGAGGAGACGGGCGGGAAGCGGCGGGAGCGGACCGTGGCGAGGCCGCCGAAGACCGAGCGCAGGAACGCGGGCACGTCGTCGCGCGGGACGTCGTGGAACTCGACGCCCTCCACCGTGATCAGCGCGTCGTCGTCCGGGTAGAGCCGTACGCTCACCCGCGGCGCTCCGCCGAACTCGGCGTACGCCTCGTGCGGAAGCGAACCGTCGGGGTCCGCGGTGACGCCGAAGCCCGCCGCCGCGCGCCGGGAGGTCTGGTCGGCGCCGATGTCGTGGGTCACCTCGATCTCGCGGCCGTGCTCGGCGGCGATCGCGTGCAGAGCGGTCACGGCCGCCTCGGTCGTGGGGAGGTGGTCCCTGTGGTCGCTCCGGTCCATACCGGTCATGATGCAGGGTCAGTGCGGCTCGGGGAAGCGCAGGTACCCCGGCGGCACGGCCCGGGTCAGCCACACCCCGTTCGCGCTGACGTGGAAGACGTGACCGTCCCGGTGCATCGCGCCGGCGTCGACGGACAGGACGACCGGGCGTCCGCGCCGGGCACCGACCCGCGTCGCGGTCTCACGGTCGGCCGACAGGTGCACGTCGTGCCGGTTCATCGCGCGCAGCCCCTCGCTCCGGATCGCGTCCAGGTACCTGGCCACGGTCCCGTGGTAGAGGTACGGCGGCGGGGTCGCCGGGGGCAGTCCGAGGTCGACGTCGACGCTGTGGCCCTGGCTGGCGCGGATCCGGTCGCCGTCGACGGCGAAGCGCTGCTTGTCGTTGGCGGCGACGACGTGGTCCAGCTCCTCGCGGGTGACGGGGAAGCCGTGCGCGGCCGCGGCGGCGAGCAGCGTGTCGATCTCCACCCAGCCGGCCTCGTCGAGCGTGAGGCCGATGCGCTCGGGCTGGTGACGCAGGTGCTTCGAGAGGTACTTCGACACCTTCAGGGTGCGCCGCTCGTCCGGCATCCTGTCGTTCTGTCCTATGGTCGGCTTGTCATTCGTTTCGTCGTTCCGTCTGTGGTTCTTCTTGTCGTCCATCCCGCCAGCGTGCCGGGAGAGACGCGGATCACGCAGCTGCTTTTCGTGTGAAGGTTTGATCCACAGCCAAGTGCGGTTATCCACAAGGAATTTGACGATGTTGTGGACAACGGGCAGGCGATTCACGGTGTTTCGCGAAGATCGTTGACAGGTCTGTGATCTGCGGCAAGAGCGTCCAAATGCCGGGCCCGTGCCTCCCGTTCGGCGGCCAGGGTGATGAACTCGGCGACACGATCCGCCCCAACGAGGCTCCGTACGGCCTCGATCGTGTCGGCGGGCAGAGCCACGGTACGCGTCTGGTCCGCGGTCCGCGCCCGTTCCTCCGCCCCGAGCCGCCTGCGCACCTCACGTGTGGCGAGCAGGCGCATGGCTCGGGCCAGTTCGGCGTCCACGGTCTGCTGGGCGAGCGGACGCAGCCGCCGTACCAGCGAGGCCGCCTCGGCCGCTTTCGCGTCGGTCCGCTGGTGCGGGTCGTCGAGGTAGCGCGCGAAGACGTGCTCGGTGGTGAACTCCAGGAAACGGGCGGCTATGTGCTCCACCTGGACCCTCAACTCCCGCAGATGACCGGCGATCGCGGTGAGCGGCACCCCGGCCGCGTGCAACTCGGCTGCCACGGCCAGCTCCTGGGGGCTCGGCACGAGGAACGAACCGGGGTCGCCCGGCACCGGCTCCAGGATGCCGAGCGCCACCGCCTCGGCCACGGCCGTGTCGTCGGGTGCGCCGCCGAAGCGGGCGTCCAGGTCGGCGCGGGACAGACGGACCGGCTGCTCGTCGGTCCAGGGACCCTCGGCCTCGGTGACGAGGCCGAGGACACCGGCCAGGCCGCGTCCGGTGTCCCAGGCGTCGAGCAGCTCCCTGATGGAGGCGAGGGTGTAGCCGCGGACGAGGAGGTCGGAGATCTGGTGGAGGCGGGTGAGATGGGCGTCGGAGTACAGGTTGGCCCGGCCCTGGCGCTCAGGACGGGGGAGCAGGCCCTTGTCCTGGTACGCGCGCACGGTGCGGACGGTGGTCCGGGACAGGCGGGCCAGGTCCTCGATGCGGTAGGTGTTCCGGTCCGGGGACCCGGCGGCAGTCACAGTCTCGGCTCCACCCGCGCGATCCTGCGCAGCACCCCCGGCGCCACCCGCGACAGCAGCCGCACCCCGCGCGCCTCCGGCGTCACCGGAACCACCGCCCGGTTGTGCTCCACCGCCTCCAGGATCGCCGAAGCGACCTTCTCCGGCGGGTAGTTGCGCATCCCGTACAGCCGGGCCGAGCGCTGCTGCCTGCGCCGCTGCTCCTCCTCGTCGACCCCGGTGAAGCGGGCGGTCGACGTGATGCCGGTGTTGACGATGCCGGGGCAGATCGCGGTCACCCCGATGCGGCGGCCGGCGAGTTCGGCGCGCAGGCACTCGGACAGCATCAGGACCGCGGCCTTGGACGTGCTGTAGGCCGGCAGCGCGCGCGAGGGCTGGAAGGCGGCCGCCGAGGCGACGTTCACGATGTGGCCGCCCTGGCCGCGCTCGGCCATCCGGGCGCCGAACAGGCGGCAGCCGTGGATCACGCCCCACAGGTTGACGTCCAGGACCTTGCGCCAGTCCTCCGTGGTCGTCGTGAGGAAGGAGCCGGACAGCCCGATGCCCGCGTTGTTGACCAGCACGTCCAGCACGCCGTAGGTGCGGTGGACGCGTTCGGCGAGCTTCTCCATGGCCTGTTCGTCGGAGACGTCGGCCGTCTCGGCCCAGGCGTCCGCCGCGCCGATCAGCCGGGACAGCTCGGCGGTGCGGGCGGCGGCCTCGGCGTCCCGGTCGACGGCCACCACGCGCGCGCCCGCCTCCGCGAACGCGAACGCCGTGGCCCGGCCGATGCCGCTGCCCGCGCCGGTGACCAGGACCAACTGGCCGCCGAACCGCTGGGCGTGGCGGTCCGCGGGCTTCGGCTCGGCGCCCCGGCCGTCCTCGACGGAGATCACGAACTCCTCGATCCAGGCCGCCACCTGGTCCGGGCGGGTGCGCGGGATCCAGTGCTTGTCGGGCAGCGTGCGGCGGGTCAGCCGGGGGGCCCAGCGCTCCAGGTCGTCGTAGAGGCGCTCGGAGAGGAACGCGTCGCCGAGGGGCGTGATGAGCTGCACGGGCGCGTGCGCGTAGGCGTCCTCGCGCGGGCGGCGCAGCCGGGGCCGGACGTTGTCGCGGTACAGCCAGGCGCCGTGGGCCGCGTCGGAGCGCAGGGAGCCGGTCGGGTAGTCACCGGCGGGGAGCTTCTCGACCCGTCGCAGGATGCCGGGCCAGGCCCTGCCGAGCGGGCCGCGCCAGGCCAGTTCCGGCACGACCGGGGTGTGCAGCAGGTACACGTACCAGGACTTGGCGCCCTGGCCGAGGAGCTGGCCGAGCCGGCGGGGCGTCGGGCGCTTCACGCGCGCGTTGATCCAGTGCCCGAAGTGGTCGAGGGAGGGACCGGACATCGAGGTGAAGGAGGCGATCCGGCCCTCCGTGCGGCCCACGGTGGCGAACTCCCAGGACTGCACCGAGCCCCAGTCGTGGCCGACCAGGTGCACCGGGCGGTCGGGGCTGACGGTGTCGATCACCGCGAGGAAGTCGTCGGTCAGCTTGGCCAGCGTGAAGCCGCCGCGCAGCGGCCGCGGCGCGGTCGAGCGGCCGTGGCCCCGGACGTCGTACAGCACCACGTGGAAGCGCTCGGCCAGGCGGGGCGCGACCTCGGACCACACCTCCTTGCTGTCCGGGTAGCCGTGGACGAGGACGACGGTCGGCTGTGCCGGGTCGCCCAGTTCCGCCACGCACAGGTCGATGCCGCCGGTGTGCACCCGCCGCTCGCGTGCGCCCTTCAGTGCCGTCACTTGTCCTCCGCCCAGCGCCGCACGTGCGGCAGATCGTCGTCCAGCCAGAAGGCGCTCTGCTCGGGATCCCGGGAGTCGGTGACCACCAGGATCTCCTCGAACTTGGCTCCGGTGCCCCGGAAACCGAGGTGGGGTTCGACCGCCCACAGGCCCGGCCGCGGCGGGTGGTCGGAGAAGCGGTACGGCGACCACAGGGGCGACCAGCCGTCGCGGTGGCCGCGCAGGGCGTCGGAGACGAGCCCCTTCAGGGACTGGGTGCCGAACCCGAACAGGTGCGGTGACCAGCGGCGCTGCTTCACCCGGTCCACCTTGTGGGCGATCACGCCGAACGGGTACGCGCGATGCCGGTTGGCGTAGCCCTGGCGGACCATGAGGCGGTCCACGTCCTCGTAGATCTCGCGCAGCGGGCGGCGCTCGCGCACCTCGCGCAGGATCAGTCCGCGGTGCGCCTCCAGGTCGGCCATCAGCCGGTCCTGCACCGGGTTGACGCCGAGCGACCCGGAGTAGCCGATGTCGGCCGTGCAGCCCTCGTACACCGGGGCCATGTCGAGGATGAACGGCATCCCCGGCTCCAGCCGGCGGTCGGTCGGGAAGAACTGCAGCGGCACGCGGAAGTCCGTGAAGGCGGTGCGGTCGCCGAACCAGGCGAAGGGGAGGTGGAACCAGTCCCGCACGCCGCGGGCGCGCAGCCACTCGCGCTGCATCCGGGCCGCCTCGCGCTCGGTGATCCCGGGCTCCAGCCGGGCCGCGACCGCCTCCGCGCACTCGTAGGCGAGCTTCTGCACGCGCCGGAAACCCTGGAGCTCCGTGGCGCGTTCGGAGAGTACGTCCTGCGCTGTCGTCGTCATCCGCTCCGTCCCCGTCGACCGCGGTACGCGTCCGTAACCTGACACCGGTGAATGTGACAGTTGTTAGAGACAACGTCAATAGGGTGTGCGGGGCCTGTGGACAACTCCGCGTAGCCCTCAGGCAGGGGATCCCCTAGGGTCCCGTAATACTCGAGAGTGACCCGAAGACGGCTCTCGGGTCTGACGACCGCCGGTGGTCCAGGTCACTACCTTCGATGGCGTGACTGTGATCGCGACCGAAAGCCTGAGCAAGCGGTTCCCCCGGGTGACCGCGCTCGACCGGCTGTCCGTGGACATCGGACCCGGTGTGACCGGACTCGTCGGAGCCAACGGCGCCGGCAAGTCCACCCTGATCAAGATCCTGCTGGGTCTGTCCCCCGCCAGCGAGGGCCGAGCCGAGGTGCTCGGCCTGGACGTGGCGACCAAGGGTGCCGCCATCCGCGAGCGGGTGGGCTACATGCCGGAGCACGACTGCCTGCCGCCCGACGTCTCGGCCACCGAGTTCGTCGTGCACATGGCCCGGATGTCCGGCCTGCCGCCCGCCGCCGCGCGCGAGCGCACCGCCGACACACTGCGCCATGTCGGGCTCTACGAGGAGCGGTACCGCCCCATCGGCGGCTACTCGACCGGCATGAAGCAGCGCGTGAAGCTCGCGCAGGCGCTGGTCCACGACCCGCAGCTGGTCTTCCTCGACGAGCCGACCAACGGCCTCGACCCGGTCGGCCGCGACGAGATGCTCGGCCTGATCCGCCGGATCCACACCGACTTCGGCATCTCGGTCCTGGTCACCTCGCACCTGCTCGGCGAGCTGGAGCGCACCTGCGACCACGTGGTCGTCGTCGACGGCGGCAAGCTGCTGCGGTCCAGCTCCACCACCGACTTCACGCAGTCCACGACCACCCTCGCGATCGAGGTCACCGACAGCGACGAGCACCCCGACGGCACCCGCGCGATGCGCGAGGCGCTGCACGCGCGCGGGGTGGAGACGAACGCCGAGGGCGGCGGCCTCCCCGGTGCCGGCCACATCCTGCTGCTCACCGCCCAGGGCGAGGAGACGTACGACCTGGTGCGTGACGTCGTCGCCGACCTCGGGCTCGGCCTGGTCCGCATGGAGCAGCGCAGACACCACATCTCCGAGGTCTTCACCAGCAGCGACGAGCAGCGGAAGGAGGCGGCCGTCCATGGCGGTTGAGCAGCCTCTGGCCACCCCCGCGGGTGACCAGTCCCGTATCCACGACATCGGCTACCGCGGCTACGACGGCCCGCGCCTGGGCCGCGCGTACGCGCGCGTCTCCCTCTACTCGCAGACACTGCGCGGCTCCTACGGCCTCGGCCGCTCGGTGAAGTCCAAGGTGCTGCCGATGCTGCTGTTCGCGGTGATGTGCGTGCCGGCCGCCATCATGGTCGCGGTCGCCGTCGCCACCAAGGCGCACGACCTGCCGGTGTCCTACACCCGCTACGCGATCATCATGCAGGCCGTCATCAGCCTGTACGTCGCCTCGCAGGCACCCCAGGCCGTCTCCCGCGACCTGCGCTTCAAGACCATTCCGCTGTACTTCTCGCGGCCCATCGAGACCGCCGACTACGTCCAGGCCAAGTTCGCGGCCCTGGCCTCGGCCCTGTTCATCCTCACCGGCGCCCCGCTGGTCGTGCTGTACGTGGGCGCCCTGCTCTCCAAGATGGACTTCTCCCACCAGAGCGAGGGGTTCGGCCAGGGCCTGCTCTCGGTGGCCCTGCTGTCCCTCCTCCTGGCCGGCATCGGCCTGGTCATCGCGTCGGTCACGCCGCGCCGCGGCTTCGGCATCGCCGCCGTGATCGCCGTACTGACCATCTCCTACGGCGCCGTCTCCACCCTCCAGGCCATCGCCGACGCCCAGGGCAGCACCGGCGCCATCCCGTGGATCGGCCTGTTCTCCCCGGTCACCCTGATCGGCGGCCTGAGCACCGCCCTGCTCGGCGGCGCCAACACCTTCCCCGGCGGGGACGGACCCTCGCACGCCCAGGGCGCGGTGTACCTGTTCGTCATCGTCGGCCTCATCGCCGCCTGCTACGGCCTGCTGGTGCGCCGCTACAAGAAGGTGGGACTGTGACCACGCTCTCCATCGACCACGTCTCCCGCTGGTTCGGCAACGTGGTCGCCGTCAACGACATCACCATGACCATCGGCCCCGGCGTCACCGGCCTGCTCGGCCCCAACGGCGCCGGAAAGTCCACCCTCATCAACATGATGGGCGGCTTCCTCGCCCCCTCCACCGGCACGGTGACCCTCGACGGGCAGCCGGTCTGGCGCAACGAGGACATCTACCGGCACATCGGCATCGTGCCCGAGCGGGAGGCGATGTACGACTTCCTCACCGGCCGCGAGTTCGTCGTGGCCAACGCCGAGTTGCACGGTCTCGGCGCCAAGGCGGCGCAGAAGGCGCTGGCCACCGTCGAGATGGAGTACGCGCAGGACCGCAAGATCTCGACGTACTCCAAGGGCATGCGCCAGCGCGTGAAGATGGCGTCCGCCCTGGTCCACGACCCCTCGCTGCTCCTGCTCGACGAGCCCTTCAACGGCATGGACCCGCGCCAGCGCATGCAGCTGATGGACCTGCTGCGCCGGATGGGCGACGACGGCCGCACCGTGCTGTTCTCGTCGCACATCCTCGAAGAGGTCGAGCAGCTCGCCTGGCACATCGAGGTGGTGGTCGCCGGACGGCACGCGGCCAGCGGCGACTTCCGCAAGATCCGCCGGCTGATGACCGACCGTCCGCACCGCTATCTGATCCGCTCCAGCGACGACCGGGCCCTCGCGGCCGCGCTCATCGCCGACCCCTCGACCTCGGGCATCGAAGTCGACGTCACCGAAGGCGCGTTGCGCATCCAGGCCGTCGACTTCGGCCGGTTCACCGCCCTGTTGCCGAAGGTCGCCCGCGACCACGGCATCCGGCTGCTCACGGTCTCGCCGTCCGACGAGTCCCTCGAATCCGTGTTCTCTTACCTGGTCGCGGCGTAGGAGGCCAAGATGTACGACCCCACAGTCGCCCGGCTCACCTATCGAGCCCTGCTCGGCCGCCGCCGGGCCCTCATCCTGGGGGCGCTGCCCCTGTTGCTCGTCGCGATCTCCGTCGTCGTCCGCGGCCTGGCGGGCGCGGACGACCAGACCGCCTCCGACCTGCTCGGCGGCCTCGCGCTCGCAACCATGGTGCCGATCATCGGCGTCATCGCCGGCACCGGCGCGATCGGCCCGGAGATCGACGACGGTTCGGTGGTGTACCTGCTGTCCAAGCCGATCAAGCGGCCCACGATCATCCTCACCAAGCTGATCGTGGCGATCGCCGTGACGATGGTGTTCTCGGCCCTGCCGACGCTGATCGCCGGCTTCATCCTGAACGGCAACGGCCAGCAGATCGCCGTCGCCTACACGGTCGCCGCGCTGGTCGCGTCGATCGCCTACGCGGCGCTCTTCCTGCTGCTGGGCACGGTGTCCCGGCACGCGGTGGTCTTCGGTCTCGTCTACGCGCTGGTCTGGGAGGCCCTGTTCGGCTCCCTGGTCCCCGGCGCGCGCACGCTGAGCGTCCAGCAGTGGGCCCTGGCGGTCGCCCACAAGGTGACGGGCGGCGAGCTGGTCACGTCCGACGTGTCCCTGACGACGGCCACGGTGCTGCTGATCGTGGTGACGGTCCTCGCCACCTGGTACGCCGGCCAGAAGCTGCGCTCGCTGACGCTGGCGGGCGAGGAGTAGACGCCCGCTTTACTGACGGGGGCTTGACCTTTGCCCGGCCACACTGGGCAGAGGAGGGCGCTCTGTGGAGAGGAACGGGGATGGCTGAGGACTGGGACGGCCTCGTCCTGAACGAGGAGTTCATACGGTCGGCCGAGACCTCGGAGCCGTCCGCACGGGCCCGGATGCTGGCCGCGAAGTGGCGCGCGGAGGCGCCGGAACCGCAGCCGTGGCGCTCGGACAGGGCGCCGGCGGGCTGGTTCTTCAGCAAGGCACGGCGCAAGTGGTGGCGCCGGTAGGCGGGTTGTCGGCGCCCGGCC
This sequence comes from Streptomyces sp. NPDC101237, assembly GCF_044767465.1. Classification (NCBI taxonomy): domain Bacteria; kingdom Bacillati; phylum Actinomycetota; class Actinomycetes; order Kitasatosporales; family Streptomycetaceae; genus Streptomyces; species Streptomyces sp. NPDC101237. Next base: position 250,719 of record NZ_JBIWNY010000001.1, on the reverse strand, counting down.
GCCGCCGGTTAATTCGGTGGCGGCCAACTCGGCCCCAGGTCACACTCGTCGTACCACCACGAACGGGGAGAGGAGCCGGACGATGTCCCTGCACGACAGTACGTCCCGCTCCCGTCAGGGCAGCCGTCGGCGGTTCGCCGTGTAGCTGCCCGGGGCGGCCGCTTCGAGCACGCGATGGTCGCTCTCGCGTGGGCCGCCCACCCGGAGGATTGGCCGAGTGGTAAGGCACTGGCTCGCGCCATGCTTCATGGACAGCGAGTCACGGTCGGGCCCGGAAAAGCCCGCGCACGTTCGATCCGTGCATCCTCCGCACCGCCGCGGCCGCCCGGCAGGCCTCAGCCGAGCAGGCGCTCCAGCACCACCGCGATCCCGTCCTCCTCGTTGGAGGACGTCACCTCGTCGGCCACCGCCTTCAGCTCCTCGTGTGCGTTGGCCATGGCCACGCCCCGGGCGGCCCACGCGAACATCGGGATGTCGTTCGGCATGTCGCCGAAGGCGATCGTGTCGCCCGACTTCAGCCCGAGCCGCCGCGCGGCCAGCGACAGACCCGTCGCCTTCGACAGCCCCAGCGGCAGCAGCTCCACGATTCCCTCGCCCGCCATGGCCACGGTGACGAAACCGCCGGCCGCCCGCCGGGCGACCTCGGCCAGCTCGTCGTCGGAGAGCCGCGGGTGCTGGATGTAGATCTTGTTCAGCGGCGCCGCCCAGAGGTCCGCCACGTCCGTCAGCGGCGTCGAGGGGAGCGTGCCGGTCACCGCGTAGCCGGGGCCCACCAGCACCTCGCCGTCGAGGCCGTCACGGCTCGCGGCGAGGTACAGCGGGCCGGCCTCCGCCTCGATCTTCGCCAGCGCGACCCCGGCCAGCTGACGGTCCAGGGTCACGGACGTCAGCAGGCGGTGCGACCCGGCGTCGTACACCTGCGCCCCCTGACCGCACACGGCGAGGCCGTGGTAGCCGAGGTCGTCGAGGATGTGCCGGGTCCAGGGGACGGCGCGGCCCGTGACGACGATGTGCGCGGCGCCCGCCGCGGTGGCCGCGGCGAGCGCGTCACGGGTGCGCCGCGAGATCGACTCGCCGAGGCCGAGCAGGGTTCCGTCGAGGTCGGTGGCGATGAGCCCGTAGGGGAAGCTCACCGGGACACCGGCTCCAGGACCTCCCGGCCGCCCAGGTACGGGCGCAGCACCTCGGGGACCCGGACCGAGCCGTCGGGCAGCTGGTGGTTCTCCAGGATGGCCACGATCGTGCGCGGTACGGCGCACAGCGTGCCGTTCAGCGTCGCCAGCGGCTTGACCTGCTTGCCGTCCCGGAGCCGGATCGACAGCCGGCGGGACTGGAACTCGGTGCAGTCCGACGTCGACGTCAGCTCGCGGTACTTGCCCTGCGTCGGGATCCACGCCTCGCAGTCGAACTTGCGGGCCGCGGAGGAGCCGAGGTCGCCGCTGGCCACGTCGATCACCCGGAACGGCAGTTCCAGCGAGGTCAGCCACTGCTTCTCCCACGCCAGCAGACGCTGGTGCTCCGCCTCCGAGTCCTCGGGGGCGACGTAGGAGAACATCTCGACCTTGTCGAACTGGTGGACGCGGAAGATGCCCTTGGTGTCCTTGCCGTGCGAACCGGCCTCACGGCGGAAGCAGGGCGAGAACCCGGCGTAGCGCAGCGGGAGCCGCTCCGCGTCGATGATCTCGTCCATGTGGTAGGCGGCGAGGGCCACCTCGGACGTGCCGACCAGGTAGAGGTCGTCCTTGTCCAGGTGGTAGACGTCCTGGGCCGCCTGGCCGAGGAAGCCGGTGCCCGCCATGGACTGCGGCCGGACCAGCGCCGGGGTCAGCATCGGCGTGAAGCCGGCCTCGGTGGCCTGCGCGATCGCCGCGTTGACCAGCGCCAGCTCCAGGAGGGCGCCGACACCGGTCAGGAAGTAGAAACGGGAGCCGGAGACCTTGGCGCCGCGCTCGACGTCGATCGCGCCGAGCAGCTGGCCGAGCTCCAGGTGGTCCTTGGGCTCGAAGCCCTCGGCGCCGAAGTCGCGGATCGTGCCGTGCGTCTCCAGCGTGACGAAGTCCTCCTCGCCGCCGACGGGCACGTCGGGGTGGACGAGGTTGCCGAGCCTGAGCAGCAGCTCCTGGGTCTCGGCGTCGGCCGCGTCGCGCTCGGCGTCGGCGCTCTTGACGTCCGCCTTCAGCTGCTCGGCCTGCTTCAGCAGCTCGGCCTTCTCGTCGGCGGAGGCCTTGGGGATGAGCTTGCCGAGCTGCTTCTGTTCGTTGCGCAGCTCGTCGAAGCGGACGCCGGAGGACCTGCGCCGCTCGTCGGCGGAGAGGAGGGCGTCGACGAGCGCGACGTCCTCTCCACGGGCGCGCTGGGACGCGCGCACACGGTCGGGGTCCTCACGGAGCAGGCGTAGGTCAATCACGAGGCCAAGGCTACCGGTGCGGGGTTGCCCCCCACTAATCACTATTGATCCGTGTTCCGAATCGCGGCTTACGTTCCGCTATGAGGGAATTGCCGTGCGTGTCAATAAAAGGCGTCTCACTCCCTGGGACGGAGCACGCGGGCGGCCCGCGGTTGACTTGATTCCCTTGTGGAGAACGGGATTTGGGACTCGGTTGTCCACAGGGGTCCGCACCCTCCGGAAAGTTATCCACAGGGTGTGTGGACGAAGTGTGGACTCCGGAATGGATCACTCCGAGGCCGGCCCACGGAGAAGGGAATTCTCCATCCAAACCTGGACAACATCCACTTTCGAGTGGAAAGACGTCGCTCCAAAAGATGAACCATGGGAAACGAGTGGACTAAGGGTGAGGTGAGTGATCACCGGCCCGGCGGGGAGCTGGGGGACGATTTGTCGACAGGGTCAGGCGCTACTGTCGACTTGTCCCCAGGTCGAGTTGAGGACCTGTGGATAACTCCTGTGGATAACGAAGATATGGACGTATGGCCGGTTAGAAGCGGCCGTCCTGGCAGCGCGCCACCCAGTCGGAGGCAGCCATGAACTCCGTGTCCGACGTCCCCGGCCGCGTCGGCCCGACCGTCTCTCCCGGCTTGATGTCCGCCCGCGGATACGAGCCGAGGAACCGCACCTGGCGGCAGATCCGCTTCAGCCCCATCAGGGCCTCCGCCACCCGGCGGTCGGAGATGTGTCCCTCGGCGTCGACGCAGAAGCAGTAGTTGCCGATGCCGGCGCCGGTGGGCCGGGACTGCAGCAGCATCAGGTTGATCCCCCGGGTGGCGAACTCGCCGAGCAGATCGCGCAGGCCGCCGGGGTGGTCGTCGTTCTGCCAGAGCACGACCGAGGTCTTGTCCGCGCCGGTCGGCGCCGCGGGCCGGGCCGGACGGCCGACCAGGACGAACCGGGTCTGCGCGTTCTGCGCGTCGTGGATCTCGGTCTCCAGCGCCTCCAGGCCGTACCGCTCGGCCGCGAACTCGCCGGCGAACGCGGCGTCGTACCGGCCCTCCTGCACCAGCCGGGCGCCGTCCGCGTTCGAGGCGGCGGACTCCCAGAGGGCGTTGGGCAGGTGGGTCCGCAGCCAGTTGCGGACCTGCGGCTGGGCGACCGGGTGCGCGGTCACCGTCTTGATGTCGGAGAGCTTGGTGCCCGGCCGGACCAGCAGCGCGAAGGTGATCGACAGCAGCACCTCGCGGTAGATCGTCAGCGGCTCGCCGGCCACCAGCTCGTCGAGGGTCGTGGTGACCCCGCCCTCGACGGAGTTCTCGATCGGCACGAACGCCGCCTCGGCATCGCCGACGCGCACCGCGTCCAGCGCGGACTGCACGGAGACGTACGGGACGAGCTCCCGGGTGGCCGTCTCCGGAAGCGTGCGCAGGGCGACTTCGGTGAAGGTGCCTTCGGGACCGAGATACGCATAGCTCGCTGGCATGTCCCTCACCCTAATGGGCGCAGGGGAGCCAGGGCGGCCTTGTCCATCGGATCCACTCGACCGGGTGGTTTGAAACCCCGAAGCGCAACGTTCTGGGCGCCTCAGCCTTCCAGTAGCTGCTGCCCCACGTACTCCCCGTCGGCCGCCCCGCCCGGCACCGCGAACAGCCCGCTCGCCTCGTGCCGGATGTACTGCGAGAGCGCGTCGCCGCGGTCCAGCTTGCGCTGCACCGGCACGAAGCCGCGCAGCGGATCCGCCTGCCAGCAGATGAAGAGCAGCCCCGCGTCCGGCGTGCCGTCCGCGTCGATGCCGTCGTGGTACGAGAACGGTCGGCGCAGGATGGCCGCGCCGCCGTTCTGGTCGGGCCGGGTGATCCGGGCGTGGGCGTTGAGAGGGACCACGTACTCCCCGTCCGACCTGGCCTTCTCCAGGTCCATCATGGTGGTCTCGGTCCCTCCGGACAGCGGTGCCCCGTCCGACTTCCTGCGCCCGACGACGTTCTCCTGGTCGGCGAGCGACAGCTTCTCCCAGTCGTCGAGGAGCATGCGGATGCGGCGGACGACGGCGTAGGAACCGTTCGCCATCCAGGCCGGGCCGGCGGAACCGGAGGACGGTACGAAGATCCGCTGCTCGAAGTCGGACTCCGTCGGCTTCGGATTGCGGGTGCCGTCCAGCTGGCCCATGAGGTTGCGGGCCGTCAGGGGACGGCCGGTGGCCCCCGGCGTGCGGTTGAAGCCGTTCATCTGCCAGCGCACCCTGGCGGCGCTGCCCGCGTCCTTCTGGACCGCACGCAGCGCGTGGAAGGCGACCAGGGCGTCGTCGGCTCCGATCTGCACCCACAGGTCGCCGTTGCTGCGGGACGGGTCGAGGTGGTCGGAGGAGAAGTCGGGCAGCGGGTCCAGGGCGGACGGGCGCTGCTTCTCCAGGCCGGTGCGGGCGAAGAAGCTGTGGCCGAAGCCGAAGGTGAGGGTCAGCGACGAGGGGCCGGCGTCACGGGCCACGTCCGTGTCGTCCTGCGTCATCGGCTCGCCCGCCATCAGGCGCTCGGCCGTCGTCGACCAGCGGCGCAGCAGCGCGGCGGCCTCCTTGCGGCCCGCGCCCGCCGCCAGGTCGAAGGCGACGAGGTGGCCGCGCGCCTGGAGGCCTTCGGTGATGCCGGGCTGATGTTTCCCGTGAAACATCGCGCGGTCGGAACCCACCGAGCTGAGCGGAGTGGCCTGGGCGGGTGCGACCGCGTAGCCGACGCCCGCACCCGCCGCGCCGAGCACGAGGCCGCTGGCCCCGGCGGTGCCGAGCAGCGCGCGTCGGCTGAGGCCCGCGGCCGGCGGGGCCGACGGGCTCTCCCCGGTGACCGGCGGGCGGAGGGACTGGGACGGTTCAGGCATGGTGCGGTTCAGCCGATCTGCGCGTTCTTGGAGACGGTCACCTGGTCGATGTCGGAGGTCCGCACGGTCACGGAGACCTGCCAGTCACCGGCCATCGGGATCTGTACGCCGTTGGCGGCCCAGTGTCCGGTGGTGACGTGGTCGGGGGCGACGGGAAGCGGCCCGATCTTCTTGGCGGCGAGCGTGAAGGCGACCTTCACCTCGGGGATGTCGAAGGCCCGGCCGTTGGGGCGCTGGACGTAGACGTGCATCTCGTTGAGGCCCACGGCCGCGGGGTCGAGGTCGACGCGGACGACGCCCTTGCCGTCCGTGCCGCCCGTGTCGAAGGACATGTCGAGGGTCAGCGCGCCTGAGGTGGAACTCGACGCCGAGGAAGAGGAGGAGGACGCCGCCGCGGCCTTGGCGTCCTGCTCGGTGCGGCCCGGTTCGGTCTGCGTCAGCACGGTCGTGACCGCGAGCAGGACGACGGCGACCCCGGCCTCGGCGAGCACCGAGCGGCGCAGGCCGAAGCGGTTGGGGTCGGCGTCCCGCGCGCGTTTCTGCCGGGCGGCGTCCTTGGCGGCCTGCTGCCTGGCCAGCTGGGCCGCGCGGTCCGGGTCCGCCGTCTCGTCACGGGCGGAGGCGCCGGTGCCCACGGCCGCGTCCGTCGTGCCGGTCGCCTGCCGGGTGGCGGCGGACGCCTTGACGGTCTCCTTCTCCTGCTCTTGCTCCTGCTCCGTCTCCGCCACGGCGTCGGCGTCGGCGTCGGCCTGGATGTCGGCCTCGGTCCGGGCATCGGCCTCGGTCCGGGTCGAGTCCGTCGCCGTCGCGTCGTCCTCGTGCGTCCTCGCCGTGGCCGGGGCCGCGAGCCGTCCCGTCCACCGCCGCGAGACGGACGCGATGCCGACCAGGACCGCCACCAGTGCGATCTTGACCAGCAGCAGCTGTCCGTAGGCGGTGTCGGTGAAGGCGGACCAGGAGCCGAGCTGCCGCCAGGACTGGTAGACGCCGGTGCCGACCAGCGCCACCACGCTCCCGAAGGCCACGCGGGAGAAGCGGCGCACCGCGGTGGAGTCGACGGGGATGTCGGCCGGGGCCCGGTAGAGGGCGACCAGCAGGGCGGTCAGGCCGCCCAGCCAGGTGGCGACGGCCAGCAGGTGGAGGACGTCGACGGGCATCGCGACGGCCGGCTGGAGCCCGGTGGAGGCGTGCTCGGCCATGGCCCAGCTCGCCGCGAGCCCGGCGGCCACGACGGTCCCGCCGATGGCGAGGCCGAAGGTGAGGTCGCGCTTGTCCGCGCCCTCCTCGCGCTTGTCGTAGGTCCCGAAGAGAACGGCGATGAACAGCGCGGCGGCCGCGAGCAGCAGCAGCCGGGAGACCAGCGCGGCGCCGGTCTTGGTCTGCAGGACCTGGCCGAGCAGGTCGAGGTCGACGATGTCGCCGAACCTGCCGGAGGTGGTGTACGAGCCGCGCAGCAGCAGCAGCCAGAGGGTGGCCGCGGTGAGCGTCAGCCAGCCGCCGACGACCAGCCGTTGCAGGGCCTGCACGCCGGCGCCGCGCTGCCAGCAGGCGAGCACGAAGGCGGCGCCGCCGACGAGCACGATGTACCCGGCGTAGGACATGTACCGCCCGAAGCCGTACAGCCAGCCGACCGCTCCGCCGCCCGCGTTCTGGTCCCCGACCGAGGCGACGGTCGCGGAGGGGGCGCCCACGGAGAAGGTGTAGGCGCCGGCGACGGGGTGGCTGTCCGCCGAGACGACCTGCCAGGCGACGGTGTACGTGCCCTTGCCGAGGCCGCTCTTGAGCTGGACGCCGTAGCTCGTCCCGGTCAGGTTGTTCGGCTTGCCCAGGTCGACCCGCTTGCCCTGCGGGTCGAGGACCCGGATCGAGTCGTCGTTCGTCGACACGTTCTCGGAGAACGTGAGCGAGACCTGGTCGGGTGCCTTCGGGACCACCACCCCCTGGGCGGGGTCGCTGCCGGTCAGCGCGGCGTGCGCCGAGGCCGGCCCGGCGCCGGCCAGCAGCGCGCCGGTGACGGCGAGGAACAGCAGCACCAGCGTGCGCAGGCGGGGGGTGATGGTCCGTGTCAAGGTCGGTCCCTCCCTCAGTGTCCGGTCGACGGGTTGTACGTGGCGGACTTCACCGGCATCTCGACGGTGAGCGGACCGGATCTGGCGAACTTCAGTTTCAGAGTGATCGTGTCGCCCTGCTCCGGGCGGTGCTTCAGCTTCTCGAACATCAGATGGTTGCCACCGCTCTTGAACACGAGTTGACCGTGGGCGGGCACCTCGAAGGAGCTGACCTGCTCCATCGCCCCGCCGGTGGTCTCGTGCAGCGTGACCTCGCCCGCGGAGTCGCTGGTGACGGACGTCAGCTCGTCGTCGGCGCCGCTCTTGTTGGTGATCGTCAGGAAGCCGGCGGCCATGTCGGCGGAGACCGGCTGGGGCATGTAAGAGGCGCCGACGGACAGGCCGGTTCCCGAGGCGCCGGAGGTGTCCGAGCCGCCGCAGCCCGTGAGGAGCAGCGCGCTCGTCAGGGCTATGCCGGTCGTGGCCACGCCGGCCAGGGCGAGCCGCCGGCCGGTCGGCGCCGGGAGCCTGGGGACCGGACGCCTCACGGGTTCTCCCCCTTGATCAGCTTGGGGAGGTCCTTGGTGTAGTCGTCGACCGTGGCGTTCTCGCCGTAGAGGACGTAACCGCCGTCGGTCTTCGGCGAGAACGCCATGACCTGGGTGCCGTGCACCGAGACGGTCTTGCCGGTCTTCTTGTCCTTGTGGGTCGGCTCGATGGAGATGCCGATGCTGCGGGCGCCGGCCTGGATGGTGGCGAAGTCGCCGGTCAGGCCGATGAACTCGGGGTCGATGCCCTTGAGCCACTTGCCGAGTTCGGCCGGGGTGTCACGGCCCGGGTCGGTGGTGACGAACACGACCCGCAGCCGGGCCTGGTCCGCCTTGGACAGCGCCTTCTTCGCGACCGCGAGGTTGTTCATGGTCAGCGGGCAGACATCGGGGCAGTGCGTGTAGCCGAAGTAGACGAGCGTCGGCCTGCCCTTGGTCTCGGCCCGCAGGTCGTACTTCTCGCCGTGGGTGTCGGTGAGGACCAGATCGGGCTTGGTGAACGGCTGGTCCAGGACGGTCGCGGCCTTGTTCGAGGTGTCTCCGGCGACGACGGTGACGGGTGACTTGGCGTCGTCGCCGCTGCCGCAGGCGGAGAGGGTGAGAGTGGCGGCGGCGAGCAGCGCGGCCGCGGCGAACGTCTTCTTGCGCATAGGAAAATGTCCCAGATGTGAGAGATCCGGCGCGCACCGGGGGCGTACGAGGGCTACCGGGGCGTACGAAGCTGTCGGAGCCTCGACAGCCTCGCACGGCCCCCTGTGCGCGCTACGGACGTGGAGCTCAGGCCGCGGAGCCGGTGGACCGGCGGCGGCCGGCGAGGACGCCGTAGGCGACCCCGGCCGCGCCGACGACGATGCCGACGACGCCGAGGACGCGGGCCGTGGTGTCGCTGCCGCCAGTGGAACCGGAGTCGTCGGAGGCCGTGGTCTCGGTCTTGGCGGCGGTGTCCTCGGCGGCGGCGGCGGTTCCGTGGTGGTCGTCGGTGGCGGCGGACAGCGCGAGCGTCGGCGCCGGGTTCTCGGGCTCCTCCTGACCCTTCTGCTGGACCTCGATCCAGCGGACGACCTCCTTGTCGGAGTACGTCTGGATCGCCTTGAAGACCAGTTCGTCGGTGTTCTCGGGCAGGGCGCCGACGGAGAGCGGGAACTTCTGGAAGTAGCCGGGCTCGACGCCCTTGTCCTCGGCGGTCCAGGTGACCTTGGTGACCGCCTCGGAGATCTTCTCGCCGTGCATCTCCATGGGCTTGGCGAGCTTGGCCTTGGTGACCTCGATCTTCCAGCCGGCCATCGGCTGCGGCATGACGGAGGCGAGCGGGTGGTCGGCGGGGAAGTTGACCTCGACCTTGGTCGTCGAGGCGTTGTCGCGCTCGTTGGGGACCTTGAAGTCGATGACCGCGTAACCACCCTTGGCGGCGGCGCCCTCGGGCTGCACGCTGACGTGGGCGAACGCGGGCGAGGAGACGGCGAGGACGGCCGTGCCCGCGACAGCGGTGACGGCGGCGAGACGGGAAGCCTTCATGGCACGGAAAGCCTTCATGGCAGGGAGCACTCCACTCTGAGTGAGTTCTGTCGTCGAAAGGGCGCGCGGGCAGCGGAACGTGCGGGCACGCGCGGGCGCCGCGCGACGGCGGCAGGCCTTCCGGACCGGACAGATCCGGCGAAGTGCTCTGGTCGCGTCGCGTCAGGCGGCGAGAACGAGTTCGGCGGCGTCCGTGGGCGGACCGCGCCGGATCACGGAGTGCTGGAGTGCGACGGTGTGCGGCGCGGGCGGCTCGGCCCAGGTGGCGCGACGGCCGTGGACGGGCGCCTCGGGTACGGCGACGAGTCCGGCGCGCAGAGCGCACGCCAGCGCGAGCGCCCCGCGCAGGGAACGGACGAGAGCGCCCTCGGCGACTCCGTGCGTCGACAGGTCGATGAGCCGCAGCAGCGCCAGGTCGCCCCGGCGCAGCAGCCATCCGGCGATCACGGCCGCCAGGAGGTGCCCGAGCAGCATGGGTACGGAGGGCAGCATCAGGCCGGAGACCCCGGCGGCGTCCGCCGCCGTGCCCGTGCCCGTGCCCGCCGACGGACCGGGGGCGGCGGTGCTGAGGTGCGCGTCGGAGAGGATCTTGTACGCGTGGGCGGGGCTGATCTGTGCCGCCCCGGCCCCGCACACCAGTCGTGCGGCCCGCTCCACCAGCGAGGCGTCGGTCGCCGACATGCCCGGCATCGAGGGCATGGACGTCATCGACGTCACGGACGACGTCGAGCCCGCGGACATCGCCGCGGCGCCCTGCTGTCCGAGGCCGAACAGCGTGTGCAGCGTGGTCTGGACGAGCGCGAGGAGCGCCACGATCCCCGGCAGCGTGCGGGCCCGCCCGGTGAGCGGGACGACGAGTGCCAGGGTGCCCAGGAAGCCCGCGCCGAGCGTCCACAGCGGAACGGTCGCGCAGGACGCCAGGGTGTGCCCCGCCGCCGCCAGCACGACGCAGAGCGCGGCGAACACCACGGCCCGCAGGAGCCGCAGTCCGCTTCCGGTGCGCGCCGCGCGCGGGTGGGGGGCGTTCATGGCGCGCTCATCATCGCACTGGGCCCGTGCCCGTCGTACGGCAGGTCCGCAAGATTCGGTCAGGGGTGAAAGGAGTGGAAGAAGCGGAAGATCGCCCTTGCCACGAACCAGCCGTACATACACCGAAACCTCCCCGGGCGCATCCTCCGGATGGGCGTTCTCACATCAACGGAGTGCTTACACGCGCGCACGGGTGGCAATAGGTATCGGTATGTCGAGCCGCGGCCAGGAGGCTGGAGCATGAGCATCTGGTGGTCACTCCATCTGCGGCGTGAGGCCGCGAGCGTCCCGCTCGCCCGGCGGTTGCTGATCGGCACGATGGAGACGGCGGGCGTGGACCCGGAGATCTCCTACGACCTCTCCGTCGCCCTCAGCGAGGCCTGCGCGAACGCCGTCGAGCACGGCGGGGCGGGCCGGCCCTCCGAGGCGTACCGGGTCACCGCCTACCTGGACGGCGAGAAGTGCCGTATCGAGGTGACCGACTCGGGGCCGGGGCTCGGGGCGGGGTTAGCCCGCACCCAGGAGATCAGGCCCGCCCGTCCCGACGCCGAGCACGGCAGAGGGCTCTGTCTGATCAGGGAGCTCGCCGATCACGTCCACATCGGCAACAAACCGGATCGCGACGGCACGGTCGTCAGCTTCGACAAGATCCTCAAGTGGACCAAAGATCCTTCCCTGCTTTCGGCATGACTCTCCCTCCCGCATAACCCGCGCGCTAGGGTGCGCGCATGATTCTCGAAAAGATCAAAGAAAAGGCAATCCTGCCCGGCGTGATATTGCGTCCCATTGCCGCGGGCGACGCGAAACCGCTGTCCGCCGCGTACGCCGGGAACCGAAAGCATCTCGAACCCTGGGAGCCGCTCAGACCCGACTCCTTCTTCACCGTCGAGGGCCAGACCGAACGCATCGATGGCCTGCTGCGACAGGCCGCGGACGGGATCATGGTCCCCTGGGTGATGGAGACCGCGCCGGACCGCGGGATCGTCGGCGCGATCACCCTTTCCGGAATTTCCCTGGGCCCTTTCTGCAGTGCCTACGTCGGCTATTGGGTGGCCGGTGATCAGCAGGGCCGCGGGCTCGCCAGCGCCGCCCTGGAGCGGGTCTGCGAGATCGCGCGTGACGACCTGGGGCTCCACCGGATCGAGGCCTCCACCCTCATCGACAACACGACGTCGCAACGCGTGCTGAAGAAATGCGGATTCGAGACCATCGGAGATGCGCCGCAGTATCTCCACATCAATGGGGAATGGCGGGACAGCAGGCTGTTCCAGCGGGTCCTGCACGACCGTGATCCGGCCCTGTGACCGCGTGACCGCACCCCCGCGCACGGCCTCCGCCCGCCCACCGGACATGACGACGGCCGGGCACCCATCGGGTGCCCGGCCGTTCGGCGCGCGCGTCAGCTCTTGAGCGAGCCCATCCACGCCTCGACCTCGTCCGAGCGCCGGGGCAGCCCCGCGCTGAGGTTCCGGTTCCCGTCGGCCGTCACGAGGATGTCGTCCTCGATCCGGACGCCGATGCCCCGGTACTCCTCCGGGACGGTGAGGTCGTCGGCCTGGAAGTACAGGCCCGGCTCGACGGTCAGCACCATCCCCGCCTCCAGGACGCCCTCCACGTACGTCTCGGTCCGCGCGGCGGCGCAGTCGTGGACGTCCAGGCCGAGCATGTGGCCCGTCCCGTGCAGCGTCCACCGGCGCTGCAGCCCGAGCTCCAGCACCCGCTCCACCGGGCCCTCCACGAGCCCCCACTCCACGAGCCGCTCGGTCAGCACCCGCTGCGCGGCGTCGTGGAAGTCGCGGTACTTGGCGCCCGGCTGCACCGCGGCGATGCCGGCCTCCTGGGCGTCGTACACCGCGTCGTAGACCTTCTTCTGCACCGCGCTGTAGGTGCCGTTGACCGGCAGCGTGCGCGTGACGTCGGCGGTGTAGAGGCTGTGCGTCTCCACGCCGGCGTCCAGGAGCAGCAGGTCGCCCGAGCGCACCGGGCCGTCGTTGCGGACCCAGTGCAGGGTGCAGGCGTGCGGGCCGGCGGCGCAGATGGAGCCGTAGCCGATGTCGTTGCCCTCCACGCGCGCGCGAAGGAAGAAGGTGCCCTCGATGTAGCGCTCGGAGGTGGCCTCGGCCTTGTCGAGGACCTTCACCACGTCCTCGAAGCCGCGGACCGTGGAGTCGACGGCCTTCTGCAGCTCGCCGACCTCCCACTCGTCCTTGACCAGCCGCGCCTCGGAGAGGAAGACGCGCAGTTCCTCGTCGCGCTCGCGGGTGACCTTGTCGGTCAGCGCGGCCTCGATGCCGGCGTCGTACCCGCGCACGACGCGCACCGGGCCGGTGGCCTCGCGCAGCGTGTCGGCGAGTTCGCGGACGTCGGCGGCGGGGATGCCGTAGAGCGCCTCGGACTCGGTCAGGGAGTGGCGGCGGCCCACCCACAGCTCGCCCTGCCCGGAGAGCCAGAACTCGCCGTTCTCGCGGTCGGAGCGGGGCAGCAGGTAGACGGTGGCCACGTGGCCGTCGTCCTTCGGCTCCAGGACGAGTACGCCGTCCTCGGTCTGGTTGCCGGTGAGGTAGACGTACTCGACCGACGCACGGAACGGGTATTCCGTGTCGTTCGAGCGGGTCTTCAGGTTGCCGGCCGGGATCACCAGGCGCTCGCCCGGGAAGCGGGCGGACAGCTCGGCGCGGCGGCGGGCGGTGTGCCCGGCCTGCTCGACGGGCTTGAGGTCGCGCAGTTCCGTGTCGGCCCAGCCGGACTTCATGCTCTCGGCGAGCTCGTCGGACACGCCCGGGTACAGGCCGTTCTTGCGCTGCTTGATCGGCTCTTCCTGCTCGGTCTCCGGGGTCTCCGGGTTGAGCTCGTCGGCCACGGTCATCCTCCTCGACACTGCACTGAATCCCGACCATCGTACGGTCGTACTGAACGACGACCCAGGGCCGGACGGCGCCTTACGGGGTGACCTGGCCCTTTGACCGACCGATCAGTCGAAACGGGCCGCGAGCAGGACCACGTCCTCCTCGCTGTCGGCCGAGTCCAGTCCGTCCGGCAGCACCGTGCGCAGCACGTGGTCGGCGATCGCCCCGGGGTCGTGGCGCAGCGCGCGCGGGACGCTCGCGGCGGCCGTGTGCAGCCGGGCGAAGGCGCGGTCCATGGGGTCGCCGGTGCGGTGCAGCAGGCCGTCGGTGTAGAAGAGCACGGTCTCCCCGGCCGCGGCCTCGATCTCCACGCTGGGCGCCTCCCAGCAGGCCAGCATCCCGAGCGGCGCCGAGACCGACGTCTCGGCGAACTCGGTGCGGCGCTCCCCGATCAGCAGCGGCGGGCTGTGCCCGGCGCCGGCCAGGGTGACCTTGCGCAGCGTGGGCTCGACGTAGGCGAACAGGGCGGTGGCGGAGCGGGCCGGTTCGGTCAGCCGCAGCAGCAGTTCGAGGTCGGACAGGACCGCGACCGGGTCCTCGCCCTCCATCACGGCGTACGCCCGCAGGGAGGCCCGCAGCCGGCCCATCGCGGCCACCGCGCTGGGCCCGGAGCCGGTGACCGAGCCGACGGAGAGGCCGAGTGCGGCGTCCGGCAGCGGCAGCGCGTCGTACCAGTCGCCGCCGCCGCGCGGTCCGGTGCGGTGCCGGGCGGCGAGCTGGACCCCGGGCACCCGCGGGAGCCGGGTGGGGAGCAGTTCCTCGGCGATGGTCGCCATGCACGCGCGCGTGCGCTCGACGTCCAGCAGCCGGGCCAGGTGCTCGGCTGCGAAGCGGACGTACAGGCCGACGAGGTGGCGCTGGCGCTCGTCCGGCTCGGCGGGACCGTCGTACAGCCACAGGACGGCGCCCAGGCGCGCGGCCGCGTCGGTGGTCAGCGGGAGCGCGTAGCTGGCGGCGTAGCCGAGCCGGGCGGCGACCTCGCGGTGGCGGGGGTCGAGGCCGTCCTCGGCGAACAGGTCGGGGTGGACGATCTCGGCGGCGGTGCCCGTGTCGTACGGCAGCGCGCCCGCCGGGACGGTCTCCAGGTGGCCGAGGTCGGCGCGGCCGAGTCCCAGGCCGAGCGTGGTGTGGGGGCCGAGGCCGTCGGCCGGGTCCAAGGCGACGAGTCCGCGCCGGGCGCCCACCAGGGCGGCGCCGGCGCGCAGCAGTTCGTGGAGCGCGGACTCCAGTGGGGCGGTGCGGGCGAGCCGTTCCGTCAGTTCGTGGAGGGTGGTGAGGTCGGAGACCCAGCCGGCCAGCCGGTCCTGGAGGACGGTGCCGGGCGCCGGTGCGGCGGGGGGCTTCGGGACGGGAGAGGAGCCCGGGGCGGGGGAGACCGGCGCGACAGTGTGTGCGGGCGTGGGCACCGTTGAATCGATTCCAGCCACTTTCGGAGGGTGCGGGGCGTTCATCTCGTCCGGCTTTCAGACCTGTGCGTATTGCTCAGAAGCATCGCAAACCCCCATGTCTTCCTGCGCCACCGGCAGTGGCTCCACATGTACACGCACTCGTGAGGGGATGTCCAGCATTGTCCTGCCGGGATTCCTGGTGTCCACGAGCCTTGCGGTGACTTCTCCCGGACGGCTTGCGCAAAAGCGAAGTTGGCTTAAAACTGACTCGGGCAACGGTTCATTGCGGTCGACTGGCCTTGCTCCACGGAGCGTCACAGCGGTCGTGATGGGTACGTACTCGGAGAAGGCCAGGGGTGGTTGGGGATCACCCGGAACCTGGCGACGGACCCGGGCGTCTTAACCACCGACGACCGTGCCCCATCCTCCCGTGGCGGCGGCGGAGAGAAACACTCGGAACGGCAAAACGCCAGACTTCGCCACCCCCATGCCGTGGCCGTGCTTTTGATGAACGCAGTATGTGGATGCCGGCGCGGCCCCCGGCTCGACCCCCTGGGGATCCCCCTGCCAGCGCAGGGGTGTGATGCGCCAACAGGTACGCACAGTGAAGTGATCGACACATGACGTGATGTGGTCCACGGTGTTGCCAGCGGTGCAACGGAAAGGAACGAGCGCTCATGCGCGAGATCCTCGGAAGGCGACGCAGGCTCCTGTCCAGGCGGAAAGGCAAGGGGTCCGAGTTGCTCGACGCGGCCTTGGCCTTCGCCACGGAATGGCAGTGGCCCGTGCTCCCCGGCGTGGCTGCGGACCCGCAGGGCCGGGCCCGCTGCGCCTGTCCAGACCCGGAGTGCACGGTGCCCGGCGCGCACCCCTTCGATCCCGGTCTGCTCGCCGCCACCACCGACGAGCGCATGGTGCGCTGGTGGTGGGGCAACCGGCCGGCCGCGCCGATCGTCCTCGCCACCGGAGCCGCCGGCAAGGCGCCTTGCGCGGTCAGTCTGCCCGCCCTCGCCGCCTCCCATGCCCTCACCCTGCTCGACCGCCGCGGCATGCGTCTCGGCCCGGTGGTCGCGTCGCCCACCCGCTGGGCGCTGCTGGTCAAGCCGTACTCCATGGAGCAGTTGGGCGAGCTGCTGTACGCCAAGGACTTCGTCCCCGGCTCGCTCCGCTTCCACGGGGAGGGCGGCTACCTCGCCCTGCCGCCGTCCGAGACCGGCCAGGGCGCCATCCGCTGGGAGCGTGCTCCGCTGCCCGGCTCGGCCAAGCCGTGGGTGCCCGACGTGGAGGCCGTGGTGGACGCCGTGGTCGACGCCCTCACCCGTACGGGTGTGAGCGCACCCGAGTTGTAAGGGTGTCGGGCGCGAGAGCGCCGCTTCTCGCGCGTCGCTGGTTATCTTCCGCTCATGCTGCGTACTTCTGGGGGGCAACCCCCGGACCCCCGACTTCGTCTGCTCGCCCTCGCCGGGGTGGTGGTGTGCGCGGTCGCGCTGCCGCTGACCGTGGCGTCCGCGGGGCAGGTGGGCGAGGCCACCGGACATCCGGCCCGGAGCGACGACGAGAAGCTGCCGGCGCCCGCCCGCTCTCCGCGGGTGCTCGGCCTCGGCCTGGCCACCGCCGCCCGCTGCGGTCCCGAACTCACCTCTCCCGGCGGGGTGGAGGCGCAGACCTGCGTGATGGCCCAGGGCGCGGACACCTGGGCGCGCACCTACTACCGCAACGCGACCGGGGCGGACCTGGAGTCCGTGCTGAGCCTCATGGGCCCGCAGGGCCGCACCGTGCAGACGCACTGCGCCGCGGACGCCGCCGACGACCCCGCCACCTGTGAGACCCCCCGGGAGCACACGCGGGGCTCGCTGGACGCCTACACGGCCGTCACGGAGTTCGCGGCGCACGACGACGACGGACCGCTGCTGCTGCGCAGCGCCAGCAACTCTGCGGGCGACGAGGCCAACTCCGCTACCGCGAAGGGGAGTTGACGTATCGCGTCGGTCGGTGCACCGGAGCCGGGCATGGAAAGGCCCGGTTGCTGGCGACGGGGGATGCACCAGCAACCGGGCTACTGAGACGGTAACAAGAGATCTGCGGTTCGCAAATTCGGTCTCGGCTATTCGGACACGTATCTGCTTGCTGCGTAAGGAAGTTGTGACCGGAGTCACCGAGCCGGCGGGCGCGGAGCGGCTGACCGGTCGGTCAGCCGCGTCCCCTGGCCGGCCTTGATCGTCAGCTGAGCGTGACCTGCCGGTTGGTGAGCCCGCCGCGGGCCCGGCGCTCCTCCGCCGTGAGCGGTGCCTCCGAGGCCAGAGCGGTCGCGAGGCGCTCGGCGAACTCGGCGGCCGGCTTCTCCACGTCCTCGGCGCCGACCCCGCTCGGCAGGTCCCAGACCGGCACGGTGAGGCCGTGGGCGCGGAAGGAACCCACCAGCCGGGTCCCCTCGCCGAGGCTGGACCTGCCCGCCGCGTGCAGCCGCGCGAGAGCGTCCAGAAGCTGCTCCTCGGGATACGGCATGACCCAGCGCAGGTGGTTCTTCTCCGGCGTCTCGCACCAGTAGGCGGAATCGACGCCGGTCAGCTTCACCGTGGGGATGGCGGCCGCGTTGGCCCGCTCCAGGGAGGCGGCGACCTCGGAGGTGGCGTTCTCCGCGTCCTGCACCCAGAACTCGAACCCGTCGTGCACGACGGGTTCGAACGCGCCCTCGGGGTCGAGGAGATCCTGCAGCCGGGGGCTGTCGGCGGGCGCCCGACGGCCCTGCACCGGGGTGCCCGGCTCGGCGGCGAGGGCGCGCTGGAGGGTGTCGGCGAGGTCCCGGCTGATGTCGCCGGACGACGTGTCGTTCTGCAGGCCGAGGAGGACGGTGCCGTCCTCGCGGCGCAGCGCCGGCCAGGCCATCGGCAGCACCGTCGCGAGCGTGACCGAGGGGACGCCCTCGGGCAGGCCTCCCTTCAGGGGCAGTTCGACCGTGGCGGCGGGGACCAGCTCGCGCAGTGCCACCCAGTCGCCCTCGCCGGCCAGCCCTTCGAACGGGCGGTGCACCAGCTCGGTCGCCGCGTGCGCGGCCGCCCGGCCGTGGCACGCCTTGTAGCGGCGGCCGCTGCCGCAGGGGCAGGGTTCGCGGGCGCCGACGACCGGAAAGTCTCCAGTGCCGCCGGCCTTGGCTGCATCGCTGAGCTGCGGCCGCGTGGCCTTTGTCTGGGGGCGCTTCTTGGCCATCTGGGTGTCTCCCGGTTACGGCTCGTCTCGTACGGGCGGGAGCCTAGCCGTTCGCGCCCCGGGCCACGGGTACCTGTGGACGGAGCCGCGGCGCGGGCGCCGCCGGACGGGTCTGTGCGGTCGGTCGGGGGGTCGTCGATCGGGTCGGTGTGGCCGGTCGGGGGTCGTCGATCGGGTCGGTGTGGCCGGTCGGGGGTCGTCGACCCGGTCGGTGCGGTCGATCCGGGTCGTCGAACGCGCCGTCGCGGTCGATCCGGGTCGTCGAACGCGCCGTCGCGGTCAGTCCAGGTCGTCGAACGCGTCGGCGAAGTCGAGGCCGGCCAGTTCCGCGGCCGCGGGTGCCATGACGCGCGTAGCGAAGGCGTCGTGGCGGACCGGGCCGCCGGGATCGTCCACACCCCTGTGGATCACGACCCAGACCGTCACCTCACCGCGGGCGTCGTCCCGGACGCCCCAGTCGTCGGCCAGGGCCGTGATGATGTTCAGGCCGCGGCCGCCGTGCGCCGTGACCGAGGGGGTCATCGGAGCCGGGCGGGTGGGTCCGCCGCCGTCCGTCACCTCCACGACCAGTCTGCCGCGCGTGTCCACGCGCCACGCGGCCCGGACGTCCCCGTCACCGGCGAGAGCGTCGCCCAAGGGCCGCCCGTGTTTGCAGGCGTTGCTCAACAGTTCGGAAAGGATCAGTACGGCGTCGTCGATGACCGATTCCGATACACCGCGGGTGCGCAACTGATCGCGCATACGGTGCCTCGCCTTGCCCACGCCCGCAGGGCCATGCGGTACGGCCATGCTCGACGACGTGGGCACCTCCTGTGCCACCACCAACGCCACCCCCGAGACCTCCTTTGCCCCACGCCACGGTGTGGATGCCCCATTGGCCTGAACCGGAAACCGGCCAATGAATGCCCGGTGACGCACTCGCAACGGGCGAATACGGACCGAACGCGCCGGAGCACACCCCGTGACGGACTCGTAGTCGTATCCCCCGGGTACGGCTGCGTGTGGCTGGATTTCGATGGTGTGGCCGATACGTGAGGATGGTGTGAGCGGGCTGTGGGGTCAAGGGGTGCGGTGATTACTTACGCGACTCTTTATCCCGGCGCGGGCGCCGCACGTCGTCCCGGGCCGGGTCCCGACGGGTGCCGCAAGAGTCCCGCCGGTTGTCACGGGGCTGCTCGCTCCCGCTCAGCGGCCGAGCCGACGCAGCACCGCCGCGGGCCGGTTGGTGATGATCGCGTCGATGCCGAGTTCCAGGCACAGGTCCACGTCCTCCGGCTCGTTCACCGTCCAGACGTGCACCTGGTGGCCGTTGCGCTTCAGCCGCTCGATGTAGGCGGGGTGGTTGCGCACGATCCGGATCGAGGGACCCGCGACGCCCACCCCGGCCGGCAGCCGTCCGTCGCGCAGCCGGGGCGAGAGGAACTGCAGCAGGTAGACCGTCGGCAGCGTCGGCGCGGCCGACCGCACCCGGTGCAGCGACCGCGCCGAGAAGCTCATCACCCGCACCCGCGACTCGGCCGGTGTGGCCGGGGAGTCCAGGCCGAAACGCTTCAGCAGGAGGAGCAGCCGCTCCTCGACCTGCCCGGCCCACCGTGTGGGGTGCTTGGTCTCGATCGCCAGCTCCACCCGCCGCCCGGCGTCCGCGACCAGCTCCAGCAGCCGCTCCAGCGTGAGGACGGAGGTGTCGCCGCGGTCCTCGGGCCGGACCTCCCATTCGGGCTCCTCGTCCCGGCCCCGCCAGCCCGGCCCCTTCTTCCAGGAGCCGAAGTCCAGGGCGGCCAGGTCCGCGAGCTCCAGGGCGGAGACCGCGCCCCGTCCGTTCGACGTACGGTTGACCCGGCGGTCGTGGACGCAGACCAGATGCCCGTCCGCGGTCAGCCGTACGTCGCACTCCAGGGCGTCGGCGCCGTCCTCGATGGCCTTCTTGTACGCGGCGAGGGTGTGCTCGGGGGCGTCCTCGGAGGCCCCGCGGTGGGCGACGACCTGAATGCGATGCTGTGGTGCGTGGGTCACCGCGACATGGTGCCATCGTGCGGACGTGCGTGGGGGCATCCAGGATGCCGGTAAAGGGAACTTTTGTCAGACAGGCCCTATATAAAGGTTGTCGGTGTACCCACAGCCACCGCTTATGGTGCCCTGACGGCCGGTGGGAAAAGCTGAGGACGTACAAAAGCACATGCTCAGCCGAATCGCGCCGGACGACAGCAAGCGTTGAAAGAGCGTGACCCAGTGCGACCGAGACGAAAAGCCGTGGACCGAGGAGAGAAGCTGTGAGCACCGAGAACGAGGGCAACCCGGTACCTCCGGCCCCGTCCGCACCTCCTGTGCCGCCGACGTCTCCCGCTGCCCCGCCGCAGGCAGCCGCGTCCGACGGCGGAGAATCGCCGACCACCCCGATCCCGCCGGTGCCCCAGGGCGCGCCCGCGGGTGACCCGTACGCCGCGCCGCGGGGCCCCGAGGGCTCCTGGCCGCCCCCGCCGCCCGCGACGCCCTCCTACGCCGACTCCGGCGCGGGTGCCGGGGCAGGCGCCGCGGGTGCGGGCTGGGGTTCGTCGTACGACCAGCAGTACCAGCAGCACCAGCCCTACCAGCAGCCGCAGACCGCGCCGAAGAAGGGCAGCGGACGCGGCGGTCTGATCGCCGCCGTCCTGGTGGCCGCGCTGGTCGCGGGCGGCCTCGGCGGCGGCCTCGGCTACACCCTGGCCAAGAACAACGACAACCTCGGTTCCACCACCGTCTCCGCCTCCGCCGACGGCGGCGCCACCCAGGTCAAGCGCGCCGCCGGCACCATCGCGGCGGTCGCCAACAAGGCGCTGCCCAGCACGGTCACCATCGAGGCCGAGTCGACCAACGGCGAGGGCGGCACCGGCACCGGGTTCGTCTTCGACACCCAGGGCCACATCGTCACCAACAACCACGTGGTC
The DNA here is from genome assembly GCF_044767465.1 of Streptomyces sp. NPDC101237. Taxonomy (NCBI): domain Bacteria; kingdom Bacillati; phylum Actinomycetota; class Actinomycetes; order Kitasatosporales; family Streptomycetaceae; genus Streptomyces; species Streptomyces sp. NPDC101237. The sequence goes on along the minus strand of NZ_JBIWNY010000001.1, from coordinate 229,897 downwards.
GCGGACGCCCTGGACGGTGGCAAGCTCACCGCGACGTTCCCGGACGGCAAGAAGTACGACGCCGAGGTCGTCGGCCACGCGCAGGGCTACGACGTCGCGGTCATCAAGCTCAAGAACCCGCCGTCGGACCTCAAGCCGCTCGCCCTCGGCAACTCGGACAACGTGGCGGTCGGCGACGAGACGATCGCCATCGGCGCCCCCTTCGGCCTGTCCAACACGGTCACCACGGGCATCATCAGCGCCAAGAACCGTCCGGTCGCCTCCAGCGACGGCAGCTCCACCAGCAAGGCGTCCTACATGAGCGCCCTGCAGACCGACGCCTCCATCAACCCCGGCAACTCCGGTGGCCCGCTGCTGGACGCCTCGGGTGCGGTGATCGGCATCAACTCCGCGATCCAGTCCTCCTCCAGCGGCGGCCTGGGCAGCACCGGGCAGTCGGGCTCGATCGGCCTCGGCTTCGCCATCCCGATCAACCAGGCCAAGTACGTCGCCCAGCAGCTGATCCAGTCCGGCAAGCCGGTCTACGCGAAGATCGGCGCCTCGGTGTCCCTGGAGGACAGCAGCAACGGCGCGCAGATCACCGACTCCGGGTCGGGCGGCGCGGCCGCGGTCGAGTCGGGCGGCCCCGCCGACAAGGCCGGCCTCAAGCCCGGCGACGTCATCACCAAGCTCGACGACACGGTGATCGACAGCGGCCCCACCCTGATCGGCGAGATCTGGACCCACAAGCCCGGCGACAAGGTCCAGGTCACCTACAAGCGGGGCGGTTCCGAACACACGGTCGAAATGACCCTGGGCTCCCGTGTGGGCGACAACTGACCCGCACGCGCGCGTGCCGACCGGTTACTCTGTTCCCCGCGCCGATCTCGGTCGGCGCGGGGTGGGTTGCCCGAGCGGCCTAAGGGAACGGTCTTGAAAACCGTCGTGGCAGCGATGTCACCGTGGGTTCAAATCCCACACCCACCGCCAGCAGAAACGGACCCTGACCAGGTGAATCGGTCAGGGTCCGTTCTCGTGCCCGGCGCCCGCCGGTGCCCGTGACTCCCCGCTGTTTCCCGCCTGAACGGGCACGACAGGGGCACGTCGCCTTCAGTCGACCGCGATCGTGCAGTACTTGGCGGGGACGGCGGCAAGTTCACACGCGGCAGCGTCCTGCTCGCCCTCGGTTCGGTGTTGCTGGAGATACGCCGCTGTCGCACGCGTCCCGGCACCGAAACAGGTCGGATTCTGCACCACGATCAGGCCGAGGATCTTCACCTTGGTCGACTCCATCGCCCAGCTTGCGGAAACGGAGTCGGAGTAGTCGGCATCGCGGGACTCCCTTTCCTTGTGCTTCCGGAACTGACCAGCCCGCTTCTCGAAGTCCTGGTTGGCCTGCTCGCACGTCGCTGACCGCTCGGACGCGCCGTCGTGTCGCATGGCCCCGACGGCATAGCCACCCGAGGCGAGGGTGATTGCTCCGGCGCTGACCAGCGCGATCATCGAACGCTTCATGGCCGGGGATCGTATACGCCCAGGTAAGGCCACTCGCCACCGGTGCCCGTCGGCCTGCGGTTGACGACGTTGAGAGGTCGGCTCCGAGACTTCGGGCGGGAGTTGCCCGGCGCTCGCCGTGCGGCCCCGCTCCGGCGGGGACGCGCGGGGCCGTCGGCGCGGAGGGCGGCAACGAGTGTGAGGCCACGGCTGGGCGGCAACGGGTGTGAGCCAACGGGTGTGAGGCAACAGGTGTGAGGCAACAGGTGTGAGGACCTGGGGTCGGCAGGGGTTTGTCAGTGGGAGCCGTGGGACGTCCGGCGGCGCGGTGCCAGGACGATGCCGCCGCCGGCCACGACCAAGGCCGCCGCGGCGCCCGCGATCACCGTGGTGCCGCCGCTCGCGCCGGTCTCGGCGAGGTTGCCGCTGCCGCCCGCCGGGCACGGGGCGCCGCCCGCCGGGGACGGGGCGCCGCTCGCCGCGGGTGCGGCGGCCGTGCTGCACGGACGTCCAAAACCCTGCGCGTCCACAAGCCCGTGAAGACCCCTGTCAAAGAGGCGTCGTCGCGGGTGAAGGCGCGATGAACGAACGGCCGTGACCGTGTTCGGGGTCGGTCAAGGGAAACGCTTGGACGCGGATGTCCTCCGGGCACTGGACGGATCTCCGGTCGCTCGGAAGGCTTTCGGCATGCGTGCAGCCGAGTGGTGTCTGACCGACGACGTCGATGAGTTCCTGGCCCGCGCTGGGGGGTTCCTGCGGTCGCGGCCCGTGCTGCACACCTCTCCGCTCTCGGTGCTGGAGAGGCTGCGCGTCCTCGGGCGGGCCGGGGTCGGCGGACGGGTTCCCGTGCTGGGACGGCTGGAGGGCGCGGGGGAGGTCGGCGCGTTCTTCTACCGGTTCCCGCCCGGCGGCCTGACGGTCTCCGCGCTGACGAGCGGCCAGGCCGACGGACTCGCCGCCCGCCTGGTCGCTCTCGGACACTCCGTGCCCTTCGTCAGCGCGGACCACGACACCGCCGCCGCCTTCGCCGAGGCCTGGTCCCGGCGCACCGGCGCGACGCCCACGCTCCGGGTCCGGATGCACCTCTACCGGCTCGGCACGCTCACCCCGCCCGATCCGTTCCCGGCGGGCCGGGGCCGGATCATGGGCGGGGCGGACCACGAGCACCTCATGCGCTGGTGCCGCGAGTTCGCGGCGGACGTCGGGGAGGACGTCGTCATCGACGCCGGGTCCTGGTCCGGCACCCGCTTCGCCGAGAAGCGCTACACCCTGTGGGAGACCCCGGACGGCACCCCCGTGTCCATGGCGGGCGTGAACCCGATGGTCGCCGGCGTGGTCCGGGTCGACCCGGTCTACACCCCGGCCCACCTGCGCGGCCGCGGCTACGCGGGTGCCGTGACCGCCGAGGTGAGCCGGGCCGCACGCGACGCGGGCGCGCGCGAGGTGGTGCTCTACACGAACGCGGCCAACCCGACCAGCAACGCCCTCTACCGGCGCCTCGGGTACGTCCGGGTCACGGACTGGGCGGTGTACGACTTCTCGGGCCCCGTGCCCCAGGCGGCTGCCTCGCGTTCGTGACCTCGCGTTCTTCGGCGGGTCCTGGCCCCGCGGCGTGCCCCGCCGTTCAGGGGTGGTGGCCCGTCATGCGGGCCGCCGACGCGATCGTCGCGCCGGCCTCGCGTTCGGTCAGGCCGGTGCGCACCGCCGCGTCGGTCAGCGGGGCGCGCAGGGCGCGGCCGATGCCGTTCTCGTAGGCGCGGCAGGCCGCCCAGAACAGGCGGGTGTTGCGCTGGCCCTCGTGGGCTGCGAGGACGAACTGGACCAGGCCCTGGCCGCGGTCGCCGACCGAGGGATGGGTCGCCGGGTGCGGGGCCCGCGGGGGTGGCAGCAGGAGGCGGAGCAGAGAGGGCGGGCAGGGGGCCGGGACCAGGTGTTCGGTGCCGGGGGCGGTGGCGTAGACGCCGTGGTCGGTGCGGGAGCCGGGGCCGACCAGGTAGCCGCCCGCGCCCCGGATGTCGATGCCGGGGGCGAGCCGGCCGGCCGAGTTGGGGATCACGGCGTCCGGCGGTCCGGTCAGCCAGAGATGGCGGCCGCCGCTGGGCGTGAGCACGACGACCGTGGGCGGGATGGTGAACAGGTGCCGGAGGGCCAGTTCGCGCAGGGCTCCGGGGGCGTCGGTGCCGGTCTTCACGTCGAGGTCGACGCCGATGAGGCGGTACGGGGGCAGTCCGCAGGCGATGCCGTAGCCGGTGGCCCAGGGTGCCGCCGCGAACAGTTCGCGGACGCGGGCCTGGTCGGTGGTGGCGTCGTACACGCCGTGGCCGGGGTGGCCGCACTCGCCGTGGCAGGGCGGCAGCGCCGGTCGCGGCTGGTCGGGGTGGAGGGATCGGTGGGGGGAGCGCAGGGCCGGGAGTTTGGTCCGGGACAGGGGGATGACGGCCAGGCCGCGCTCGGCGGCTGACAGGGCGTGTGCGAGGGCCAGCGTCGTGGCCTGCCGGTCGGTGGTGGCCATGGATCCATGTTCGTACGTACGTTCGAAAAAAGGAAGAGGGGGTCGGTGCGGCATGCCGGGCGCGGTGGCCTGGCCGGAACCCGCGCCGGATCGGTTCTCCTCTTGGAGTGCCTGCGGTGGTGCTGTCCTGACTGGTCACGATCAGGACGTGAATCGACCAAAGATGGCGAAAGGGGTTTATCGACTTGTCATCACGCTTGAGGGCGAATGAGACCGGAAGGACTGGTTCGCCGGGGATTCGGTGGGCAATCCTGATCTCGCGACGTCGATGACAACCCCGAGGCGGTCGGCCAACTGCCCCGGAAACAGCCGTACTTGACGTACTCACCGGCTCAGCCGGGCTCTGAGAGGAAACAACATGGCAAGCATCCGTACCGCCCGCGTCCTCGCTGCCGTCTCCGCCCTCCCGCTCGCCGCCGCTCTCTTCGCCGGTGTCGCCGCCGCGGACAACGGTGCGATCGCCGGCAACGGATCGAGCGCCAACGCCGGTGTGGCGGGCATCATCGGCAGCGGCGTCGGCCACGACAACAACGGCAACTCCTCCACCACGCAGCAGAACGCGGTGGGCAACGGGGCGTCGAACCAGAGCAACACCGCGCAGGTCAACGGCTCCGCCTGGACGGCCCTCCAGCAGGGCAACGACAACGTTGCCGTCCACTTCACCCGGCTGTGGTAGCCCCTGCCTGAGCCCGGGTGGGGTGTGCTCCGTGGGGATGTAGCGCGCCTGCGCGGCGGTACTCCGGTACCGCCGCGCAGGCGTTTGTCCGGAGTGGGCCGCCGCCCCCCGGGCGCTCCCGGCATCCGCTGTTCGACCTTGACAGGCGGCCGTATCTGACGGACAGTCAGAAATCATGCATCTGGCCCCCACCGAACGCCAGCAGCGGCTGCGCGCCGAACTCCGTGCCTACTTCCGCTCCTTGATGCCCTCCCCCGTGCCCGCGGCACCCGAGGAGCGCCGTGCCCTGCTGCGCCGCATCGGCGCGGACGGCCTGCTCGGCCTCGGCTGGCCCGTGGACTACGGCGGCCAAGGGCGCGGTGCCGAGGAGCAGTTCGTCTTCTTCGACGAGGCGTACCGGGCCGGCGCCCCCGTCTCGATGGTCACGCTCAACACGGTCGGGCCCACGCTCATGACGTACGGCGACGACGAGCAGAAGGCCCGGTTCCTGCCCGGCATCCTCAGCGGCGACCTGGTCTTCGCCATCGGCTACAGCGAACCCTCCGCCGGCACCGACCTGGCGGCCCTGCGCACCCGGGCGGTGCGGGACGGCGACGGCTGGCGGATCGACGGCCAGAAGATCTTCACCTCGGGCGCCCAGCACGCCGACTGGATCTGGCTCGCCTGCCGCACCGACCCGGACGCGCCCCGGCACCGCGGCATCTCGATCCTCCTGGTCCCCACCGACGCCCCCGGCTTCTCCTGGACCCCGATCGAGACGGTGGGCGGGCAGACCACCACGGCGACGTACTACGACGGCGTCCGCGTCCCGGCAGGGCACCTGGTCGGCGCCGAGCACGAGGGCTGGTCGCTCATCACCCACCAGCTCAACCACGAGCGGGTCGCCCTCGCCGCGACCGCCATGCAGGCCGAGGACTTCTACGAGGCGGCGCTCACCGCCGCCCGCACCCCCGATCCGGTGACCGGCGATCGCCGTGTTGACGAGCCCTGGGTGCGTTTCCGACTGGCCGAAGCGCATGCCCGGCTGGCGGCGAACCGCCTGCTCAGCTGGCGTCTGGTGGGGGACGCGGGGGCGGGCAGGGTGGCCCCGGCGGAGGCCAGCGGCGTGAAGTTCGCGGGAACGGAATCGGCAGTCGCGACGTATCGCATGTGTCAGGAGATCGTCGGCGAGGCGGCTTTGGTCCGGTCCGGGTCGCCGGGGGCGTTCGGCGACGGCGAGCTGGAGCGGCTCAACAGGGCGGCGCAGATCAACACGTTCGGGGGCGGGGTGAGCGAGGTGCAGCGGGAGATCGTCGCGACGATGCGGCTCGGGATGAGGAGGGGTGGCCGTGGCCGGGGAGACTGACGAGCTGGGGGCGCGGCTCAAGGCGTACGAGGGGTTGCCGGCCTCCCGGGCGGGCACCGCCAAGGACCCGGTCAACCTGCCCATGATCCGGCACTGGTGCGAGGCGATGGGCGACACGAACCCGGCGTACGAGGGGCCGGACGCGATCGCCCCGCCCACCATGCTCCAGGCCTGGACGATGGGCGGCCTGTCCGGGAACCCGTCACGCACCGGGGCGTACGACGAGATGTCCGCGCTGCTCGACGAGGCGGGCTGCGTCTCGATCGTCGCCACCGACTGCGAGCAGGAGTACCTGCGCCCGCTGCGGCCGGGCGACGAGCCGGTCTTCGACACGGTGATCGAGACGGTGTCCGCGCGGAAGACCACGAGACTGGGCACGGGCTACTTCGTCACCACGCGCACGGACATCCGGGTCGGCGACGAGCCGGTGGGCGTGCACCGCCTCCGCGTCCTCAAGTACGCGCCCGCCGGGCGGCCGGTCAGGGCTCCGGCGCGGCCCCGGCCGGTGGTCAACCGGGACAACGCCCCTTTCTGGCAGGGCGTGGCCGAGGGCCGCCTGCTCATCCAGCGCTGCACCGGCTGCGGCACCCTGCGCCACCCCTGGCTGCCGGGCTGCAACGCCTGCGGCGGCCTCGACTGGGACACGGTCGAGTCGTCCGGCGAGGGGACGGTCCGTTCGTACGTCGTGATGCACCACCCGCCCTTCCCGGCCTTCGACCCTCCGTACGCGGTCGGCCTGGTCGAACTCGCCGAGGGCGTGCGGATGGTGAGCAACGTGGTGGGAGTGCCGTACGACAAGGTGCGGATCGGCCTGCCGGTACGGGTGGAGTTCCGGCGGTACGAGGACGAGGAGGGCACGCTGACCCTGCCCGTCTTCCGGACCGTCGACGGCCTCGCCGGTCCCGGTGCCGGCGGCGGGGAGGCCTGACATGGACTTCACGCCCACCGAGGCGCAGGCCGCGGCCCGCGACCTGGCCGCCGGGATCTTCGCCGACCTCGCCACCCACGAACGGCTGCGGGCCGCCGGCAGCGGCAGCGACCAAGAGCTGTGGAAGGCCCTGACCGGGGCCGGACTGGTCGCCGCGGTGGGCGAACTGGGCCTGCTGGGGCTGGTACTGCTCCTGGAGGAACAGGGGCGGACCACCGCCCAGGTGCCGTACGCGGCGAGCTGTGCGTACGGGCTGCTGGCGGTCGCGGCGCACGGCACCGCGGAACAGCGGGAGCGGCTGCTGCCGGGGATCGAGGACGGATCGCTGGTCGTCGCCGGGGCGTTTCCCGCCCAGCGGGGCGTACGGCCCGCCGAGCGCGGCGGGCTGACCGGCGCCGTCCCCGTCGTCCCCTGGCTGCGCGACGCCACGCACGTCCTGGTCGCGGACGCCGGCCGGCGGCTCTGGCTGGTGCCGCTCGGCACGGGCGAGAGCACCGGCGTCGAGGAGACCGAGCTGACCGCGCCCTGGTCGGCCGGGCGGCTCACGCTCCGCGAAGCCCCCGCCGAACCCCTCGGCGACGCTCCGGGACCGGGCGGCCCCGGTGCCTACGCGGACGTCCTGGCCGTCGCCCGCACCGCCTTCGCCGGGCTCCAGGCCGGTGTCTGCGCGGGCTCGCTGGCTCGGGCCGTCGCGCACACCAACACCCGCGAGCAGTTCGGGCGCCCGCTCGCCACCCGGCAGGCCGTCCAGCTCCGGGCCGCCGACGCCCACATGGACGTCGAGGCGATCCGGGTGACGGCGTACGAGGCGGCCTGGCGGCGGGACGCGGGGCTGCCGTACGCCACGCACGCGCTGACCGCCGCGTGGTGGGCGTCCGAGGCGGGACAGCGGGTGGTGCACACCGGCCAGCATCTGCACGGCGGCGCGGGCGCCGACGTCGGGCATCCGGTGCACCGGCACTTCCTGTGGGGGCGCCAGTTGGACGCCTATCTCGGCAGCGGGAGCGAAGTGCTCCAGGAACTGGGGGAGTTGATCGCGCATGCGGAGTGAGACGACACGGCCGGACGTGGGCACCGAGCTGCCGCCCCTGGAGATCCCGATCACCCGGACGCTGATCGTGGCCGGAGCGATCGCGTCCCGGGACTACCAGGACGTGCACCACGACGCCGAGCTGGCCCGCCGGAAGGGCTCGCCGGACATCTTCATGAACATCCTGACCACCAACGGCCTCGTCGGCCGGTACATCACCGACTTCTTCGGGCCGACGGCGGAGCTTCGCAAGGTCGCCATCCGGCTCGGCGCGCCCAACCACCCGGGAGACACCATGGTGCTGACCGGCCGCGTCGAGGAACTGGACGACGACACCGGCACGGCGAGGGTCCGGGTGAGGGGCACCAACGGCATCGGCGACCACGTCACCGGCACGGTGACCGTCCACCTCACCGGCTCCCTGGTGACCGTCACCGTCGTCGACGAGGAGGAGGCATGAGCGTCCGGGGCCGGGACTCGCTCGGCGGGCGGGCGGCGATCGCCGGGATCGGGGCCACCGAGTTCTCCAAGGACTCGGGGCGCAGCGAGCTGCGGCTGGCGGCGGAGGCGGTGCGGGCCGCGCTGGCCGACGCGGGGCTGACCGCGGCCGACGTGGACGGGATGGTGACGTTCACGATGGACACCAGCCCGGAGATCACCGTGGCGCAGGCCTGCGGGATCGGCGAGCTGTCCTTCTTCTCCCGCGTGCACTACGGCGGCGGCGCGGCCTGTGCGACGGTCCAGCAGGCGGCGCTGGCGGTGGCGGCGGGAGTGGCCGAGGTCGTCGTCTGCTACCGGGCGTTCAACGAGCGGTCGGGACGCCGGTTCGGCTCGGGCGTGCAGCGCCGGGAGCCGTCGGCGGAGGGCGCGGCGCTCGGCTGGACGCTGCCGTTCGGGCTGCTCACCCCGGCGTCCTGGGTGGCGATGGCGGCACAGCGCTACCTGCACGCGTACGGGCTGACCCCGGAGGCGTTCGGCCACGTGGCGGTGGTGGACCGGAAGTACGCGGCGACCAATCCCGCCGCCTACTTCCACGGCCGCCCGATCACCCTCGCCGACCACGCGGCGTCCCGCTGGATCGTCGAACCGCTGCGCCTGCTGGACTGCTGTCAGGAGACGGACGGCGGCCAGGCGCTCGTCGTCACCTCGGTGGAGCGGGCGCGGGACCTGCCGCGTCCGCCGGCCGTGATCGCGGCGGCCGCGCAGGGCGCCGGCCGGGGCCAGGAGCAGATGACCGGCTTCTACCGGGACGACCTGACCGGCCTGCCGGAAACGGGTGTGGTGGCCGGACAGCTGTGGCGCGGTTCGGGGCTGGCCCCGGCCGACATCGACGTGGGCATCCTGTACGACCACTTCACGCCGTTCGTGCTGATGCAGCTGGAGGAGTTCGGGTTCTGCGGGCGCGGGGAGGCGGCGGACTTCGTGGCCGAGGAGCGGCTGCCGCTGAACACGCACGGCGGCCAGCTCGGGGAGGCCTACCTCCACGGGATGAACGGGATCGCGGAAGGAGTACGCCAGCTTCGGGGGACCGCGGCGAACCAGATACCGGGCGCGGGCCGGGTCCTGGTGACGGCCGGCACCGGAGTGCCCACATCGGGGCTGGTCCTGACCTCGGACGGATGAACCGGGGGCGGGCCGGCGCGCGCTCCGGCGCCCCGGCCGGCCCGCACCCCCAGGGGTGAACCCGCAGGAGTACCGCCCTCGTACTCCACCTTCAGGAGGTGTAGCCAGCCCCACCCCTACAACCTGAGGCGGACTCTCCTTCGGGACCTGCGGCCGATCCGCCCCCGTACCGTTCGCTCATAGCGTGGAGCCATGACCACACCCGTCTGCACCAGCGCCTCGGGCGCCGCTGTCTCGGGGCGGCAGACCCGGCCGTACCCGTCGTTCGCGTCGTACGTCAGGGCCCGTCAGCCGGTGCTGCTGCGTACCGCCCGCTCCCTGACCGCGAACCCGAACGACGCGGAGGACCTGCTCCAGACCGCGCTCGCCAAGACCTACGTGGCCTGGGAGCGGATCGAGGACCACCGGGCCCTCGACGGTTACGTGCGCCGGGCCCTGCTGAACACCCGGACCTCGCAGTGGCGCAAGCGCCGGGTCGACGAGTTCGTCTGCGACGAGCTGCCCGAGCCGGAGCCGGTGGGCGGCGGGGACGACCCGGCGGAGCGGCAGGCGCTGCACGACGCGATGTGGCGGGCGATCATGAAGCTGCCCGCGCGGCAGCGGGCGATGGTCGTGCTGCGGTACTACGAGGACCTCAGCGAGGTGCAGACGGCCGAGGTGCTCGGGGTCTCCGTGGGCACCGTGAAGTCCGCCGTGTCGCGTGCGCTCGGCAAGCTGCGTGAGGATCCCGAGCTGGAGATCGCCCGATAGCCGGACAGACCACGGCCGACTGTGTCAGTTGTCCCGCCCCTAGTGACATACCGACTGGTATGTGAGCAGAATCAGCGCAGCCCCTTTACCGCCGAGTAGGCAATGTTGCCCCGGGAGGACGCCGTGCTGAGCACCATGCAGGACGTACCGCTGCTGATCTCCACGATCCTGACGCACGGGTCACGGGTCCACGGCGCATCACGGGTGACCACCTGGACGGGCGAGGCCGAGCCGCACCGCCGCAGCTTCGCCGAGATCGGCGCCCGCTCCGCGCAGCTGGCCCACGCCCTCCGCGACGACCTCGGAGTCCGGGACGACGACCGCGTGGCCACCCTCATGTGGAACAACGCGGAGCACACCGAGGCGTACTTCGCGATCCCCTCCATGGGCGCGGTCCTGCACACGCTCAACCTGCGGCTGCCCGCCGAACAACTGGCCTGGATCGTGAACCACGCGGCCGACCGGGTCGTGATCGTCAACGGTTCGCTGCTGCCGCTGCTCGCCCCGCTGCTCCCGCACCTCCAGCCGCTGCGGCACATCGTGGTGGCCGGACCCGGCGACCGGTCCCTGCTGGACGGCGCGACCGTGCCCGTCCACGAGTACGAGGACCTGATCGCCGACAAGCCGACCACATACGACTGGCCCGAGCTGGACGAACGCCGGGCCGCCGCCATGTGCTACACCTCCGGCACCACCGGCGACCCCAAGGGCGTGGTGTACAGCCACCGTTCGATCTACCTGCACTCCATGCAGGTCAACATGACCCAGTCGATGGGCCTGACCGACCAGGACACCTCGCTGGTCGTGGTGCCCCAGTTCCACGTCAACGCCTGGGGCCTGCCGCACGCCACCTTCATGACCGGCGTCAACCTCCTCATGCCGGACCGCTTCCTGCAGCCCGCCCCGCTCGCCGAGATGATCGAGAGCGAGCGGCCCACGCACGCGGCCGCGGTCCCCACCATCTGGCAGGGGCTGCTCGGCGAACTCACCGCCCGGCCCCGCGACGTCGCCTCGCTCACCCAGGTCACCATCGGCGGCTCGGCCTGTCCGCCCTCCCTCATGGCCGCGTTCGACGAGCTGGGCATGCGGGTCTGCCACGCCTGGGGCATGACCGAGACCTCCCCGCTCGGCACGGTCTCCCGCCCGCCGGCCCACGCCGTCGGCACCGACGAGGAGTTCACCTACCGCCTCACCCAGGGCCGCTTCCCGGCCGGTGTCCAGGCCCGGCTGACCGGCCCCGGCGGCGAACGCCTCCCCTGGGACGGCGAGTCGGCCGGCGAACTGGAGGTCCGCGGCCCCTGGATCGCGGGCGCCTACTACAACGGCCCCGAGGCCGAACCGCTGCGCCCCGCCGACAAGTTCAGCGAGGACGGCTGGCTGAAGACCGGTGACGTCGGCACCATCTCCCCCGACGGCTTCCTCACCCTCACCGACCGCGCGAAGGACGTCATCAAGTCCGGCGGCGAGTGGATCTCCTCGGTGGAGCTGGAGAACGCGCTGATGTCCCACCCGGACGTCGCCGAGGCCGCGGTGGTGGCCGTACCGGACGACAAGTGGGGCGAGCGCCCGCTGGCGACGGTCGTGCTGCGGGAGGGCTCCACGGCCACCTTCGAGGCCCTGCGCGTCTTCCTCGCCGAGGAGGGCAAGATCGCCAAGTGGCAGCTGCCGGAGCGCTGGACGATGGTGACGGCGGTGCCCAAGACCAGCGTCGGCAAGTTCGACAAGAAGGTGCTGCGCAGGCGGTACGCCGAGGGCGACCTGGACGTGACCAGCCTCTGACCGGCCGCCGGGCCGACGGCGGAGAATCGTCGTCGGCCCGCCCCGGCGGCCCTAGTTCGTGCCGATCCGGGCCAGCAGGTCCACGATCCGGTCCTGCACCTCGTTGCTCGTGGACCGCTCCGCGAGGAACAGCACCGTCTCTCCGGACGCCAGCCGGGGCAGGTCGGCCTCGTCGACGGCCGCCGTGTAGACGACCAGCGGCGTCCGGTTGAGCTGCCCGTTCGCCCGGAGCCAGTCGATGATGCCGGCCTGGCCGCGGTGCACCTGCATCAGGTCCATCACCACCAGGTTCGGCCGCAGCTGACCGGCCAGCGCCACCGCGTCCGCGTCACTGGCCGCCCGCGCGACCTGCATCCCGCGCCGCTCCAGCGTCGCGGTCAGCGCGAGCGCGATCTCCGCGTGCTCCTCGATGAGCAGCACCCGCGGCGGATGCTGTTCGGTGTCCCGCGGCGCGAGCGCCTTCAGCAGCACGGCGGGATCGGCGCCGTACGCCGCCTCGCGTGTCGCCTGGCCCAGTCCGGCCGTGACCATCACCGGGACCTCGGCCGCCACCGCCGCCTGCCGCAGCGACTGCAGCGCGGTCCGGGTGATCGGCCCGGTCAGCGGGTCGACGAACAGCGCCGCCGGGAACGCGGCGATCTGCGCGTCGACCTCCTCGCGGGAGTGCACGATCACCGGCCGGTAGCCGCGGTCGCTCAGCGCCTGCTGGGTGGTGACGTCCGGCGCGGGCCACACCAGCAGCCGGCGCGGGTTGTCCAGCGGCTCCGGGGGCAGTTCGTCGTCCAGCGGCTGCGGACGCGGCGGATCCGCGACCTCGACCGCGCCGCCCGGACCGTCCAGCGGCTCCGGGCCCTCGGCGGCGTTCACGTCCGGAGCGCCTATGGCGTACGACCGTCCGGCGCCCTCGGTGGCCCCCACGAGCCGGGACTGCCCGGCCGTCGACGGCTGCGGCAGCGGCTGGGACGCCGCCTGTTCGGCCTGCGGATGCGGCCGGGCGCCCAGTTCGGGCTGCTGCTCGTCGCGCGTGCCCAGCTTGCGGCGCCGGCCGTTGCCGCCCGGCTGGTGCGGCGGCGGGGTCGCGGTCGGCTGCTGCACCTGCGCGGCCTGCCGCGAGAACGGCACGCCCTGCCCCAGCGTGCGCACGCTGAACGCCCGGCCCTGGGTGGAGTCCGGGTCGACCGGCGCGGGCGTCGCCTCGGCGGGCAACGGCTGCGCGGCGCGGGCGGGTTGAGTGGCGGCCGCGGGCGCCTCCTCGGCGCCGTCCGGCCACTGCCGCGGCCCGGGAGCCGCCGGGGCGGCCTCCGCGGGGAGCGGCTGGGCTCCGGCCGGGGCGGGCTGCGCGGGCAGCGGCTGAGCCGGGACCTGCGCGGCGGGGCCCTGCGGCCGTACCGGTGCCTGCACCGGTACGGCGGTCGCGCCCGGCTGCGCCTGCGGAACCGGCTGACCGGACGGACCCGCCTGGGCCGGGATGCCCGGTCCGGGCTGCGCGGGCGGAACCGGCAGACCGTGGGCGCCCGCCTGCGCCGGCACCGTCGGCACGACGGCCTGGGCGCCCTCCTCGGGCTGGCCCACGGAGCGCCGGCGGCGGCCCGTGGGCGCGCTGGTGGGATGCGGCTGCGGCGGGGTGTGGTCCTCGGCCTGGTCGTGCGCCACCGCGTCGTGCCGGCCCTCCTCGGCGGCCACCGCGGCCGGTTCGGGGGCACGGTCGGCCGCGGCGGGCGGCAGCGCGAAGACCGGGCGCGGGCCCGCCTGCTGCTGCTCGGCCCGCTCCGCCGCCGCGGCCAGCGCACGCCGCCTGCGTCCGCTCGGCTGCTCGTCGTCGTCCTGCTGCGCGGTGGCCGCGGGCAGCGCCGGCGGCAGCGCCTGACGCTCGTCGGGCTCACGCCGGGCACGGCGCCCGGCCGCCGGCGCGGGCACGCCCTGCGGCGGCACCGTGCCACCGAGGCCCGTCCCCGCCGCGGCCGTACCCGATCCCTGCTCGGCCGCCGTCACCACGGCGCCCTCGGAGACCCCGCCGTCGTCGCCCGCGGCGGCGTCGGCCGCACGCCCGCGCCGCCGCCCGGTGCCCCCGGACGCCGGTTCGGCCCCGTCGGGGCCCGCCGCGCTCTCGATCGCGGCCGGTCCGCTCTCCTGGTCGGCCGCCTCGGCGGCCCGCCGGCGCCGGCGCCCGGTCGGCGCACCGGCCGGGGCCTCGCCCTCGGCGGCCTCGCCGCCGGACACGTCGCTCTCCAGGAAGGCGTCCACGGAGGACCGCCGGGCCCGCCGCCGTCCGCCGGCCCCGCCGTCGTCGGCGGTGGCGGCCGGGATCGCGGCCACGGCCGTCCCCACCGGCGGGGGCACGGCACCCGCGCCGCCGCCGATCGGCACCTCCAGGACGAACGCGCTGCCGCTCATGCCGGGCACCTCGTGCGTCTGCAGCACACCGCCGTGCGCGCGCACGATGCCCCGCACGATCGGCTCGTGCACCGGATCGCCCCCGGGGTACGGCCCGCGCACCTCGATACGGACGACCTCACCGCGCTGGGCCGCGGCCACCACCACCGTGTTGTCCATGTAGCCGCCGGCGGAGACCGGCGCGTTGCCGGTCGCGTCGACACCCGCGACATCCGCGACGAGGTGGGCGAGCGCGACGGCGAGCCGCTGCGGGTCCACCTCGGCCTCGATGGGCGGCGCGTGCACGGCGAACTGGACCCGGCCGGGCCCGATCAGCTCCACCGCTCCTTCCACCCCCGCGGCGACGACCGCGTCCAGCATCACCTTCGTGCGGTTGATGTCCTCGGTCCCGGCGTCCAGCGCCTGGTAGCCGAGGACGTTGTCGATGAGCTGGGTGATGCGCGAGTAACCGGCCGAAAGGTGGTGCAGCACCTGGTTGGCCTCGGGCCACAGCTGCCCGGCGTCGTCGGCGGCGAGCGCGGCCAGTTCCCGGCGCAGCTCGTCGAGCGGGCCCCGCAGCGACTGCGCCAGCAGGGTCAGCAGCTGCTCGTGCCGCCCGTACAGGGCCTCGTAACGGTCCTTCTCGCGCTCACCGAGGGCCGCGTACCGCTCCTCGCCCGACGCCAGCTCCTCGGCATGCCGCTCCAGCAGCTCCTCGACCTCGGTGACGTGCTTCTGGCGCAGCGCGGTCAGGTCGGAGGCGTGCTCCTCGGAGAGCCGCTCCAGCTCCTCGGCGTGCGCCCTCTCCCGGGCGTCCTTCTCCTCGGCCAGGCTGTCGTACGGCCGCCGGTCGGTGAAGGTCATGACGGCGCCGACGAGCTGGTCGCCGTCGCGGACCGGCGCGGTCGTCAGGTCGACCGGCACCTTCTTGTCGCCCTTGGCCCACAGCACCTGCCCGCGCACCCGGTGCTTGCGCCCGGAGCGCAGGGTGTCGGCGAGCGGCGACTCGGCGTACGGGAACGGCGAGCCGTCCGCGCGGGCGTGCAGCACCAGGTTGTGCAGTTCCTTGCCGCCCAGTTCGCCGGCCCGGTAGCCCAGTATCTGGGCGGCGGCCGGATTGACGAGGACGATCCGCCCGTCCGTGTCCGTCCCTACGACACCCTCGCTCGCGGCCCGCAGGATCATCTCGGTCTGCCGCTGCGAGCGGGCCAGCTCGGCCTCGGTGTCCACGGTGCCGGTCAGGTCGCGCACGACGAGCATCAGCAGTTCGTCGGCGCCGTAGCCGTAACCGTCGTACGCCTGCTGCCCGTTCTCCAGGTTGGCGCTGGTCACCTCGACCGGGAACTCGGAGCCGTCGGTCCGGCGCGCCATCATCCGCGTGGGCCTGGTGCGTCCGCGCGGGTCCATGTGGTCGGGCCGCCGCATCGACCCGGGGATCAGCCGCGAGTCGAATTCCGGAAGCAGATCCAGCAGCCCTCGCCCGACCAGCGCGGTACCCGGTGCCTCGAACGCCTCCAGAGCGATCGTGTTCGCGTTGACGACGGTCCCATTGGCGTTGACCAGCACCAACGCGTCCGGCAGTGCATCGAGTATGGCTGCGAGGCGAGCAGCGCCTCGGGATGGCCTGCTGCTCACGAGACGCTTCCTCCCTGTTACCGCACCTTGCCGACCGCTCGGGCCATCTTGCCAACCGGCCCGCGACGTGTCACGCGAGGGAGTCTAAAGGCACCGATTGCGCTCACGGCCCCGGATGAGAGGGAGGTCGCACGACGAAGTGACGGCGAACATGTGACCGACACACGTCACCTCCGCCGCGCCTTCGCGGAACCTTCGCGGGCGCGGGGCCCTCGCCGTGCGCGCCCACCGTGCCGAAGGGGCGGCCGGCGGGTCAGGCGCCCAGGTCGGGCAGGAGCGGCACCATCTGGTTCCAGCGGCCGATCTCGCAGCCGTTGCTGCGGTCGTAGTCGGCGTCCACCGGGCGGCCGGCCCAGGTGCCGGTGACATGGGCGGTGGCCGGTCCGCCGTAGAGCATGGTGCAGGCGGTGCCGGGGGCGACCGGGGCGAAGGTGTCATGTCCCCAGCGGGTGTTCCGGTCGAGCGCCTCGCAGGCCGCGCCCACGTCCGGGTGAGTCCCGGCGCCGGGATGACAGGACAGCTCGTACGTCCCGTCCCGCCCGGCCCCGGCGTGCCGCACGGTGACGGTGAGGTGGTCGCCCTGGCCCGCGGCGGCGGCGGGCAGGGCGGGGAGGGATCCGAGGACGGCGGCGACGGCTCCGAGGGCGCCCCGCACGGCGAAGTGAGACATGCCCTGCCCAACGCGCCGGCGGCCCGGACGTTGCGCCGCCCCGACCACCGGAAGGGCTTTGCCCTGCGGCCCGGCTGCCTAGTACCGTGGGAGCCGATTGGTGACAGCACGCTCGACTGTGTCATCATCTGCACGCACCACTCGCGCTCGCGCGGGCGGCTGTGCTGGAGGCGTCGCCTAGTCCGGTCTATGGCGCCGCACTGCTAATGCGGTTTGGGACTTCAATCCCATCGAGGGTTCAAATCCCTCCGCCTCCGCACCTGTCTCAGGGAGTCCGACCACTCAGGTCGGGCTCCCTGAGTCGTTCAGAGCCTCGGATACGTCGTTTCCGCAGCTCACAAGGGGTGCGGCTAACGGATTTCACATGGCGGCGGCAGTCATGTAATGTTCTTCCTGTCGCCGCGAGCGGGCCGGAAGGGCCGGGAGCGAAGACAAAAAAAGCAAGAAAACAAGCACTCGTAGCTTAACGGATAGAGCATCTGACTACGGATCAGAAGGTTGCAGGTTCGAATCCTGCCGAGTGCACACAGGCGAGAGGCCCCGGAGAGATCCGGGGCCTCTCGCGTTTCGGGTGTGCGATCGCCTCGGGTGCGGTATCGCCCTGGGCGTCTGGGCGAGCCGGCTCAGGCGTTGGGCCGCTTGCCGTGGTTCGACTTCTTCTTCCTGCGGGCCCGCCGCTTGTTCCCTCGCTTTGCCATGGTGCACATCTCCCTGTCTGGGGCCTTCTCGACGCCGTCAGTCTAGATTCGTCCCTTTATGTCCGCCTCTTGCTTTCACCTTCTCTGACTATTGTCAGAGAATGGAGCGAGAGCAGATCGACGTGGTGCGCAGGTTCAACCGGGCGGTCACGCAGCGGGTCGGGGCGCTGAACGACGCCTCTCTGTCGAGGGACCGTCCGCTCGGCCTGTCGCGGCTGCTGTGGGAGATCGAGGCCGACGGTTCCGAGGTGCGGGTGCTCCGTTCGCGGCTGGGGCTGGACTCCGGGTACCTGAGCCGGCAGCTGCGGCGGCTGGAGTCGGACGGGCTGGTGACCACGGTCCAGGATCCGGACGACGGACGGGTGCGGAAGGTGCGCCTCACCGAGGCCGGCGTGGCGGAGCGGGCGGAGCTGGACCGCGGGTCCGACGCGCTCGCCGAATCGGTCCTCGGTCCGCTGACCGACGGTCAGCGAGGGCGCCTGGTGGCCGCGATGGCGGAGGTCGAGCGGCTGCTGCTCGCCTCACAGGTGCGGATCCGGATCACGGACCCGCGTGATCCCGATGCCCGCCACTGCCTGCGTGCCTGTGCCGAGGAGCTGGGACGGCGGTGCGACACCGGCTTCGACCCCGCCCGGAGTCTCCCCGCGAGCGACGAGGACATGACCCTGCCGCACGGACTGATCCTGGTGGCGAGCGCGCGGGGCGTCCCGCTGGGGTGCGGCGCGCTCATGCTGCACCCCGAGACGCGGATCGCCGAGGTGAAGCGGATGTGGACGTCCCCGGACGTGCGGGGCCTCGGCCTGGGCCGGCGCATCCTGGAGCGCCTCGCGGAGGAGGCGGCCGCCCGCGGGGCGAGGATCCTGCGGCTGGAGACGAACGGCACGCGCGCGGAGGCCAGGCGGCTGTACGAGACCGCGGGATTCGTGGAGGTCGAGGCGTTCAGCGCGGAGCCGTACGCGCCTCACTGGTTCGAGCGGAACCTCGCTCACTGACCCGGCCGTCACGATGCGCAGATCTAATGGAAGTGGGAAATGCCAGGTCAGGGCCATGATTCGGGGTGTGGAGTGTGGATCTGTGCCGCCGACCACAGCGGAATGGGCCGTGCGTAGGCTCATACTGAGTCATGACAAAGCCTGCGGCGCCGAAGCGCCATCTGCCCACCAGCCCGTTCAAGGCCCCGGTCGTACCGGCTCCCAAGCACTTCGCGGTGGGCGACCAGGTCACTCATGACGTGTACGGACTCGGCCGGGTCATCGGTGTCGAGGACGGAACCGCGGCCCTCGTGGACTTCGGTTCGGCACAGATGCGGATCCTGAGCCCGTACGCCAAGATGACCAAGCTGTAGGACCGCTGTGCCCGGTCACGGCACGCCGGGTCCTTGCGGGGACCCGTAACGAAAGGCAGACCTCTCATCGACTCGACGTCGCTGTTCTCCGCCGTGGAAGGGCAACCCCGCCGCTCCACCGTAGTTTCGCCGCCTCCCGCGATCATGCCCTTCCAGGCCCCGGACTTCGGGGATGACGAGAGCTCCTGGTCCGAGGACGGGCAGGAGGCCGCCGTGGGCACGCCCTCGGCGTCCCCCAGGGCCGCCTAGCGGCCGGCAGCCGACAGCAAAGGCCCCGGGTTCCTCCGGGGCCTTTGGCTTTGTCTGGCGGCGGTGCGACTACCTGGGGCTGCCGGGCCGGACCGTCAGGTAGGTCCACGCGGTCCATGTGCCGCCGGTCTGCGCGCCCTTGGCCGGCGGCGTGTAGTGGGCGCGGACGCGGTAGCGGTCGTTGCTCGTGAAGAGCTTCAGGGAGCGGCTGTAGTCGTACCAGCCGTCGCCGTACAGGGCGACGCAGCTCTCCGCGGCGACCTGGTGCCAGGACCCCGACCGGTACCGCTCGACGGAGACCGTGGTGCAGCCGCCGGACTGACGGGGTGTGACCTGGACGTCGAAGCCCATCGTGGTCTCGGACTTGTAGAACACCTGGTAGGCGGTGGAACCGATGCGGGTGGTCGAGACCGGCCACTGCAGCCGCGTCCGGGTCGTCGGGGTGACGGTCGCCGTCGTGGTCACCGTCCGCGGGGCGTAGCGGTAGTCGCCCGTGAAGGCCGCGCTGAGGACGGTGTTACGGGTGACCTTGTACGAGGCGGTGAGGTTCCCGTGCGCGTCCACCGTGCCGCTCTTGAGCTGGGTCCGGGACGCTCCGGCGGGCTGGGCGTAGAGCGTCACGGTGCGGGAGTTGTACGTGGTCCCCAGGTGCGCGGTGACCTTGGCGGTCGTGCCGGAGCGGTACGACTTCGCGTTCGCCGCCACGGTCAGGGCGGCCGTGGCCCGGGACACCTGGACCTTCGCCGCCGCCGTGACCGGGAGGTAGGACGTGCCGCCGTCGTAGGTGAAGACATAGGTGTCCGTACCGCCGACCTGCGGGGTGTCGTGGAAGGCGAAGGTGCCGTCGGCGGCGACGGACGCGGTGCCCGCCGCGGAGCCGGAGGGGTGCGCCGCGTCGGTCCTGACGACGTGCACCGTGCCCGTGCGCACCTGCGGGTGCGGCCAGGTGAGCCGCCCCGTGACGGTCAGCGCCTTGGCGCGGACGGCGGTGGCGGGTGCGGTCAGCGCCATGGCGGGCGCGTACTTGGCGACCGGGACGTCGAAGGAACGCGCGGCCGGTCGGTAGGCGCCGCCGCCGGAGTAGTCGACGCGGAAGCTGAGCCCGCCGGTGGTCGGGGCCGTGCCGTCGACGCGGTAGGAGCCGAAGAAGTCGACCGGGATCCTCGCCGGGGTGGTGACCGGGTCGGGGACGGGCACGCCGTCCGGGTCGGCGTCGTCGTAGCGGGTGATGCGGACCGTGCCGGGGAGCAGGGACTGTCCGGCGCCGAGAGCGAGGCTCGAGTCGGGGGACACCACGAACGAGTAGGCCTCGCCCGGCGCGAGCGGCGTGGCTGCCTTGCCGTAGAGCGTGACCGGCGCCGTCTCCGGGTCGGTGGAGACGTGGAGCGTCGGTGTTCCCCCCGAGGCGTCCACGGCCACGCCGTAGACCCGGCTCCCGTCCGGCGCCCAGGCGAGCCCGTGCGGGGCGGAGTCCAGGTCCCGGGCCCAGGAGTAGGCGGTGTACTCGCCCTCGCCCGCTTCCGGGAACGTCACGAGTGAGTGGGAGCCGGCGGCCAGGGTCCCGTCCGCCGCCACGGCGACGGCCTGGCCGTACACCCCGTCCGCGAACTGTCCGTCGACCGCGAGGTCCGAGGTGCGGTACCGGTCGGCGGTCGCGCCGTGGACGGTCGGGACCGCCAGATGGGTGCCGTCCGCCGTGAGCGCGAGGTCGCTCAGGTCGGGGACCGGCAGCTGCCTGGCCGCCCGCCGGGTCAGGGCGCCGTCCTCGGCCCGGTACGTGACGACGGCGGAGGTGCCGCCCGTCTGGGCGGCGGCCGCGAGCGCGCCCGAGGGCGTGGGGGTCGTGGCCAGCACCGGCGGCGCCGTCCAGCCGTCCGGATCCTGCCGGAGGGTGACCGCCCCGGTGCCGTCGACGGAGCCGATGCCGCCGGCGCCCGCCATGCCGTAACCGAACCAGAGGGTGCCCCCGGCGACGGCCAGCGAGTCGGGACGCGTGCCCGGCCCGGTGGCCCGGCGGGCCGACTCGGTCAGGTTCTCCGTGCTGATCACCGAGATCGCGTCCTGGTCCGGGAGGGCCGCGTACAGCGAGGAGCCGTCGGCGGAGAGGGCGAGGCCGGTGGCGCCCGGCTCGTCGCCGATCGTCGTCGGGTGTCCGCCGTCGAGGTCGGTGACGAGGATCCCGTCGGTGCCCGCCCCGCCGCTGATGAACAGG
Organism: Streptomyces sp. NPDC101237; assembly: GCF_044767465.1. Lineage (NCBI taxonomy): Bacteria > Bacillati > Actinomycetota > Actinomycetes > Kitasatosporales > Streptomycetaceae > Streptomyces > Streptomyces sp. NPDC101237. The sequence goes on along the minus strand of NZ_JBIWNY010000001.1, from coordinate 208,599 downwards.
TGCCCGTGCGGAGCGTCCACCACCAGGTGCGCGAAGTGCGCGAGGGGCAGAGGAACGTCCGACGGTGCCGCGTACGAACCCGTGGCACCGGGACCGATGACGGTCGTCAGTCCCAGGAGCAGTGCCGCGGCGGTGGGCACCGAGATACGTGCCGACTTCATGAAAGGCCCCCCACAACCCTCACGATCAAGGCGCGCAACGTAACACAGGGCAGGGACCGGGACGCCGCACGGGGCGCCGGGGCTTCAGGGGAGGCGCGCGTGGCTCACGCGGCGGTGAGGACGCGGGTGCGCTCGCGGCTCCGGAGGGTCTGTCCGCGCAGGACGATGATGCCCAGCCGTATGACGACCTCGCTGACGGCCATGAGGACCAGCGCGGCGACCCAGGCCTGTGCGCTGGTGATGTCGTGGTCGGCCGAGAAGCGGCCTATGCGGGTCTCGCCGGAGGGGTGCGAGGTCCAGATCGCGAAGCCCAGCCGGAAGCCCATGCTGAGCACCCACAGGGCCGCCGCGCCCAGGGTCGCCTTGACCCGGACGTGTTCGTCCGCGAGGCGGACCCGGGTGAGCAGGCCGCCGGCCACGCCGCAGGCGACGCCGATGCCGGCGAACGTCCCTGTGAGGACGAGGTCGTTGCCCGCCGTCGGGATGTCGTGCAGGTAGCTCGTCGCCACCCAGGTGACCAGGCCCAGCGGCAGCAGCAGCCGGAAGGTCGTCAGCCTCTCCTCCCGCAGCTGCCTGACGACCACGAGGATGAGGGCGACATCGATGATCCAGTCCGAAAGCGTCATGCCCCGACTATCCGGTTCCGGCCCCGTCCGGCTCTTCGGCCCATGGGTGGAAGCGGGGTGGAAAACGGGTGGATGCGGCCCCTCTACCCGGGGGAGGACAGCCCTTCCAGGGACTCGTGGGCCAGACGCGTCGCGCGGGTGAACCAGTCGGTGAGGACGGCCAGTTCGTCGGCGCTGTAGTCGGCGAACAGGTCGGCGAGACCCCGGTAGTGACCGGCGTGCACCGCGCCGACCCGGCTGACCGCGTCCGGGACCGCGGCCACCCGGACCCGGCGGCGGTCGTCGGGGTCCGGGCGCCGGTCATGTGGCCCGCGTGCTCCAGGCGGTCGAGGACGCCCGTCACCGCGCCCGTCGTCACATGGGCGCGGGCGGCGAGGTCCCCGCGGTCAGCAGGTCCTCGTCCTCGCCGGCCTCCAGGACGAAGCCGAAGCGGGTGAGGTCCGTGACGCCGGCCCCGAGCCGCCGGGCGGGCTCCTGCTGGCCGAGCAGGTGCGCCGCGGTGAGGTGGTCCATCGCGGACAGGGCGCGGGCGGGGTCCGCGGGCGGTCGCGGCTTGCCGTGCGTGGTCGTTCCCGATTACCCCTGCCGGGCCGCTGCCCCATCCGTGCTCCCCCCGTTGTCAGTCCCGACGTCTACGCTCGCGAGTGATGGCACAGGTGTGGAAATGCTCGGGGCTGCGGTGGCCGGACGGCGGGCCCGTGCTGGTGTGGAGCGGCGGGCGGCGCAGCGCGCTCGGGCCGGGCAGCCGCGTCGCCTTCAGGGCGGCCGGCGCGGGTGTCCGGGAGTGCGTGGGGGCGCGGGGGCACGCCTGCGCGGTCCGCGCCACGGTGTCCGGGCGCAGTACCGGCGGGCGCTGCGAGGAGTGCGCACGGCTGGACCGGGTGCACTCGGTGGCCGCCGACGGCATCGCGGACGACCCCCGGCCCTACCACGTGTATCTGGCGTGGTTCGGGCCCGGGATGGCCAAGGTCGGGATCACCGCCGTGGAGCGCGGTCCGGCCCGGCTGCTGGAACAGGGCGCCGTCTGCTTCAGCTGGCTGGGCGCCGGGCCGCTGATGGCCGCGCGGCGGGCCGAGGAACTGCTGCGGGCCGCGCTCCGGGTGCCCGACCGGATCCCGTACGGCGCCAAGCGCGTCGTACGGGCCGCCCTGCCGGGGAGCGCCCCCGAGCGGGCCGCCGAGATCGTCGCGCTGCACGCGCGGGCCCTGGCGCTCGGGCAGTGGCCGGAGGCCCTGGTGCCCGAACCCTGCCAAGTCGTCGACCACGTCCGGGCCTTCGGGCTCGACGGGGTGCCCGCCGCCGTCGGCGAGGTGGTCGAGCTGACCCCGGGCGGTGCGGTGAGCGGTGAACTCGTCGCGGCCGCCGGGCCGGACCTGCATCTCGCCACCCGGCGCGGGGTCGTCGTCCTCGACACGCGCTTGCTGCCCGGATGGGAGCTGACCGCCGCGCGGGCCGGGCGGGAGGGCGAGATCGACGTACCCGTACGGGAGTTCACGGCCCCTCAGGAGGGGCTGTTCTGAGCCGCGCCGGACGTCCGGGAGGAATCCCCGGGACGGACCCGGCAGGGACGGCCCGGAGCCGCCCGGCAAGTCCCCGGCGGGCGCCCGGCCTTCCGCGGAGTTACGCTCTCATCAGCGGTTCACCGAGGCCTCGCCGGCCCGTCCGGACGCACACCGGACGCACATGATCCGCACGGCCCGGGGCCGGGCACCGGCGCGGAGCCGTGTGCGGACGGGCGGACACCCAGGCGTTCCCTGAGAGGTACCTGTGTGTTTCTCAGGGAAAACACAGATTCCTGAAAGCGTGTTCTCAGAGGGCCCCGAGAGGGTGTCCACCATGACCACGACCTCGCCCCAGGGGCGCACCGAACTGCTGAGGCCGGACGGGAGCCCCGTCCGCGTGCTTGTGGTGGACGACGAGCTGTCGATCACCGAACTCCTGTCCATGGCCCTGCGGTACGAGGGCTGGCAGATCCGGAGCGCGGGCGACGGCACGGGTGCCCTTCAGACCGCGCGGGAGTTCCGGCCGGACGCCGTGGTCCTCGACATGATGCTGCCCGACATGGACGGCCTCGCCGTCCTCGGCCGTCTGCGGCGCGAACTGCCTGACGTACCGGTGCTGTTCCTCACCGCGAAGGACGCCGTGGAGGACCGCATCGCCGGTCTGACCGCGGGCGGCGACGACTACGTCACCAAGCCCTTCAGCCTCGAAGAGGTCGTGGCGCGGCTGCGCGGGCTGATCCGCCGCTCCGGCGCGGCCGACCGGCGGTCGGACTCGGTGCTCGTCGTCGGCGACCTCGCCCTGGACGAGGACAGTCACGAGGTCTCACGAGGCGGTGACTCGATCCACCTCACGGCCACCGAGTTCGAGCTGCTGCGCTTCCTGATGCGCAACCCGCGGCGCGTGCTCAGCAAGGCCCAGATCCTGGACCGCGTGTGGTCCTACGACTTCGGCGGCCAGGCCAACGTGGTCGAGCTCTACATCTCCTACCTGCGCAGGAAGATCGACGCCGGCCGCGAACCGATGATCCACACCCGGCGGGGGGCCGGTTATCTGATCAAGCCCGCCGCGTCGTGAGCGGGCGACGACGGCCGCGGGCGCAGCAGCGACGCGCAGGTCAGCCGCGCACCCTGCGGACCCGGCTCGTCGTCGTGTCCGTGACCCTGATCGCCGTGGTCTGCGCGGTGATCGGGACCGTCACCACCCTCGTGCTGCGCGACCACCTGTACGGGCAGCTGAACAGCAACCTCCGCGAGGTCGCGCTGCGCGTGGCCGGCGGGCCCGTGGGCGGCTTCGGCGGCCGGGGCGACCCGCCGGGCGGCAAGGCCGGCACCCTCGCGCCGCAGCGGACGAAGGATCTCGGCCGTTTCGTGACCCAGGGGCCGCAGCCGCAGAAGACCGTCGCCGCCGAGGTGGAGAAGGGGTCGATCACCAGCGGCAAGGTCGGCACCAAGGAGAACAACTCCGCCGGCTTCACCCAGCTGACCCCCGAGAACCTCACCGAGGCCCAGCGCGGTGTCCTCGGCTCCGTCGCCCGGGACCAGCGGGCGCACACGGTCGACCTCCCGGGCCTCGGCAGCTACCAGGTCCAGTACGTCACCGGCAACGACGGCACCTTCTACGTCGGCATCCCGACCTCCGACGTCGACGGCACGATCAACACCCTGATCATCGTCGAGATCAGCCTCGCCCTCTCCGGCCTGATCGCCGCCTCGCTCGCCGGCACCGTCATGGTCGGCGTGGCCACCCGCCCGCTGCGCCGGGTCGCCAGCACCGCCACCCGCGTCTCCGAACTCCCCCTGCACACCGGCGAGGTCAACCTCAGCGAGCGGGTCGCGGAGTCGGAGTGCGACCCGCACACCGAGGTCGGCCGGGTCGGCGCCGCGCTCAACCGCATGCTCGACCACGTGCACGGCGCCCTGCACGCCCGCCAGCAGAGCGAGATGCGGGTACGGCAGTTCGTCGCCGACGCCAGCCACGAGCTGCGCACCCCGCTCGCCTCCATCCGCGGGTACGCCGAACTGACCCGGCGCGGACGGGAGGAGGTCGGGCCCGACACCCGGCACGCCCTCGGCCGCATCGAGTCCGAGGCCGGCCGGATGACGCTGCTCGTCGAGGACCTGCTGCTGCTCGCCCGCCTCGACGCGGGCCGCCCGCTCCAGTTCGAGCACACCGACCTCATCCCGCTCGTCGTCGACACCGTCAGCGACTCCCGCGCGGCCGGTGTGGACCACAACTGGCGCCTGGACCTGCCCGACGAGCCCGCCCTGGTGGCCGCCGACGCGGCCCGCGTCCAGCAGGTGCTGGTCAACCTGCTCGGCAACGCCCGCAAGCACACCCCGCCCGGGACCACCGTCACCGCCCGCGTCCAGCGGCGCGGCCCGTGGCTGTGCGTGGACGTCGAGGACGACGGACAGGGCATACCGCCCGAGCTGCTGCCGCACGTCTTCGAGCGGTTCGCGCGCGGTGACTCCGCACGCTCGCGGGCCACCGGGTCCACCGGGCTCGGGCTCGCCATCGTGCAGGCCGTCGCGTCCGCGCACGGGGGTGCCGTCACCGTGGACAGCGTTCCCGGCCGCACGGTGTTCACCCTCTACCTGCCCGCGCTCGCCCCGGCGGCCCCGCGGCCGGACCCCGAAGCCGGCCGGTCACCGTACTCACAGGCCCACCACAGTGCCACCACAGGGGTGCAACAGGGCACCTGAACAGAGTCGTTCCATGCGAACCGACTCTTCTCCCGGCACCCTGCCGGCGCGGGAGCACCTCCCGGCCACGGATGCCGGTACGCCTGTCCTAGACGTAGTGATCCCTGTCTACAACGAGGAGAAGGACCTCGGCCCCTGCGTCGTCAGACTGCATGATCATCTCAAGCGCACGTTCCCGTACGCGTTCCGCATCACCGTCGCGGACAACGCGTCCACGGACACCACCCCCCAGGTGGCGCGGCGGCTGGCGGCGGAGATCGCCGAGGTCAGGTCGTTCCGGCTGGAGCAGAAGGGCCGCGGCCGTGCGCTGCGGACCGTCTGGTCGGCCTCGGACGCCCCGATCCTCGCCTACATGGACGTGGACCTGTCCACCGACCTGAACGCGCTGCTGCCGCTGGTGGCGCCGCTCATCTCCGGCCACTCCGACCTGGCGATCGGTTCCCGGCTGGCCCGCTCGTCGCGCGTGGTGCGCGGCGCCAAACGGGAGTTCATCAGCCGCTCGTACAACCTGATCCTGCGCGGCTCGCTGCAGGCCCGCTTCTCGGACGCGCAGTGCGGCTTCAAGGCGATCCGGCGCGACGTCGCCCAGGTGCTGCTGCCGATGGTCGAGGACACCGGCTGGTTCTTCGACACCGAGATGCTGGTCATCGCCGAGCGCGCGGGCCTGCGCATCCACGAGGTGCCGGTCGACTGGGTCGACGACCCGGACTCGACCGTGCACATCGTGCGGACGGCCGCGGACGACCTCAGGGGCGTGTGGCGGGTCGGCAAGGCGCTGGCCGGCGGGTCGCTTCCGCTGGACCGGATCGCCCGCCCCTTCGGCGACGACCCGCGCGACCGGGACATCCAGGACGTGCCGAAGGGCCTGGCCCGCCAGCTCGTCGGCTTCTGCGTGGTCGGCGCCCTGTCGACCCTCTGCTACCTCCTGCTCTACAGCCTCTTCCGGCAGTTCTCCGGCTCGCAGGTCGCCAACGCGCTCGCGCTGCTGGTGTCGGCCGTCGCCAACACGGCTGCCAACCGGCGGCTGACCTTCGGGGTGCGCGGCCGGAGCGGTGCGGTCCGGCACCAGGCGCAGGGCCTGGCGGTCCTCGGCATCGGCCTGGCGCTCACCAGCGGTTCGCTCGCCGCCCTGAACGCGGCGAGCGGCGACCCCGCGCACTCCACCGAACTGGCGGTGCTGGTCGCCGCCAACCTCGCCGCGACCGTCCTGCGGTTCCTGCTCTTCCGCGCCTGGGTCTTCCCGGACCGGGACGGCGGCCGGGCGGCGTTCCCCACGGCGGTGGCCGCGCAGGGGCCGTCGTCGCCCACGTACGCCACGGCTCCCGGCGGACACCCGCCGCAGGGCGTGTTCCCGCGGCGCCCGGCCCACCAGCCGTGCGCCCAGGGCACCGCCACGACCACCCGACTGCGCGCCGGTGAGGCCGCGGACGGCACCTGGAGGGACGCCACCCTGCGGCCGCAGCCGGTGCGCCCCCATGACACCGATCCGGGGGAACCCCGATGAGCGGCACCCACACCGACCGCCAGGCCCCTCGGGCACCCGAGTCCGAGGCTCCGCCGGCAGCACGGCGGGCACCCGACGTCCCGGCCCCACCGGTACCGCGGCCGGCCCCGGCCGAGCCCCGGCGGCCCCTGGCCCGGCGACTGTGGCACGGCCGCCCGGAGGACCCGCGCTGGGCACGCCCGGCCCTCCTCGGCCTGCTGCTCGCCACCGCGGTCCTCTACTTCCACGACCTGAGCGCGAACGGCTACTCCAACTCCTTCTACTCGGCCGCCGTCCAGGCCGGCACCAGGAGCTGGAAGGCGATGTTCTTCGGCTCGCTGGACGCGGGCAACGCGATCACCGTCGACAAGCCCTCGGCGTTCCTGTGGCCGATGGAGATCGCGGCCCGCCTCTTCGGCCTGAACTCCTGGACGATCCTCGGCCCCGAGGTCCTCATGGGCGTCGCCACGGTCGCGGTCGTGTACGCCTCCGTGCGCCGCCGGTCCGGTCCCGCGGCCGGTCTGGTCGCGGGCGCGGTGCTGGCGCTCACCCCGGTCGCCGCGCTGATGTTCCGGTTCGACAACCCGGACGCGATGCTCGCGCTGTTGATGGCGCTGGCCTGCCACTTCGTCGTCCGCGCCGTCGAGGACGGCCGGACGCGGTGGCTGGTGTGGGCGGGCGTGGCGATCGGCTTCGCCTTCCTCGCCAAGACCCTTCAGGCCTTCCTGGTCCTGCCGCCGCTGGCCCTCGTGTACGCGGCCGTCGGCCCGCACCGGTGGCGGCGGCGGATCGGCCAGCTGGCCCTGGCGGCCGGCGCGCTGATCGTGTCGGCGGGCTGGTGGGTGGCGGTCGTCGAGCTGTGGCCGGCCTCCTCCCGCCCCTACATCGGCGGGTCGCAGAACAACAGCTTCCTGGAGCTGACCTTCGGCTACAACGGCCTCGGCCGGATCAGCGGCGACGAGACCGGCAGCGTCGGCGGCGGTGGCGGCGGCACCGGGTCCGGCCAGTGGGGCGAGACCGGCTGGGACCGGATGTTCGACTCCGAGATCGGCGGCCAGATCTCCTGGCTGCTCCCGGCCGCGCTGATCCTGCTGGTGGCGGGTCTGGTGGCGACGCGCGGGCTGAGGCGGACCTCGGTGACCCGGGCCTCGTTCCTGGTCTGGGGCGGCTCGCTGGTGATCACCATGGTGGTCTTCAGCTACATGGCCGGCATCTTCCACCCGTACTACACGGTCGCCCTGGCCCCCTACCTCGCCGCCGTGATCGGCATGGGCGCCGGGCTGCTGTGGGAGAGGCGCGGCGAGCCGTGGGCGTCGATCACCCTCGCGGCCGCCGTGGTCGCGGCCGCGGTCTGGGGTTACGTGCTCCTCGACCGCACCTCCGACTACCTGCCCTGGCTGAAGTGGCTGGTCCTGGTGGGCGGTCTGGCCGCCGCGCTCGGCCTGGTCCTCGCGGGCCGGACCGGCCGCCGGCTCGCTCTCGCGGCGGCGGCGGCCGGCCTGGTGGCCGCGCTGGCGGGACCGACGGCGTACACCCTCAGCACGGTGAACTCCGCGCACACCGGCTCGATCCCGACGGCGGGCCCGGCGGGCGCGAGCATGACGGGCTTCGGCGGTGGCGGCGGTCCCGGCGGCGGGTTCGGCGGCTTCGGCGGAAACCAGCAGAACCGGCAGGGCGGGCAGAACCAGCAGGGCCGGAACGGTTTCCCGGGCGGCGGCACCGGCGGCTTCCCCGGCGGCGGCATGCCGGGCGGCCAGGGCCAGGGCCAGGGGCAGAACGGCACCGGCACCGGCGGTGCGCGGAACGGCAACGGTTTCCCCGGTGGCCGTACGGGCGAGGCCGGCGGCATGGCCGGCGGCGGTGGCGTCGGCGGGCTGCTGAACGGCGCGACCGTCGGCTCCGAGGCCAAGAAGCTGCTGCGGGAGGACGCCTCCGAGTACACCTGGGCCGCGGCGGCCATCGGCGCCCAGAACGCGGCGAGTTACCAACTGGCCACCGGCGACGCGGTGATGGCGATCGGCGGCTTCAACGGCACCGACCCGTCCCCGACGCTCGCGCAGTTCAAGGAGTACGTGGCGGACGGCAGGATCCACTACTTCGTCTCCTCGGGCACCGGCGGCGGCATGGGCGGCAGCGGCAGCGGGACGGCCGCGCAGATCACCGCATGGGTCGAGAAGAACTTCCCGAAGGTGACGGCCGGTTCGTCCACCTTCTACGACCTGACGCGGAAGACCGGCGGCAGCTGACGGGCCGCACCCGCCCGCGCCCCTCGAGACAACTTCACGGGTGCGTCGGCCAGGTGGGCGGCGCGGCTGGGCACACCGGCGGCGACAGCCCTGGGCATGGTGCTGATGCCGTGCGGCCTCACCTCCGTCGCGGTGCTCGTGGCGGCGGGACTTCTCCGGCGGGCGGAGAGGAGTGCCGCATGACGGAGCGGGGGTATGCGTGGATTTGCGGGTGCGGGTCGTGGTCGGCCGTCCGCGGCCCCGTGACGGAGCCGCGACCGGACACGGCCCCGACTCCCGGAGGGACGTCGCGGCCGTAGCATCGTGAGAAGTGATCGTCCAGGAGGGGGTCGTGATGGCGCGGGCCAGTGTGTGGCTGGGGGAGAAGGCCCGCAAGGGCGGTCGCAGCAGTCAGCCGTCCGGCCTCGACCGGGCCAGGATCACCTCCGCCACCGTCCGGCTCCTGGACTCCGACGGGCTCGACAAGTTCTCCATGCGGCGGCTGGCGGCCGAGCTGAACGTGACCGCCATGTCCGTCTACTGGTACGTCGACACCAAGGACGACCTGCTGGAACTCGCCCTCGACGCGGCCTTCGGCGAACTGCGCCTGCCGGAAGGGGCCGACGACGACTGGCGGGTGCACCTGCGGGCGCTGGCCACGGAGTACCGGTCGCTGCTGGTCCGCCACCCCTGGCTCTCCCCGCTGGCCGGCCGCTACCTCAACATCGGCCCCCACTCGCTCGCGTTCTCCCGGGCGATCCAGCAGGTCGTCCGCCGCGCCGGCCTGCCCGCGCACGGGGTGACCGGCGCGATCTCGGCCGTCTTCCAGTTCGTCTACGGGTTCGGCACGATCGAGGGCCACTTCGCGGAGCGGGTGACGACGGCCGGGATGACCCCCGACGAGTACTTCAGCACCGCGATGACCGCGGTGACCGAGTCCCCGGCGACGGCCGCCATCATCGAGGAGTCGGCGGACCTGATGGCCGCCAGGGGCGGCGACACGGTCGCCGAGATGCTCGACCGGGACTTCACCTTCGCCCTTGACCTGCTGATCGCAGGCATCGAGACCAAGGTGAGCCGCCCGACCTAGGACGCGACACGCCCTGGAAGCCTCAGGCCTCGGACGCGGCCAGCCGTGCCGGGAAGCCGCCCGTGGCCACCGGACCCCACCGCTCCGGCGTCACCCGGATGATGGACTTGCCCTGCTTCAGCATCGCCGCCCGGTACTCGTCCCAGTCCGGGTGCTCGCCCGCGATGTTCCGGTAGTACTCCACCAGCGGCTCCACCGACTCCGGCGAGTCGATGACCTCGGCGGTGCCGTCGATCTGGACCCACGGCCCGTTCCAGTCGTCGCTCAGGACGATCAGGCTCACCCGCTCGTCCCGCCTGGCGTTGCGGGTCTTGGCCCGCTCGGGGTACGTGGAGGCCACGATCCGCCCGGAGTCGTCGACCCCGCAGGTCAGCGGCGACCCCTGGGGGCCGCCGTCGGCACGGCGGGTGAGCAGGATCGCGCGGTGGCGGGGCCGTACGAAGTCCAGCAGTTCGTCGAGGGAGACGGCGGTGTTCGTCGCGATGTTCGGTGCCATGCCGTCAGCCTAGGCCGACCGGCCCGGCCCCGCCCGGCCGCTGCCTGTCCCTGCCGGTCCTATGCCTGGGGCAGGGACTCGCCCTGGACCGCCTGGATCTCCAGCTCGACCTTGAGGGTGGTGCCGATGGCCGCGATGCCCGCCTGGACGACCTGGTTGTAGTTCATCGCGAAGTCCTCGCGGTGCAGCTCGGCCGTGGCGCGGAACGCGGCCCGGGTGCCGCCCCAGGGGTCGGCGCCGGTGCCGAGGTAGGCGAGGTGCAGGTCGACGGGGCGTACGACACCGCGCATGGCCAGTTCGCCGTGGACCGTCCAGCGGTCGGAGCCGGCCACGGTGAGGCCCGTCGAGGTGTACGTCAGCTCGGGGTACCGCTCGACGTCCAGGAAGTCGGCCGAGCGCAGGTGCGTGTCGCGCGTGCCGTTGCCGGTGTCGATGGACGCGGCCCGGATGACGGCCTGGACGCGGGACTTGGTGACGTCGTCGGGCGCGATCTCGATGCCCGCGGTGAAGTCCGTGAAGCGGCCGCGGACGCTGGAGATGCCGAGGTGCTGGGCGACCGCGGCGACGGTGGAGTGCGCCGGGTCGACGGTCCACGGGCCCGGCGGCGGCAGTTCGGTGCCGCCCTGCCGGGCCAGCGTCACCTTGCCGACCTCGGCCCGGCCGCTGGCGGTGACGATGGCGCTGGAGGCGGCGGGCGCGTAGCCCACGGCGGTCACGATGACGGTGTACGGCCCGGGCGCGAGCGGGTTCGGGTCCCGTACCGTGCCCTCTTCGTCCGCCTCGGCACGCAGCACCTGCGTGCCGGTCATGTCGGTCACCGTGACGACCGCGTGCGACACGGCCCAGCCGTCCCGGGTGCGGATCCTGGCGGTGAGTCCCATCCCGAATTCTCCCTGAAAACCGATTTAGAGGCGTCAATAGCCATATAAATTGCGCAGAGTGTGACGGCCCGGGGCAGCCGATGAACCATCGCTGCCCCGGGCCGGGGTGAACTACTCGCCGGGGTGGGAGAGTTCGATGTCGTGCCCGTCGACACCGGCGCCGGTGACGTTCAGGGCGGTGGCGATCGGCGGGTAGCCCGTCGCGATCACGGTGTAGTCGCCGCCGTCCAGGTCGGCGAAGGCGTACGCGCCGTCGAGGCCGGTGGTGGAGGTGCCCACCACGTTGCCGGCCGCGTCCACGAGGGTGACGCGGGCGTCGGCCAGCGGACCGTGCGGGGCCCGCACGACACCCTGGAGCTGGGCGCCGGCGTCCAGGTCGACCTCGATCCGGGTGACACCGGTGGTGCCGATCTCGACCGGCAGGGCGCGCGGGCGGTACCCGGCGGCGTTCACCGCTACCGTCACCACGCCCGGTACCAGGTCGCCGAAGACGAACTGGCCCTGTTCCCCGGTGGCCGCGGTGGCCAGCAGGTCGCCGCGCACGTCGGTGACGATCACCATCGCGTCCTTGACCGGCAGCGCGCTGCCCGCGCCGCGGACCACACCGCTCAGCCCGCTGGTGCCGCTGAGCAGGATGTCGTACGGCAGCGGTTCCGCGCCCACCAGGACGGTGGACGCCTGCGGCTGGTAGCCGTCGGCGGAGGCGATCAGCACGTACGAGCCGGCGCCGGGGGCGTCCAGGCGGTACGAGCCGTCGAAGCCCGCGACCGAGCGGCCGAGCTGGCGCCCCGACAGCGAGATGAGGGTGACCGCGGCCTGGGCGACCGGGGCGCTCTCGGCGCCGCGCACGAAGCCGTGCACCGGGGTGGAGCCGGAGCCCGCCGACTGCTCGGGGGCCGCGATGGTCGCCACGGCGGTGAACTGCCCGGCGGTCTCGGCGGCGGTGTCCGGGCCGGCGGCGGCCGGGGCGGCCCAGCTGGGGACCGTCTCCTCGGCGGGAGCCGGGACGGCGGCGGTGACGGCGGCGGCCGGAGCGGCCTCGATGCCCTGCTCCTCGGCGTCGGCCGCGGCCTGGGCGAGCGCGCCCTTGGTCCGCAACGGGACCTCCTTGATGAACAGGCTGATCAGGAACGCGAGGGCCGCGAGGCAGCCGGCGATCAGGAAGACGTCGGCGATGCCGTGGCCGTAGGCGCTCTGGAAGAGGGTGCGCAGCGGGACCGGCAGCTTGCCCAGGTCCGGGAGGCTGTCGCTGGAGGAGCTGGAGCCGGCCAGGGCGACCTGGTACTTGTGCGGCAGGGCGGCGGCGCCGTCGGTCACGTAGTGGGTGATCCGGTGGGCCATCACCGCGCCGAGCGCGGAGACGCCGACCGCACCGCCGAGGGAACGGAAGAAGGTGACCGTGGAGCTGGCCGACCCGAGGTCGGAGGGCTCGACCTGGTTCTGCGTGCAGAGCACCAGGTTCTGCATCATCATGCCGATGCCGAGGCCCAGCAGCGCCATGAAGATAGCCATCTTCCAGTACGCCGTGTCGTACCGGATGGTCCCGAGCAGGCCGAGGCCGGCCGTCACGAGCACGCCACCGCTGACCAGCCAGGCCTTCCAGCGGCCGGTCCGGGTGATGAACTGCCCGGAGACGGTGGAGGAGATGAACAGGCCGCCGATCATCGGGATGGTCAGCACACCGGACATCGTCGGCGACTTGTCCCGGGCCAGCTGGAAGTACTGGCTGAAGAAGACGGTGCCGGTGAACATCGCGACACCGACGAACAGCGAGGCCGCCGAGGCGAGCGTGATGGTGCGGTTGCGGAACAGCCGCAGCGGGATGATCGGCTCCTTGGCCTTCGACTCGACCAGGAGGAAGATCAGCCCGAGGACGATCGAGCCGCCGATCATGGCGTACGTCTGCCACGAGATCCAGTCGTACTTGTCACCGGCGAAGGTGACCCAGACCAGGAGCAGCGAGACGGCGGCGGCGACGAAGAACGCGCCGGCCCAGTCGACCTTGACGTCCCGCTTCAGCACCGGCAGGTGCAGGGTCTTCTGCAGCACGATCAGCGCGACGACGGCGAAGGGGACACCGACGTAGAAGCACCAGCGCCAGCCCAGCCACGAGGTGTCGGTGATGACGCCGCCGAGCAGCGGGCCGCCGACGGTGGCGACGGCGAAGGTGGCACCGAGGTAGCCGGAGTAACGGCCGCGCTCACGCGGCGAGATCATCGCGGCCATGACGATCTGGGCGAGCGCCGACAGACCGCCGACGCCGACGCCCTGGACGACACGGCAGGCGATCAGCATGCCGGAGTTCTGCGACAGACCGGCCGCCGCGGAACCCAGGACGTAGATGACCAGGGCGATCTGGACGAGCGCCTTCTTGTCGTACAGGTCGGCGAGCTTGCCCCACAGCGGAGTGGTCGCGGTCATCGCCAGCAGCGAGGCGGTGACGACCCAGGTGTAGGCGGACTGGCCGCCGCCCAGGTCGGTGATGATGTGCGGCAGCGCGTTGGTGACGATCGTGGAGGACAGGATCGCCACGAACATGCCGAGCAGCAGCCCGGATATCGCTTCCATGATCTGCCGGTGGGACATCGGGGCAGCCTGCTCCACGGAGCCTCCCCCGTGCTTTGCATGGGCCCGCACACCGGCTGGTGTGGTCGTTGCCATGGGCTTCCTTTTCTTACGTGTTACGCGGGTGTACGGGTGGTCGGTGCGAGTACGGGGGTGGTGGGGGCGCGGGCGGCGGAGGAGACCGCGGTCGCGGTCGCCGGGGCGGCGGGGACCGGTCCGGAGGAGGCCGCCGCGGCCGGCCGCGGCGGGGCGGTCCTGCAGTCGCCGAAGCTGTCCCGGAGCCGGGTCATCAGCCGGATCAGCTGGTCGACCTCCTCGTCGCTCCAGTCGTTCAGCCGTTCGGTGAGCAGTTCGGTGCTGCGCCGGGACAGGTCCGCCAGCGTCGCCTCGCCCGCGGGGGTGAGGCGCAGGATGCGGGACCGCTTGTCCGCCGGGTCGGGAGACCGCTCGATCCAGCCGCGCTCGGCGACGTGCGCCACGTGCCTGCTGGTCACGGACATGTCCACCGCGAGCAGCTCGGCCAGCTTGCTCATGCGCATGGATCCGTAGCGGCCGAGCAGCGTCAGCACGGCCGCGGAACCGGCCGGGCATTCGTGCGGAAGGATCCGCGCGAGGTCCCGCTTCACCGCTCCGACGGCGCTGAGCTGACGCGCCAGCTCCTCGAACTGCGCCTGCTCCGCCATCACACCTCCCGTATTCGTTGCTTGGGGCAACCATAGAACTGCTTGGTTGCCACAGGCAAATATATGGGCGGCGCTGGAGGCCAAAACTTGGCAAAGGCATGTATTGCGATCGTAAACAGCCAGGTGGGGCGGCTTGTGTTTCCTGGTGGCCCCCCACTTGGGCCGGACCACCGGATTCGCTAATGTCTCGGGGCATGGCTAACACCCAGGGCCCCCAGGGCAACTACGACCCCGCCGGCAGCACCCAGATGTTCCGTGCGTTCGTCGACGAGGCCCCGCAGACCTCTCAGCAGACGGCTTCCCCCTCCGCCTCCGGCGGCCCCCGCATCGGCCTGATCCTCGGCATCGTCGCCGCGGTGGTCGTGGTCGCGGCGGTCGCCTGGCTGGCGCTCAAGTAGTCACCCGCCGTCCGTCCGGTCCCTCGGCGCAGTACGAGGGGCACGGCGGCGGCGCGACGTGGAACCCGGGGTGTCCGGCGCCCCGGGCTTTCGTCGTGCCCGCGCGGACGCGACGGCTCAGCTCCAGGCGACCGTCACGATCCGGGTCTCCACGTGCATGCCCAGCGGCACCCGCCAGTCGTCCACGCAGACCGTCCAGGTCCCGCTCCTGCGGGAGCCGGGCGCGACCGGGACCGGCAGCGGCCGCGTCGACGTGATCGTCGCCCAGTCGACGCCGAGCGCGCCGATGATGTGCGTGCCGAGCGTGATCGTCCCCGAACGGACCGCCGTGCCGCCCGAGTTGCGGAACTCGACGGTCACCTTCTCGCACCACCGCCGGTCGGTGGGCTCACGGGCGGGAGGGCTCCAGGCGAGATCCGCGGGAGCGGCGGGGGGCGGGGGAGCCGACGAGGCGGGTGCCGGCCGTGACGGGTCCGGTGCCGGTGAGTGCGGTGCCGGCGGACCCGACCGCCGGGGCCGCGTGCCGCCGTGCTCCGGGGAGTCGGCCCGCGGACGCGTGGCCGAGACCGCGGTGCCGGTGGGTGCGGCCGTGGTGGCGGCCGGTCCTTCGTCCGTTCCGGCCGACCCGTGCGGCGTCCCGGACGGTGAGCCGTCCAGCGGGACCAGCGTCACCGATCCCGTGGGGCCCGAGGGCGACCCGGGTGTCCCCGGACCGGTGCCCACCGCCCCCACCGCCGTGTAGCCGCCACCACCGCCTCCGCACGCCGTGAGTGCGGAGGCCAGGCAGAGTGCGGCCGCCGACGCCGCCGTGACGGCGCCGCGGCGACCGCGCGGTGTCCTGTGGAGAAGCATCGCGCCAGTGTGGCTGACGCTCCGTCAGTAAGGAACCCGTCGGAACCGCTCAGTCCGCGATCAGGCCCTCGCGGAGCTGGGCCAGGGTGCGGGTCAGCAGCCGGGAGACGTGCATCTGGGAGATGCCGACCTCGTCGCCGATCTGGGACTGGGTCATGTTCGCGAAGAAGCGGAGCATGATGATCCGGCGTTCGCGGGGCGGCAGCTTGGCCAGCAGCGGCTTCAGCGACTCGCGGTACTCGACGCCCTCGAGGGCCGTGTCCTCGTAGCCGAGGCGGTCGGCCAGCGAGCCCTCGCCGCCGTCGTCCTCGGGGGCCGGGGAGTCGAGCGAGGAGGCGGTGTAGGCGTTGCCCACGGCCAGGCCGTCGACCACGTCCTCCTCGGACACGCCCAGCACCGCGGCCAGTTCGGTGACCGTCGGGGAGCGGTCCAGCTTCTGGGAGAGCTCGTCGCTGGCCTTGGTGAGGGCCAGCCGCAGCTCCTGGAGGCGGCGCGGGACGCGCACCGACCAGGAGGTGTCCCGGAAGAACCGCTTGATCTCGCCGACGACCGTCGGCATCGCGAACGTCGGGAACTCCACGCCCCGTTCGCAGTCGAAGCGGTCGATCGCCTTGATCAGGCCGATGGTTCCGACCTGGACGATGTCCTCCATCGGCTCGTTGCGGCTGCGGAAGCGGGCCGCCGCGTAGCGCACGAGCGGGAGGTTCAGCTCGATCAGGGTGTCCCGGACGTAGGCACGCTCGGGACTGTCCTCGCCGAGTCCGGCGAGGCGCAGGAACAGGGAGCGGGACAGGGTGCGGGTGTCGAGGCCCTCCGTGGTGCCCGGGACTTCCGGGGTCGGCGGGGTCTCCAGCGCCGGGGCGCCGTCGATGCTGTCGAGCACGTCGATGGCGTCAAGCTCCTTGGGCGCTGCCTCGCTCTTCGTGGGCGTAAGCACCTTCGAGCTGCCCTGTTCTGCGGACATGCCACCCCCTTTGGGTCGCGGGACGGTCGCGGCGACGCCCCTCACGAGGAACGGCGCCTTCACCTGAATACCGGAGCCGGGGCTCCGGCAAACGCGCTTCCCGCAGAATGTCACATGTCGGCAACACGCTGTAGTGACATGTCGACATCCAAAAACCGAATCCGCCCTGGATGCAAGGGGTCTGACGCTTTTTCGACCCCGAACTGTCGGGAACTGTGCTGGTGAGCGATTCGCTCGCGACGGTGATGGCTCGATCCTGCTTGCGGTTATGGCCGCACGAAGTCGCCGGAAGCGTGTCTCGACGCGATAACGGGCCCCGCCGCGGGCGCTGCGCCGGTGCGTACGGCGGCCCGTACGACGGCGTGTGCGACGGCGCGTGCGGCCTCCGGCCGGGGGCTCCGGCCGGACGAGGGGCGGCGGCTGAGCCGCGTTTCCGGGCGGGGCGCCGGAGTGGGCGCCGGGCCGCAGCGTCGGGCCGGGACGGGCCCTCGGGCGGGCGCTGGGTGGGGTGGGGCCGTCGGGCCTGCACCGGGGCCGGGACGGGACCTCAGGTCGGGTGCCGGGCGGGGTGGGGCGTCAGGCCTGGCGGGGGGCCGGGGTGGGGCGTTGGGCCTGGCGTGGGGCCGGGGCGGGCCCTCGGAGCCGGGAGCCGGGGCGGGTTCCTGGTCGGGAGGCGGGTGGGGCGGGTCGCGGGGGGTCAGGCCTCGATGCGGTTCGCCGAGCGCAGGCGCTGGAAGCTGCGGGCCAGGAGCCGGGAGACGTGCATCTGGGAGACGCCCAGCTCCGCGCTGATCTGCGACTGCGTGAGGTTGCTGTAGTAGCGCAGCAGGAGGATCCGCTGCTCGCGCTCGGGGAGCTGGACCAGCAGGTGGCGGACCAGGTCGCGGTGTTCCACGCCGTCCAGGGCGGGGTCCTCGTAGCCGATGCGGTCCAGCAGGCCCGGCAGCCCGTCGCCCTCCTGGGCGGCCTCCAGGGAGGTCGCGTGGTACGACCGGCCGGCCTCGATGCAGGACAGCACCTCCTCCTCGCTGATCCGCAGCCGCTCGGCGATCTCGGCGGTGGACGGGGAGCGGCCGAAGGCGGTGGTGAGGTCCTCGGTCGCGCTGTTGACCTGGACCCACAGCTCGTGCAGCCGGCGCGGGACGTGCACGGTGCGGACGTTGTCCCGGAAGTAGCGCTTGATCTCGCCGACGACGGTCGGCATCGCGAAGGTCGGGAACTGCACGCCCCGCTCCGGGTCGAAGCGGTCGATGGCGTTGATCAGGCCGATGGTGCCGACCTGGACGACGTCCTCCATCGGCTCGTTGCGGGAGCGGAAGCGGGCGGCCGCGTAGCGCACGAGCGGGAGGTTCGCCTCGATGAGCGCCGCGCGCACCCGGCCGTGGTCCGGTGTGCCCGGCTTGAGGTCCTTCAGCTGCCCGAAGAGCACCTGGGTCAGTGCCCGCGTGTCGGCCCCCCGCCGTTTCTCCGGGGGCGGTGCGGGCGCCTGGGCGGGCGGCTGGGGCGTGGGGGGAGCGGGGGCTGGCGCCTCTTCCTGGGGCGGCGCAGAACTGGCCGACACGGTCAACGCCACCTCTTCATCGATCAATCATCCGTCAAAAGCGGTCATAGCATCACAAGACATGTGCACTGTGCGCAAGCACCGCATAACCCCGTGTTGAGAGTGAAAGTTGGCAAGTTGGGGCATAAGACGCGAAAAGGCCCCCCGCCGTTCCGGGCGGAGGGCCTGTCGCCAGAGGGCACCGGACGCTCGCGGCGGGGCGTGCCGCGGCTCAGAACTCGTAGTCGGCGATCACCCACGTGGCGAACTCCCGCCACTGCGCGGCGGCCTCCTGGTGGGCCGGGTGCTCGATGTAGCGCTGGAGCGCCTCCGCGTCCTCGACGGCCGAGTTGATGGCGAAGTCGTGGGCGATGGGGCGGTCGGTGATGTTCCAGCCGCACTCCCAGAAGCGCAGTTCCTCGATCAGGCCGCCGAGCGCCCGGAAGGCGGCGGCGCCCGCGACGGCCCGCGGATCGTCGCGCTCCACGCCCTCGTTGAGTTTGAAGAGGACCAGGTGGCGGATCATGGGTGCTCCCAGGGGGTGGTGCGCTATTTGGCTCCGTCGACGAGCCAGGTCATGAACGTTCCGACGGCTTTGGCGGCATCCGAAATGCCCTCAAATCCTATCTGGACGTAATCGGCCGCCTTGGCCGGGTCTGTGATGATCACGTAGAGCGCGAAGACCACGAGCACGTACGTGGCGATCTTCTTGGCATTCACCGCCACCGCGGCCTCCCCTGTGCCTGCCTCTGCCGGCGTGTCTGCGTAGCCTGTGGACCCTGCTGCCGGCCGCGAGTGTAACCTTCGCGCCCCCCTTGAGGGCCAACGGCCCGCTGGTCGAGGCCCGTTGCCGGGCCGGGGGGCGTGAACGGGGGCGCGTGACGGGGCTGTCCGCGACCGTGGACGCGCAAAGGGCCCCGTCGTTCGACGGGGCCCTTTCACGGCGGTAGCGGAGGGATTTGAACCCTCGGTGACTTGCGCCACACTCGCTTTCGAGGCGAGCTCCTTCGGCCGCTCGGACACGCTACCGAGAGAGACCTTACAGCACGGAGGGGCGTGCTCTGAAATCACCTTTCGGGAGCCCGGGAACGCCGTGCGCACCGGTCCTCGCACGGTCCTCGGCCGTACCTCGGCCGATCCCCGCACGGTCCTTGGCCGGTCCTCAGCGGTTCCGGAAGAACTCCGTGAGCAGGCCGGCGGACTCCCCGGCCAGGACGCCCTCGACGACCTCCGGGCGGTGGTTCAGGCGCCGGTCGCGCACGACGTCCCAGAGCGAACCGGCGGCCCCGGCCTTCTCGTCGCGCGCGCCGTAGACGACCCGGTCCACCCGCGACTGGACCAGGGCGCCCGCGCACATGGTGCAGGGCTCCAGCGTCACCACGAGGGTGCAGCCGGTCAGCCGCCACTCCCCGCGCGCCGCGGCGGCCCGGCGCAGCGCGAGGACCTCGGCGTGCGCGGTGGGGTCGCCAGTGGCCTCGCGTTCGTTGTGACCGGTCGCGAGCACCGTCGTGCCGTCCGGGGACAGCACGACGGCGCCGACGGGGACGTCCCCGCCCCGGACGGCCTGTCCGGCCTCGTCCAGGGCGAGTCGCATGGCGGCCCGCCAGCGGTCGCGTACCGGGTCCGGGGACCCGGCGGCCTCGTGGGAGGTCAGCGGACGGTCTCCAGGACCTCGGCGGCGCCCAGCACCTCGGCGATCTCGCTGAGCGCGTCGTCGCTGAGCGAGAGCAGCTCCTTCGCGCTCACGCCCAGGTCGTCGAGGATCGCGGTGTCGCCCACCGGGCCGGACGGCACGGCGGAGGTGTCGGTGTCGGTGTCCTCGTCGTCCTCGGCCTCCGGCTCGCCGTCCTCGGTGCCGTCGAGATCGAGGGCGTCCAGGTCGACCTCCTCGTCCTTGGGCTCCCTTCCGAGCAGTTCGTCCGTGAGCAGGAGCTCGCCGTACGAGCTGCGGGCGGCAGCGGCCGCGTTGGAGACGAAGACCCGGGGGTCCTCCTCGCCGTCCACGCGTACGACGCCGAACCACGCGTCTTCCTGCTCGATGAAGACGAGCACCGTGTCGTCGGCGTCGGGCGCCGATTCCCTGGCCAGGTCTGCCAGGTCCGACAGGGTCTCCACATCGTCGAGCTCTGTGTCGCTCGCTTCCCACCCGTCTTCGGTGCGCGCGAGCAGTGCGGCGAAGTACACCGTGACTCTCCCACTGGTCCTAGGCGTGCCGGTTGGGGGTCCCCCCGGCGGAGGTTCTGGGCGGGGAGAGCTGGGCTCCGAGCCCACCCACTCGGAATCGTGGCAGAAACAAGGCGTTCAGGGGACGTCTTCGGCTCCCTGTGTCTGGCAGTTCTGATCGCACGTGTGCAAAGAGACCGTCAGCCGCTCGCGTACGGAATCACCAGCGCACTCGTTGCCGCCACCTGCGGATCGTACGCGGGTTTTCCCCGCGGTCCACGCACGGCCTTCCCCATGACGGACCGCAACGCCGCCCAAGCAGTGGATCTTTGCCGGGCGATCGGCCGTACGCCTCCCGCCGTTCCCGCGGTGCCGCCGACGGCTACCAGCGGAACGTCCGCATGCGCATGGCGTGTCGCAGCCGGGCCGTCTTGACGCGGCGCGGCTGGACGCGGTCGCGCAGCGCCCTGGCCTCGGCGAGGTCGCGCAGGAAGCGGGCGCGGCGGCGCCGGCGCTCGGCCTCCGTCTCGCCCTCGGGCGCGCCGTACCCGCGGTCGGCGGATCCTGGCACTTCAGGAAGATCAGACACGGTCACACCACCCCAGTCCGGTCACTCCCACGTTCCCCCGGACGGGGGGATTGATGCCAACGAGAGGCCGGGTGGGTCCGCGCGAGGTGTTCGCGGACGCGGTTACTGTTGTGGACATGCGTCTCCACGTCGTCGACCACCCTCTGGTCGCCCACAAGCTCACCACCCTGCGCGACCAGCGCACCGACTCCGCGACGTTCCGGCGGCTCGCCGACGAACTGGTCACGCTGCTCGCCTACGAGGCGACGCGTGACGTGCGGACCGAGGCCGTCGACGTGCAGACCCCGGTCTCGCGCACGACCGGCGTCAAGCTCGCCCGTCCCCGCCCGCTGGTGGTGCCGATCCTGCGGGCCGGACTCGGGATGCTGGACGGCATGGTCCGGCTGCTGCCGACCGCCGAGGTGGGCTTCCTGGGCATGATCCGCAACGAGGAGACGCTCCAGGCGTCCACGTACGCCTCGCGGATGCCGGAGGACCTCTCCGGACGCCAGGTGTACGTCCTGGACCCGATGCTGGCCACGGGCGGCACGCTGGTCGCGGCGATCCGCGAGCTCATCAAGCGGGGTGCGGACGACGTGACGGCGGTGGTCCTGCTGGCCGCGCCGGAGGGCGTCGAGGTCATGGAGCGGGAGCTGGCGGGGACGCCGGTCACGGTCGTCACGGCGGCCGTCGACGACCACCTCAACGAACAGGGCTACATCGTCCCGGGCCTGGGCGACGCGGGCGACCGCCTGTACGGCGCGGCCGAGTAGCACCCTCCGCGCCCGCGGGAGCGCCGCGGAAAGCGGGCAGGCCGACGACCGGCCCGCACCGCCGCGGCGCCCCCGCGCACGGAGGCGGTCCCGCGCGGCGGCCTCGGATCACACCCGACCGCGGTCGACCGTCGGCCCGCGCACGGTTGGTGGTCCCGCGCGGCGACCTCGGATCACACCCGACCGCAGTCGGCTGCCGGCCCGCGCACGGTTGTGGTCCCGCGCGGCGGCCTCGGATCACATCCGGCCAGAGTCGACCGCCGCCCCGCGCACGGACGCGGTCGGCGCATCCGACCCGGTCCCCGTCCGATCGGCGACGACCGACCGTCCACGAGACCGACCGCCCACGAGTGCAGCGGACCCGTGCCGTCGGCCAGGGCTTCGGCAGTCAGCTGCGACCGGCCCCGCCCATCCGGCGGAGCCGCGCCCGGGTGTGCCGGTGTACTCGCGGCCGAGACCGCCAGCGGGCCGTCACGACCGGCCCCACGCTTACGGCGGAGCCGCGCACAGGGGCCGCCCTCCGCTCCTGGCTCGGGGCACCCGGCCGTTCGTCACGGCCGTCCGTCACGGCCGGCCGCCCATCCGGCGGCGCCGCACGTCGGCACGGCTCGGGGGCCCGGGGCGTCAGCAGTGTTTCTCGGTGGTGTTCGCCGGTGGCTCGGGGTGGGAGAGGGCCGTGAGGGCCTTCGCGGCGGCCGCCTGCGGGGCGAGGGTCTTGAACGCGTCGCCGATGATCAGGTCCACGGCGGCGCCCTTGCGGCCCGTCTCCGTGCGCTGGTCCGAGGCCGTCACCTGGGTGGCCAGCACCGGCAGCGAGGTGTGCAGGGCCGTGGCCGGTCCGAGCAGGACGGCCGTGCCCTTGACCTTGGCGTCGAACTTCGCCGGCGCGTTGCCGACGTCGCCGATCTTGAAGCCGCGCTTCTTGAGTTCGTCCGCGGTGTCCTTCGCCAGCCCCGTACGGGTCGTGGCGTTGAAGACGTTCACCGTGATCTGGGCCGGCTTCGGCAGCACCGCCGAGGAGGTGCCCGCCGCGGGCTTCGCACTGGCCGCGGCCTGCTTCACGCACGCCGTGGTTCCGGCCGCCGCAGCCTCTTTGCCGCCGCCCGTGAAGACGTCGATGAGCTGCAGCGTGCCCCAGCCGACGAGGCCGAGCGCGGTGAGGGAGGCGATCGCGGAGAGGACGAGCCGGGCACGCCGCCGGCGCGGGCGCATGCGAGGGTATTTGTCCCCTGTGATCCGGTACTGGCCGCCCATGCCGGGGGGAGTCAGCATGCTCATGAGCGCAGCGTAGTGCGCCGGGGGAGCGTTGACTAATAGATGATCATCCGACGTCGTGCGGTCCAACCCGAAAGGGGCAACCGGCGTCAACCGGCGGATGACGAAAGGGTGTCGACCGGAGCGGCCGGACGGCCCCGGTCAGCCCAGTTCGAGCACGCGCGCGTGCAGCACCTGGCGCTGCTGGAGGGCGGCGCGGACCGCGCGGTGCAGCCCGTCCTCCAGGTACAGGTCGCCCTGCCACTTCACGACGTGCGCGAAGAGGTCGCCGTAGAACGTCGAGTCCTCGGCGAGGAGGGTCTCCAGGTCGAGCTGCCCCTTGGTCGTCACGAGCTGATCGAGGCGGACCGGGCGCGGTGCGACGTCCGCCCACTGCCGGGTGCTCTCCCGGCCGTGGTCGGGGTACGGCCGGCCGTTTCCGATGCGCTTGAAGATCACACGGAAAGCCTACCGGTCCTGACGTTCCGGGCGCAGCCAAGGCGACCGAGTGCGACGCTGGAAAAGACGTCGTAAAGGTCGACAAAAAGGCGAAACGGAACAGGGGGTCCGACGATGAGTGCCGGTGAAGCCGCCGTGATCGCCGCCGGGTACGCCTTCACCGGTCAGGCCCTGGACCTCGGTGCCGTCCTCTGGGACGGCCGGTGTCGTCCCGACGACCGGGTCCGGATCCCGCTCGCCGTGCTCAACCGGCACGGCCTGGTCGCCGGCGCCACCGGCACCGGCAAGACCAAGACGCTCCAGCTGATGGCCGAACAGCTCTCCGCGCAGGGCGTCCCGGTGTTCCTCGCGGACGTGAAGGGCGACCTGTCCGGCATCGCGCGCCCCGGACAGCGCGACGAGCGGGTGCTGGGACGGGCCGCCGAGGTGGGGCAGGAGTGGACGGCGGCCGGCTTCCCCGCGGAGTTCCTGGCGCTCGGCGGCCTCGGTCACGGCGTCCCGGTCCGCGCCACGATCACCAGTTTCGGCCCGGTCCTGCTCTCCAAGGTGCTCCAGCTCAACCAGACCCAGGAGCAGTCCCTCGGCCTGATCTTCCACTACGCCGACACCAAGGGCCTGGAGCTGATCGACCTCAAGGACCTGCGCGCGGTGGTCGCCTTCCTCACCTCCGACGAGGGACGGCCCGAACTGAAGGACATCGGCGGGCTGTCGACGGCCACGGCCGGGGTGATCCTGCGTTCCCTGACGGCCTTCGAGGCGCAGGGCATGGCGGACTTCTTCGGCGAGCCGGAGTTCGACACGGCCGACCTGCTGCGGACGGCCTCGGACGGCCGGGGTGTCGTCTCGGTCCTGGAGCTGGCCGCCGTACAGGACAGGCCGCTGCTCTTCTCCACCTTCCTGATGTGGCTGCTGGCCGACCTCTTCCACGACCTTCCCGAGATCGGCGACGCCGACAAGCCGAAGCTGGTCTTCTTCTTCGACGAGGCGCATCTGCTGTTCCGCGGCGCCTCGAAGGCGTTCCTGGAGGCCATCACCCAGACGGTGCGCCTGATTCGCTCGAAAGGGGTCGGCGTCTTCTTCGTCACGCAGACCCCGAAGGACGTAGCGTCCGACGTCCTCTCGCAGCTCGGCAACCGGGTCCAGCACGCGCTCCGGGCCTTCACGCCCGAGGACCAGAAGGCGCTGCGGGCCACCGTGCGGACCTTCCCGAAGTCGTCGTACGACCTCGAAGAGCTGCTCACCGGCCTCGGTACCGGAGAGGCCGTCGTCACCGTGCTCGGTGAGCGCGGCGCCCCGACCCCGGTCGCGGCGACCCGGCTGCGGGCCCCGGAGTCCCTGATGGCGCCGCTCGACGCGGCGCAGTTGGACGACGCGGTCCGGGCGTCCGCCCTGTACGGACGTTATGCACAGGCTGTGGACCGGGAGTCGGCCTACGAGAAACTGCGGCGGGCCCGGGAGTCCGCGCCGGCGGCGGCACTCGGTGGGCGGGAACCCGCGCGCGCGGCGGAACCCTCGCTCGTCGAACAGGTGGTCGGCAGCGGGATGTTCAGGTCCCTGGCCCGTTCGGTCGGCACCCAGCTGGGCCGCGAGATCACCCGTTCGCTGTTCGGCACGGCGCGCCGCCGCCGCTGACAGGACGGCCGCCCGGCCCGGCCGGGCCGGGCGGCCCGCACGGGCCGCCCGGCCGTCCGGTGGTTCCGGGGTCAGCCGCGCTTCTGCTGCCGCGGGCGCGGCCTCGGCGGCTCCGTCATCTTCGCCTCGGGCTTCGGCGTGCTGCGGACGGCCTCCGCGCGCAGGAGGGCGCGCAGGACCGCGTACGGGTCTGAGGACATGGCTGTGTTCCTTGCGTAGGACTGACTGACCTGGGGGGTGCGGGACCTGTCGGTCGGTCAGCAGCGCAGGACCACGGTGCGCAGCAGGGGCGTGGCGTACGGCGGCCGCGGTGCCGCCGCGCACGGGGGGCGGCGGCGGTCCGCCGGGTCGGCGGGCGCCGTGCCGGAGAGCGGCGCGGGGCGCTGGGGCACGTCGGCGCGGTGGACGGCGCGGGCGGGGAGCCGCAGCGGGCTGTCGAGGACGTCGTGTTCGGCCGTCTCGGCGGCGGCGGCCGGGGATGCGGCCGCGGTGCGGGATGCGGCCGCGGTTCCCGCACCGGCCAGCAGCAGGGCGAGGAGCAGCACGAGCACCCGCGGCCAGGTGTGTCCCGGCCGCGGGCGCCCGGAGGTGGAGCCGCCGCTCATGGCGGTCATCTCCCCGCGCGGCCCGCGGTGTTCACCGCACCCGGCGTGAGATCCGCTCGCTCGGCGTACCGGTGAGGCGCGAGGTTGACGTCGCTCACAGGGTCTGCGGGATGTGCTTGGCCCGGCCGCGGATGCCCAACGAGGAGACGATCTCCACGATGCCGACGATCACCAGCCAGATACCGGCGACCAGCGTCAGCACGGCGACCGACTCGAACGGCGAGACGATCAGCACGATGCCGGCGATGAAGGTGACGACGCCGAGGAAGGCCATCCAGCCGCGGGCGGGCATCCCGGAGTCGTGCACGGCGGCGATCGTCTGGGTGATGCCGCGGATCAGCCAGCCGATCCCGATCCACAGGGCGAGCAGCAGGATCGACTCCAGCGGGCCGCGGAAGCAGAACAGGCCCAGCAGGATCGACAGCGCGCCGCTGATGAAGGCCAGCACGCGCAGCGAGGTCGTCTTGTGGGTGCCGAACGCGGAGGCCAGCTGGAAGACACCGCTGATCAGCAGGTAGACGCCGAACAGCACGCCGGCGGCGAGCAGCGAGGCGCCCGGCCAGACGAGGACCAGGACACCGAGGATCAGCGAGGCGATCCCGGTGAGCAGGACGGTCTGCCAGGCCGCCTTCGAGAGGGCGTGCAGGGGACCCTCGAAGGGCGGTTCGGGCTCGTGCCGGGAGGCGGTGGCCGTCGGGTGCCCGGCCGTGGGGGCGGTGCCGGGCGGGTGGGCTGAAGCCGAGGCCGGGGCGGCGTGGGCCGTGCGGTCGTCGTCGGCGGGGCCGGTGCTGGGAGGCTCGGTCATGCCTCCAGGTGAAACCTGCGGAGCCGCCGCTGCCAGCAGGAGGCGGCCGATCGGGTGACGGGACGGCTAGCGTCCCGGCTTCTTCTCCCCGGCCTTCGCCGCCTTCGCGGCGGCCTTCAGCTCCTGCTTGTGCGCCCGCACCTTCGCCAGGGACTCGGGTCCGGTGATGTCGGCCACGGACCGGAACGCCTCCGCCTCGCCGTACGCTCCGGCGGCCTCCCGCCAGCCCTTCGGCCGGACCCCCAGCTGCTTGCCCAGCAGGGCGAGGAAGATCTGCGCCTTCTGCCTGCCGAAGCCGGGCAGGTCCTCCAGCCGCGTGAGGAGCTCGGCGCCGCTGCCGACGTCGTGCCACAGGCCCTCGGGGTCACCGTCGTAGTGGTCGACGAGGTACTGGCACAGCTGCTGGATCCGCTTGGCCATGGAGCCGGGGTAGCGGTGCACCGCGGGCTTCTCGGAGAGCAGCGCGGCGAAGGCCTCGGGGTCCTGGGCGGCGATCTCGTGCGCGTCCGGCCCGTCCGTCCCCATTCGTCGGGCGATCGCCGCCGGTCCCTTGAACGCCCACTCCATCGGCACCTGCTGGTCGAGCAGCATGCCGATGAGGTCGGCGAGCCTGCTGCGGCCGAGGAGTTCGTCGGCATCGGGATCCTGGGCGAGCCGCAGGACCGTGGCACCGGCGCTCGTGTCGTTCTCTTCGGGTGTGGCGTCCATGGCTCGATGATCCCGCGCCCGCCCCGGCCCCGCGCGCCCGCGCCGCCCCGGCTCGCGCCGCTCCCGTAGCCCTCGCGTACGATTCCTCCACGATTCAGCTTAGGCAAGCCTAACCTTATGTGAGAGGTGTCGCAGGGTGACCGCCACGACGTACCGAGACCCCTGGGGCATTCCGCACCTGCGGGCGGCCGACGCCCGCGCACTCGCCCGCGCGCAGGGCCGGGTCACCGCCCACGACCGGGCCTGGCAGCTGGAGGTCGAACGGCACCGCGCCCAGGGCACCTCCGCGTCCTTCCTCGGCTCGGCGGCCGCCGCCTGGGACGTCTTCGCCCGCCGGGCCCGCCTCGCGGACACGGCGAGACGCTGCTTCGAGGCGCTGGAGCGACAGGACCCGGAGACGGCGGACTGGGTGCGGGCCTACGTCCGCGGGGTCAACGAGGGCCTGGCCACCGGCGCCGCCCGCGCGCCCGAGTTCGCCCGCGCCGGCCTCACCCCCGGCACCTGGGAGCCCTGGCATCCGCTGGGCGTCTGGCTGGCCACCCACATCCTGTTCGCCGGTTTCCCGGCCAAGCTCTGGCGCGAGCAGGCGATACGGCACCTGGGAGAGGAAGCGGTCCCGCTGTTCGCCACGGACGGTCCGGGCACCGCCGGCAGCAACGGCTGGCTCCTGGCGGGCTCCCGCACCACCACCGGCCACGCCCTGCTCGCCGGCGACCCGCACCGCTTCATCGAGGCACCCGGCGTCTACCAGCAGATCCGCCTCGCCTGCCCGGAGTTCGACGTGATCGGCCTGGCCGTGCCGGGCGTCCCCGGCATCGCCCACTTCGCCCACACCGGTACGGTCGCCTGGTCCATCACCCACGCGATGGCCGACTACCAGGACCTCTACCGCGAACGCCTGCGCCGCACCGCGACCGACGTGACGGCCCTGGACCCGGACGGCACCTGGCGGCGGGCCGAACGCCACACGGAGACGGTGGAGGTGGCGGGCGGCCCGCCGATCGCCGTCGAGGTGCTCGAAACCGCCCGCGGCCCGCTGATCTCGGCCCCCGGCCCGGCCGACCCCACGGACGGCACGGACGGCACGCCGGACACCGACGGCGAAACCGAGGGGCTGGCCCTGAGATACCCGCCCCGCGTCACCGGAGACCTCGGCTTCGGCGCCCTCCTCCCCCTGCTCCGGGCGCGCAGCGTCGCCGACGTCGACCGGGCCTTCGACGCCTGGACGGAGCCCGTCGACGTCGTGCACGCCGCCGACACCGCCGGAGGCGTCCTGCACCGCGTCGCCGGCCGCGTCCCCGTCCGCTCCCGCACCAACCGCCTCCGCCTCGCACCCGCCTGGATCGACGGCCACGCCTGGCAGGGCTGGCACGAGATGCCGTACGGCGAGATCACCGACGGCGTCGCCGTGATGGCGAACCAGCGCGGCCCCGCCACCCCCCTCGGCGTCGAGTTCGCCCCGCCGCACCGCGCCGACCGCATCCGCGCCCTCCTCGACGAGCGCCGCACCTGGTCCGCCGCCGACCTGCCGGCGATCCACACCGACACCCACCTCGCCTCCGCCGCGCCCCTCCTCGACCACCTGGCGGCCCTGGACGGCCTCACCGCCGAGGCCGCCGGACTCCGCGACCTGCTCCTGGCCTGGGACCGCCGGATGGACGCCGACAGCACCGGCGCCGCCGCCTACGCGGCCGTGCGCACCGCGGTCGTACGACGCCTCGCCGCCCACCCCGCCTTCGCCGCCCTCGCCGAACCCCCCGCCGTCCCCGAGGTGCTGCTTCCCTGGCTGGCCCTCACCCCCCGGATCGCGTTCGCCCTCGAACACCTGCTCAGGGCCGAGGAGCTGTTCGGCGTCGACCGGCCCGCCGCCGTCCGCGCCGCGGTGGAGGAAGTCGCCGCGCGCGGGCCCGCCGGCACCTGGGGCGACACCCACCGCCTCGCCCCCTGGCGGGCGCTGCCCGACGGGCCGTACGACGGACCCGCCCTGTCCGGCGACCACGACTGCGTGCTGTGCACCTCCGCCGTGCCCGGCCTCACCGACCTCGCCGCACGCGGCCCGGCCGCCCGGTACGTCTGGGACCTGGCCGACCGCGACAACAGCCGCTGGGTGGTGCCCTTCGGCGCCGACGGCGTCCCCGGCGCCCCGCACCACACCGATCAACTCGCCCTGTGGCTCAAGGGCGACCTGGCCCCGGTCGGCACCGACTGGGACCGGCTGGAACTCGTGGAGGAGACCCATGACTGAGTACACCGTCGACGGCTACGGCACCGTACGGATCCGCCCCCTGGACCCCGAGCGCGACGCGGACGTCGTCCACGCCTGGGTCGCCGAGGAACGCGCCGCCTTCTGGGGCATGACCGGCCTCACCCGCGCCCGGGTCGTGGAGATCTACGCCCACCTGGCCACCCTCGACACCCACCACGCCTACCTCGCCGAGAAGGACGGCACCCCGGCCGCGCTCCTCCAGACGTACGACCCGGCCGCCGACCGGGTGGGCGAGTGCTACGACGTCCGCCCCGGCGACATCGGCATCCACGTCCTGCTCGCCCCGGCCGGACCGGACGGCCCCCGGCCCGGCTGGACGGACGCCCTCCTGTCCGCCGTCACGGAGTTCGCCCTGCGCACCCTCGACCGCCGGCGCATCGTCGTGGACCCGGACGTCCGCAACGAGAAGGCCATCACCCGCTTCACCCGTCAGGGCTTCACCCGCGGCCCGGCCGTCGTGCTCCCCCGGATCGACCTGCCCGACGTCCGGCTGCCGGAGAAGCACGCGCAACTGGCGTTCCTCACCCGGGAGGTAGCCTTCGCGAGTGCTGACCCCCGATGACCTGATCGCCCACTACGGCCTGGAGCCGATCCCCCGCGAGGGCGGCCTGTTCCGGCAGACCTGGGCCGGTCCCGACCGTGCCGACGGCCGCCCCGAGGGCACCGCGATCGTCGGCCTCCTCACCGCGGACGACTTCTCGGCGCTGCACCGCCTGCCCACCGACGAGATCTGGCACCACTACCTCGGCGACCCGCTGCACCTGCTGCTCCTCGCCCCCGACGGCGGCACCCGCACCGCCGTCCTCGGCCCCGACCTCGGCGGCGGCCAGCAGATCCAGCTGACCGTCCCGGCGGGCACCTGGATGGGCGGCCGGGTCACGCCGCCCGGCGCCTGGACCCTGTTCGGCTGCACGATGGCCCCCGGCTTCACCTTCGAGGGGTACGAGCACGGGAACGCGGCCGACCTCACGGCGCGTTACCCCACCGAAGCCGCCCGCATCACGGGACTCTGCCGTCCATGAACCAGCTGTTGGACGGACAGACGGCCCTGGTCACGGGCGCGAGCGGCGGCATCGGACGGGCCATCGCGCTGCGCCTGGCCGAACAGGGCGCGGCGGTCGCCGTGCACTGCCGCACGGCGCTGGCGGCGGCCCGCGAGGTCGCCTCGGCCATCGGCGACCGCGCGGTCGTGGTGCAGGGCGACCTGGCCGACGAGGAGACCTGCCACCGGATCGTCCAGGAGTCCGCGGACCGGTTCGGCGGACGGCTGACCGCGCTGGTCAACAACGCGGCCGTGCAGCCCGTGCAGCCGCTGCCCGGCATGACCGCGGCCGACTGGCGCGCGGTCGTGGACACCGACCTCGGCAGCGTCTTCGCCTGCACCCAGGCGGCCGCCGACATCATGCGCGCCCAGCCCGGCGGCGGCACGATCACCCACATCGCCTCCATCGAGGCGTCCCACCCGGCCGTCGGCCACGCCCACTACAGCGCGGCGAAGGCGGCGGTGGTGATGCACGCGCGGTCCGCGGCCCTGGAGTACGGGCGCCTCGGCATCCGCGTCAACAGCGTCTCGCCCGGCCTGATCGACCGGGAGGGCCTGGCCGACGCGTGGCCGGAGGGCGTGCGCCGATGGCGGGAGGCGGTGCCGACGGGCCGCCTGGGCCGACCCGAGGACGTGGCGGACGCGGTGGTCTTCCTGGCGTCCCCGCTGGCGTCCTGGATCACCGGCCACGACCTCGTGGTGGACGGCGGAGTGTCCGCCCGCCCGACATGGTGACGGCGCACCCCACCACGAGCACCGCACCACAATGAGTGAGGCGGGCCCCGCATCCGTATCAACCGGGAACGCCTGCTTCCGGACTCAGGACGGTGACGTGAGCCAAGAACACGGCCGGCGGTGCACGACGGCCCCCCGCGGGACCCTGCGTGCCCTCGCCCTCCTCGGCAGCCTCCTCACCGCCCTGCTCCTCGCCTCCGCCGCCCCCGCCTCCGCGCACGCGGCCCTGCGCGGCAGCGACCCCGCCGACGGCGCCGTACTGAAGTCGTCGCCCGGCGCCGTCACCCTCACCTTCACCGAGTCCGTCGGCCTGCTCGACGACTCGTTCCGGGTGTACGACCCCACCAACCACCGGGTGACCACCGGCGACCCCGAACACGGCCCCGCCGGCGCGGACACCGCCCGGATCACCTTCCCGAAGCGGCTCGGCACCGGCACGTTCACCGTGGCCTGGCGGGTCGTCTCCGCGGACAGCCATCCCGTCTCCGGAGCCCTCACCTTCTCCGTCGGCGAACCGTCGGCGACCACGGCGGCCGTCCCCACCGGACCCGTCGAGAACCCCGCCACCGGCAGCCTCTACGACATCGGCCGCTACGTCGCCTACCTCGCGGTGGCGCTGCTGCTGGGCGGGACCGCCTTCCTGGCCCTGTGCCGGCCACCGGACCCGGCCCCGCTGCGCAAACCGATCGTGACGGCCTGGTGGACCCTGCTGGCCGCCACCCTCTTCCTCTTCGTCCTGCGTTCCCCGTACGAGGAGGGCACCTCCCCGACGGCGGCCTTCGACCTCACCGCGCTCGGCAGGACCGCGACGGGCCGCCCGGGTCTGGTGCTGCTGGCGAGGGTCGCCCTGCTGGCGGTCACGGCGGGCCTGTACGCCGTCCTCGTCCGCCGCCGCGCGGACCGCTTCCGCCCGTCCTCCCGCCCGTTCCTGGCCACGGCCGCCGTCCTCGCCGTCGCGCTGGCCCTGACCTGGGCAACGGCGGAACACGCCTCGGCCGGCATCCAGGTGCCCCTGGCGATCACGTCCTCGGTGCTCCACCTGCTGGCGATGTCGCTCTGGCTGGGCGGCCTCACGGCCCTGCTCACCGTCCTCCGCCGGACCGCCGCCGGCTCCCTCCCGGCCGCCGTCGTCACCCGCTTCTCCCGGGTGGCCTTCGCCTCGGTGACGGTCCTCGTGGTCACCGGCGTCTACCAGTCCTGGCGCGGCCTCGGCTCCTGGCAGGCGCTCACCGGCACGGCGTACGGGCGTCTCCTGCTCGTGAAGATCGCCGCCGTGATCCTGCTGCTGGCGGCGGCCTCCCAGTCCCGCCGCTGGACGGCCAGGCTGGCGGGCGCGCCGGCCACGGCCGCGGCGACGGCCCGCGACCGCGTCCCGCAGACGGTCGGCGCACCGCCCGAGGCGACCCCGCCGGCCGCGCCGGAGCCGGATCCCGCGCCGGACCACCGGGGCCTGCGCCGCTCGGTCCTCGCCGAGGTCGCGGTCGGGGTCGCCGTCCTGGTCGTCACCACGATCCTGACCGGCACGCTGCCCGGCCGCGCGGCCGCCGAGGCGGCGGACCAGGCGACGGGAGGGGTCACGGCGGGCGGCATCCCGGCCGCCGCCGTCGCGATGGTCCCCTTCGACGTCGGCACCCCGAACGGCCACGGCAAGGTGCAGATCACCCTGGACCCGGGCCGGGTCGGCGCCAACTCCGTCCAGGCGGTCGTCTTCGGCCCCGACGACGGCATCTCGGCCGTCCCCGAACTCCGCCTCTCCTTCACCCTCGCCGCCCAGAGGATCGGCCCCCTGCCGGCCGGCCTCACCGACCGCGGCGGCTACTGGGCGACCGACTCGGTGAACCTCCCGATCGCGGGCGAGTGGACGATGAACCTGACGGTCCGGGTGTCGGACCTGGACCAGGTGACGGTGACGAAGAGGATCCGGATCGCTGTGTAGGGGAGAGCACATGCCCGGACGCTGTCCCTCGGCACGGACCGGCCCGCCTCGGCCCCCGGCGACTCCGGTGAACGGCCTCTGTCATGAGCGGCTCCCGTCTCGCGTCTCCCGTCGCCCGGCGCGGAGACGGACACACGACGAAACGGGACGCCCTCGCGGTCGCGGCCTGGGCGGAACCGGTGGTCACCGAGGAGAGCGCACCGGCTTGGTACGCGGAGTCCGACTGAGACGGAACCCGCGCCGGACGAACCCCGGAGGGCCGGACCGCCCGCGCGGTCCGGCCCCCTGAACCGGCATGGTCAGCCCCGGAACGTCGGCGCACGCCGGGAGCGCGCGGCACGACGCATTTCAGCGGACATACGGACGGCGTCCGGCAGCTCGTCCTCCTGGGACGCCCGAGCCAGATCGATGTACATGAGTGCGGCGGTCGAGTCGTCGAGCCCAGTGCCGTGACCTTCGACTCCCCAGCGGGCGAGGTGGCGTGCCCCCTCGTCCAGGCCGTCCTCGGGGGCGGTGGGAAAGATCTCGCGCAGGGCAGCGTCTGACACGACACCGTGCCCGGTGTCCGCCTCCGATGAGGCCGCGCCTTCGCATGGTCGCGCTTGGCCGCCCCGCCGGGGCGTCGTCGGGTTGTCTGATCGTAATCCCGGCAGGGCGGACGGGGACTTCGTTGATCGACTAGCGTCTACCGCACGAGCGGCCGGCAGGATCCACCGCGGTCACCAGGGGGGACGCGGCAGCGCGTCCGGCCAGGGCGGAGCGCCGCGCGGCGGCAGATCATCACATCAATGAGGGGGAGACGTGGGGGCATTGACCCGGACGTCGACTGAACCGCTGCACGGAGGTCGCCGCCGAGGAGGTGGCGCGGGCCTCAGGGTCGGTGCGGCCGCCACGATTCTGGCCGTCGCGGGAACGGCCCTCCCGCTCGCCGTGGACGCGTCGCCCGCGTGGGCGGCTCAGGCGGCGACCGCGGCGGACTCGTCCCAGGAGGTCGTGATCCCGCCCGCCGGTCGGGCCACACCCCGTGTGGACACCCCGCTGGCGGCGGGCAGCACCGGTTTCCTGCACCAGCAGGAGGGCCGGGACGGCTACACCTGGACCGACTTCGCGAGCGGCACCTCGACGCAGGTGGCCGGCCTGCAGACCCTGCCGGCCAACGCGGTCGTACGACCCGTCGGTGCCGGCGGAGACCTGCTCGCCATCTCACCGAGCCCGGCCCGGGGCGCCGCCTGGTACACCCTGCTCGATCCGCACACCGGCGAACGTCGGGAGACGCAGCTTCCGGCCGGCTACACGTTCCGGGGGACCGTCGCGGGCAAGGTGCTGGCGCTGGAGTCCGCGACCAGCACCACCAGCTCCGCCGGTGTGCTCCTCGACACCGGCACCGATCCCGCGCAACCGCTGCAGATCACCGGCCTGCCCGCGGGTGCCCAGCTGAGCAGCCTCTCCCTGCAGGAGGGCGCCACGGACGACCGCGGCGCGGTGATCTCCTTCCGGCAGGACGGCGCGTACCGTTACGGCCTGCTGGACCCCGCGACCGCCGTGATCACCCCGCTCCCGGAGGCGATGAGCGGCCAGGGCCTGCGCATCCTGCTGAGCGCCGACCGCATCGCCTGGTGGGCGCACGGCTTCACCGGGCTGCGCTGGCTGCCCCGCGGTGACGTGTCCTCGGAGACGCAGGAGTTCCCGCTGCCCGCCGACGCGGCCCCCGTGGCCCTCCTCGGCGGCACCCTCCTGACTTCGGGCCCGGACACCACCTCGGGCACCACGCTCGGCCGGCGGCTGACGTCCAGGCCGCTCGACGGCGGGGAGCCGACCACCGCACTCGACCACATCGCGCTCGTGTCGGACTACCCACCGCAGACGGCGGACGGGAGCGCCCTGTTCGTCGGCGGCTCCGGCACCGGCGACTGGGCGGTGCACCGCTTCACCGCCGGCCCCGACGGGCCGCCGGCGCACGAGGTGGTCCAGCCGCTGCCCCCGGTGATCGCCAAGGTTCTGGGACTGAACCTGTTCCAGGGCACCCTCAACCGGGTGGACAGCGTGGACGGCAGGCTCTCCCTCTACCAGCAGGACGTCGGTACCGGGCCGATCCCGGTCGCGGGAGCGGCCAAGCCCCTGCCGGCGGGCATGTCCTCTTCCGCCGTGCGCTGTGCGACGGGTGAGGACTGCGTGCGGACCGTCGAGGGCAACTGGTACGGCCTGTCCTTCCTGTCCGAGACGGCAGGGCGGACCTACCTGGAGACCCGCGTGGACGCCTACACGTCGCACATGCAGGTGCCGTTGCCCGGCAGTGGCGGCGAGGTCCGGGACGCGTCGTACGGGTACGTGGTGGTGGACGGCGGGTCCCCGAGAACCCAGTATCTGGTCGACGTGGGCGACGAGAAGGTCGTACGCAGCCGCCCGGTGCAGGCCGCGGCGCTCTGGTACTCCACCCTGTGGAGCGCGACCCCCGGCAGCCCCGGCACGCTGACGGCGGAGCGGCTGACCGGGGACGCGGCCACTCCCGGCAAACCCGTCCGCACCGTGCGGACCGGTGCCGCCTGCGTGCCCACCGAACTGCAGGCGACAGCGCGTTGGCTCTACTGGTCCTGCGGTGCCGACAAGCAGGCCGGGGTGTACGACCTGACGAACAACCGCGGCTTCGCCGTGCCGTCGGGCCCCGCCATGCTCGGTGACGGCTACGTGGTCCGGCACGACCGGGACGCGGGCGAGCTCAAGCTGACGGACTTCCACACCGGCAGCCCGCTCGCGGAGCGCTCCATAGCCGCCCTCCCGGCCGGAACGCTCGCGGACGACCGCAGGATCACGTGGACCGTGGACAAGTACAGCGGCCACATCGCCTACGTGGACGCCGATCGCCGCGTGCACGTGAGCGCGGACGGGGTACCGGACTCCGCTCCGGTGATCGGGGAGGCGTACACCTCCGGGAGCGTCGCGCCGAGGACCACTTCGTCGTACTACTCGACCTGGACGGCGTCGTTGCTGCTGAGCCGCCCCGTGGACTCCTGGGAACTGGACATCGTCCAGAAGACGACCGGGCGCCGGGTGGCTGTGGTGAGCGGTGGGGCCGCACGCGGTGTCAACGGCATCTCGGCCTCGTGGAAGGGCCGGGAGCCGAACGGTGCCCCCGCCCCGAGCGGTCTCTACACCTGGCAGCTGACCGCGAGGTTCGACGGTGGAACCGCGCCGGTGCGGGTGGGCAGCGGCGGCCTGGACGTGATGTGCGGCGCCTTGCCGACCCATGTCTACGACTGTGACGGGTTTCCGGACATGGTGGCGGTCCGGAAGGACGGCCGGACCGACTCATGGGAGGGGCATCCCAAGGGGCACTTCTACAACCGCAGCTACACCGCGGACTGGCCCACCTCCTCCACCCTGGTGCCGGCCGGCGACCTCAACGGCGACGGGTTCGCGGACATGCTGGTCCGCAACTCCACCGGCGAACTGCGCGCGTACTGGGGCTTCGGGCAGGTGTACTTCGCCCGGGGAACCAACAAGTCCACTGTCATCGGCAAGGGCTGGAACACGTACAACGTGCTGACGTCGTCCGGGGACCTCAACCGTGACGGCCGGTCCGACCTGCTGGCCCGTGACCGGTCCGGAGTCCTGTGGTTCTACGCCGGCACCGGCAAGGGCACGTTCAAGTCCCGGGTGCGCGTCGGCACCGGGCTGTCCGGTTATACGGCGCTGGTGGGCGTGGGCGACCTCAATGGCGATGGAGCCGGAGACCTTCTCGGCCGGGACAGGGCCGGGAACCTCTATCGCTGGTACGGCAACGGAAAGGGCGGCATCGGGGGGCGCGTGAAGATCGCCTCGGGCTTCAACGCCTACAACGCCCTGGTCGGTGTCGGCGATCTGACTCAGGACGGGCGCGACGACCTCGTCACCCGCGATGCCGCGGGCAACCTGTACCGCTGGGCGGGCAACGGCAAGGGCGGCTTCGGCGCACGCGTGAAGATCGGCAGCGGCTGGGGCGTCTACAAGGCGCTGTACTGACGGTCCGGAACCGCGACCTCCAGACCTGCACCTCCACCGGGAGCCGCAGGCCTGACGAGAGCGACTGCTCCCACCGCCTCCGCTTGTTAAGCTGCGAGAACGGCCCCTGACCAGGAACATCGGTCGGGGGCCTTCCCCATGCACGGTGCCTGCTGGTGACCGTGGATCCCCGTGAGGTCCCGGTCCGTCGGGCCCGGACGGGGCACGCTTCAGTCGCCCTGGAACCAGATCGCGGATCTCACGGAGAGCAACGGCAGCCTCCTGCTCATTCATCAGAGCATCCCCGTACGGATCCACGGCGGTCAGCCGCCCAGTCACTCCGAGCAACCGGAGTGAGCCGATTGCACCGGCCAACGCGTCCCCCTGCCCGTACGAACTCTGCAGCAGGGTCGCGCGGGACTTGCGCCAGTTCCGGGTTGGCCGTGCTGAGTGCGGCTCCACGTTTATCCCCGCGGGCTCATGATGCCTGCTACGGAGGCTCAGCATCTGATCCGCAGATCCATGTAGAGGCACAGCTCTTCATGAGACGAGTTCAAGTCACGTGGCGTGAAACCGTCCTCTCGTCGTGGCGCGGCGGGGCTTTACATGCTCATTGGGTGGTTTAAGCAAGAAACCCTCTGATGTTGCTCAAATATGTTGATCATTCCGTCAAGATCGATATTGTTCATCTCGCTCCACCGAGCTACAGCCTTGACGGCAACACCCTCGTCCAGACCAAAAGGGAGCACGGCTGACCGTGATGGCCGGATAGGCGCATCTCGGCTTCGATTTTGAAAGGTTGCGGAATGGATGCTCTAACCGTTCTGGCGTCGGCCGCTTTCGGCTCCATCGTGTATCTCACGACTTTCTCGGCTGTGAGGTGGCTGAACCAGCTGGCGTCACGCACCAAGGTCGTGGGCCTTGTGGTGATCGGCGTGGTTCTGTGCGCAGTCATCGGAGTAGTCGCGTACGCGAGCCAGAGCGTCACGGTCGGATTCATCGTGGGTGCCGGCATTACGCCGCCCGTACACCGGTGGATCCTGCAACGACGCAGGCAGGTCGCTAGTTCCTGACCTTTCGGCGAACCGAAGTCCGACGCTTCCTTCCGCTCCCGGGAGCGGATCGCGGCCGGCGCGGACTGGGCGGGCAAGGGATACGTCTTCGCCTCGCCGACCGGACAACGACGAAGGGCCCCACTGCGAACAGTCGAACCCGGCCGCCGGAGACAGCCCGAGCATCTCGCCGATGTCGGCGGGGTTCAGGGGCGGCGTCGAGCAGCTCCGTCAGTTCGTCCTCCGCCGGGCCGCCCGCGGCGGTGAAGAAGAGGTACGGCGTCCCGGTACGCCGGAGGAACCCTTCATTCGGGCACAGGGCTCATGACGCCGTGGATGCGGGAGAGGGTGAAAACGCGCTTGTCCTCTCGCAGGTGGCACCAGGCTTCGAGGTAGGGCGGGTCGAGTTCGAGGCGGCTGAGGGTGCGTACCGTCCGGTTCCCCGAGGTGGCGACGTAGTCGACGGTGATGGGTGCGTCGGCGTCGATGGCGTGGGCGAGCTGGCGGACGTCGCTGTACGGCAGGTGCTTCGCCCACCCCGCGACGATCTCCTCGGTGTCCGTGGCGAAGGGCGGTCCTCCATCGAACGGTGCGGGTTCCGGAGTCGTCGGTGGGGCGGCCAGCAACCGGGCCGCCAAGGTGTTCGGGTCGACTGGGGCGGGTTTCTTCGCCGTGCCTGTGGCAGCGATCCGACCGCTCTCCCTCCCGCCGGTGCCGCGCGGAGCCGGCACCGGCGCGGCGGCCCGCTGAGGCCGGGTCCTCTCGACCCGTACCGTGCCCTCGGCCGTCTCGGCGACGGGGGCGTATCCCTCGGCCCG
Source organism: Streptomyces sp. NPDC101237 (assembly GCF_044767465.1). Lineage (NCBI taxonomy): Bacteria > Bacillati > Actinomycetota > Actinomycetes > Kitasatosporales > Streptomycetaceae > Streptomyces > Streptomyces sp. NPDC101237. The sequence goes on along the minus strand of NZ_JBIWNY010000001.1, from coordinate 169,636 downwards.
GAGCGTGGCGAGGGCCGTGTCGAGCGGGCTGCGGCTGATCAGCACCGTAGGCGCCAACTGCCGGAGCCCAAGCTTGGCGAGCTTGCGGTGGGCGGCGAGTTCGGCCAGGAGGGCGGGTTCGTCGCCGTGGATGACGCAGGCGGCGGGGGTGACGCGCACGCGGCCGTGGCCGCGTGCGGTGTCAGCGATCAGGTAGGACAGCGGCTGCGGCAGGGGCCCGGTGGCGACTGAGGCCAGGGCGGCCGTGATGTCGTCGCCGACACGGCCGGCGTCCAGTGCCCGGCGGATGCTGCCCGCGCTGAACCGCCACACCGATGCCGTGCCGCTGGTCTCACGGTCGGCGACGGCGTTCAGGAGCGAGGCCAGTCGCGCGGACGGTGTGCCGGTGACGACGGCGGTGAGATCGGCGCCGATCCGTGCCGTCGCGGTGGCCGAGGGCAGCAGTCGTCGGCACTCCATGCCCAGCGCCTCCGTGTCGCCGGTCCGCAGATGGATACCGAAGGCGGACAGAGCGCCGCGAGCGAGTACGCCGAGAATTTCGGCCTCACGGATCACGGTGGCGAACGGTGTTCCATCCGAGGGCGATGAGTGGGTGAGCGGGCGGTGCCAGGTGATCAGAGACCCCAGATCCGAGGTGACCGTTGTGCCCTGTCCTGCCGGAAGCTGTCCGGCTGCGGCCAACAGCCCGTGGCGAGCCTGCACGCAGCCGTTGCAGGGTGGTGCTCCCGCGAGAGCGGGAAGCGCCTTGTTGTCCTCATCGCGCGACACGGTCGGGGTGAGCGGCAGGTTCCGCCATGCCTGGAGCAGTACCGCGAACTGCTCCGGGGGTTCCTGCTCCGCCCAGGCGTCGTATGCCTCGGTGGGCACCACGCGGTCGCCGTCCAGGCCCAGGAGCCCGGCAGCGTACGCCGTCTCGAGAGCAAGGCGTACGACGGCGTCGTCGGCCTGCGCGGCCTTGCCGATGCGGACCAGTTCACGCGCCCCGATCCCGCCGGACTTCAGTCGGGTCGGCGCGGTGCCCGAGCAGGCCGACAGGACCGAGACGGCACGGGACGCGAACGCCGTGGCCGCGGCCGACGCCTCGTGGTCCACCTCAGCCGGGGTGACGGACGCCGATCGCACGGAAGGCGGGACTGGTACGAACGGGGCGTGCCAGCCGGGTCCGCGCAGCGAGAGCGTCACCTCGGCCGGCATACGGACCGGACCGTAGGCGTGACGATCCTGAATCAGGAGTCCCCGCTCCAGTGCCCACCGGGCGCTCGGTTCGAGGCCGGGGCCGGGAGCGCCGAACACGATGGACTGCGGCTGCCCCGGCACGCCCTCCGCGCGGCGTTCGAGCAGCTTCCGAGCCGCCGCAGGAGCTTTCGCGACCAGTGGGACGACCTGTTCCGTGTCGCTGTGATGTGCCACCAGTGCGGCCAGACGCTGCGGCTTGGTGCCCGGCGGCTTGATGCCCAGGGCTGCCAGCATGCCGCGCAGGTCCTCGGAGGTCGCGCCCGCGAGCAGCCGCTCCAGTGGCGCATCCAGTCCCAGGGGCGCGTCCCATGCGTGGCGCAGTGGTGCGGCCATGCGGAGATTCGCCGCGCCGTCCGGCCAGACCAGAGCCTGATCGGCCAGCGCTTCCAGCACGACGTCCAGTTCGCGGGTGGTTTCCTCCTCCGTCGCCCCCAGCAGCTCCGCCAGGGCATCGCGCGACGCGGGCGCCCCCAGCGCCGCCAGCGCCTCGGCCACCTGGAGGTGTGGCAGCGCGAGCCGTGGCAGGGCCAGTGCCACCGATCCGGGGCGCTGAAGACGGTCCGCCAGTTCCCCCACCGAGCGCGGCTCCGGAGGGGACATGGCGTCCTTTCGTGCTTCTAGCACGCGTGCCAGACGAGAGCCGTCGAGGCCGCTCAGCCATGTCGCCAGCGTTGATCGGGACTTCATGGGGTGCACCTCGTCGTGGACGACGCCCGGCACGCGGGCGTCCCAGGGCCTGGCTCGGGCAGGCAGTGGGCGTGTGGCGGGAAGGCGGTGGCCGGGGTGTCCAGGGTCTGGCGCTGGGCGGCTGTGAAAGGACCCGCCTGCCAGGTGTCGTAACCGGCGGGGGTGAGGGCCGGGGGGCGGCGGCCGTCGGCCAGCAGTCGCAGCGCGAAGCGAGTGGCGGCCTGCCAGGCGGCGCCGGAAGGATGCGTCGGCTCCGCATCGGCCGGGGCGGAGACAGCGACGGCGACAGGCGGCGCGTAACCCTCGACCCTGCGCCGCCTGACCGAGCGGCCGTGCCGCAGGACCAGTTCTCTCACGAGGACGGATGTTTCCTGCCGGGCCAGAGGCGGTGTGCTTCTCGCGCCCGTACTCGGCTCTCGTACGACGACTCGTGCCACTCTCTTCCGCCCTGTCGTGTGCCGACCCCATCCCATCCCAGGCCCGCTCACTACCGAACCCCACCATGCAACGTCACACGCTGGCAACCACGGGCCTTTGCCTGACTGCCGGCGACGTGGCGCCACGGTGGATACGCCGCTGCTGAACGCTCTCGTCCTCACCGTAAGGTGCAGCGCTACGGTGAGCCATGAGCACCTGGGACCCAGCCGCGCTGGAGGCATTGATCGAAGAGGCAACCGTCGACGCCTACGGCCAGGACGAGCAGCTCACCGGCTTCTTCACGATGATTGAGGAGCGCCTTGCCGTGCCGTTCACCACGACTGTTCTCGGCGTCGAGGTGAGCGTGGTCGGTGTCGGTCTGGCCGAGGACGGGCGCGTGGTCGCACGCTGCGCCCGCGGGTCGGCCCGACAGGACATCGGAATTCTGGACCTGCCGCCGCCGAAACCCGCCCCCGAGGGCTCGCAATGGATCGAGGCATACCGCTCCTGGGCCCGCTGAACCGGCGCGTCGCACCACGGCCCAGCCGAGCCCCTGAATGCACCTTTCCTGTTTGACGGCCATACCTCAAAGGTCGGCTGTGAATGCGACCGAAACTGCAACCAGGGCGTGCCGAAGAGCCGAACCGCAATGAGCGGTCCGGCTCTTCGTTTCGCCTGGTCAGGCGGCTGCGGAGGATACGAGATTCGAACTCGTGAGGGGTTGCCCCCAACACGCTTGCCAACTGTGGTGGTGGCCCCGGAGGCCTCGGCCGGGTCCGTTCATCTGCGTTCATGAGAGGTCGACTGGTGGGGCAAGCCCTGTGAGTAGTCCCCGCTGAACGGCCGTGAACGGGCTGAATGGGACGGAAACTGAGACGGCTCGGCTGGCCGCCGATACGGCTTTGTGCCTCGTGCTGACGCTGTCACTACAGGGGAGTATGTGGGGGTGGAGACCGCGGCGGACCTGCAAGTGATGTTTGAGTCGTTGGCCAAGGAGGACGGTGTCTTCGGCCGGGTCGAGAGCGAGGATGCGGGCTCCGGTCGAAGAGCACGTGTACAGCTTGGTCCTTGATGCGCAGGAAGCCTGGGCGCCGTACGCCATCGAGGGTTCGCGGGGGCCGGCCCGCCCCGCTGACATCGCCGATGCCCTGACGGCCGTCGACAGGGAAGAGGCGGGAACCGTCATGACCTACCTGTCGGCGGGTGACCTGGTCTTCCCCGGTCGGCTGCGTCGTGATCGTGAGCACGCCCATCGAGCGGCAGAGCGAGTCGTGAAGCTGCTGGGACGGGACTCCACGTGGTGGACGAACATCGAACTATCGGATGCGGGCCGTGGGTGGAACCCGGTATCTCGGTTCACCTTCGACGGAGTGGTCGCAGGCACGGGCAACGGGTTTGTCGTGGCCCTGCTCCAAGTCGGAGAAGACTGACGCGTGGTGCGTCGAAGCGCCTGCCAGCCACCCTTGTTGACCGCTGCTCACCCCGGCATCTGGCACGGCCGTGGCAGGGCGACCTCTTCGTCCCGAAGCTGCCGAGACCTGTTCGTCAGTCCGGCAGGCAGGAGCGGAATCGGCGGAGCAGCTCAAGCGCGGTAGGGCTCTCTGCGTCGAAGGTCTGGCCTCGTTGTTCGACAGGAAGCCCCGGCCCCCAGATACGGGCACCGTGACAGCGGAAGCAGAAGGCGATCTCGAAGAGCTGATCGGTGGAGCTGTGCGCCCGGATTCCCCAGCCTGGGAGGAAGCAGCGGTACAGCTCACTTCCTGGTAGGTCGGCGGCCAGGGACAGGGCCTGCTGGGCTTGGTCTCCCTCCCAGATCGCGGCAGTGTCGCCGGCCAGGTCCTCCGAACTGAGGTGCCTGACGGCGTCGGTGATGCGGACGACCTCGATGAGCTCGGTCTTCCCATGGGTTAGCGGCAACAGCATGCCCCCAGACTCTCCGATCGTGACTTCGCTGAGAGGGACGGCCGCGCCGGGTACGGCGATGGCGGTGCCAGCGATGGATGTCAGAGGAACAGTTCGGGCATCGGGCACACCTCCCACGGCTCCTCCGACCGGTCGGCCCGGCGCCATCGGACATGCCGACCGGTACACCCCCACAGTGCCCGGCAGGTCCGCCGCCCATCGTGCTCCCGCTTGACGAGGACGAAGCCGCCGAACTTCATGGGCTGGCTGCACTCGGGACAGGCCGGGGCGTCGTCGGTCGTGTAGCGCACCCTAACGGAGCGACCGCTTCTCCCCGAGCAACTTGAGTAGGGGTTCTGCCTTGGGCTGGCACGCTTCCTACCGGCGCTGATGGTCCGCTGGAGTCCGCGCTCGTCCGCCGCTGTTCGTCGGCGTTGTCACGCAGTCAGACCCTCACTCTTGCTGCTGCACGTCGGGTGTCACCGCGGGAGCCCTGGGAAGTCAGGAACCCCTCATTCGCCTAGGGATGTGTTTGGTCGTGGGGCAGGCCGCAGGCGTCGTCACGCAGATGCAGTCTGCGGAGGTCCTGGACCAGAGCGACGGGAAAGGCATGGAGCATCCACTTGGCCTGGTAGCCGGCCTCGCCGTGTTCTGTGAAGACATTCTGAGCGGCGTTCAGCACGGCGTGGGAGAACAAGCGACGCGAGTGTGCCGACTGCCAGATCACCGTGCCGGCGGTGTCCGGTAGGTCGGGGCTGACCGAGACATCGGGGAACTTGTAGATGGTCACGTCGATCAGTACATCCCTGGCACGGAGCACCCAGCGGAGTTCCTGCGGCTCGGCGTCGAAGAAGAATCGGGTCGTGCGCTGCTGCCCGTACAGCCCTCCTGCAGCTGCCACGAGATCCGCCAACGCGTCCGTGCAGTAGCTGACTACGAGCGAAGCTTGATGGGAGTCATTGGCCAGGTGGCACCTCGCCCAACCGTGGTCCTGGAGTTCCCACTTCAGCTGAAGGGCGCCCGTTGGCGCCTGAGCGAACGGCACAGGGAGCAGGCTATCGGGCAGCGATCGGCATTCAGCTTGGGAAGCTCAGGTGATCCAGAGTTGATTACCTCGCTGACGTGCGGCGGGCTGGTGTCGGCACATGCCCGGCCGTCTGAGGACTCCCCGTGTTCTCCGTGATTCCCCGAGCCATCTGGCACGGATCTGGCACGGATCTGGCACGAGCGCTGTACACGATGCTCATCGCTCTCCATGCGCAAGGACCCGTGACGGTCGTTACTGCGGTACCGCCCAGAGATCGACGACGATGTTCGTCAGGATCCACAGAGAGGCAACGGCGAGGATCGAACGTTTGACCCACCGGGACCGGCGCCGCACCAAGGCGGCGAGCTGTTCTGTGTTCCTGCCTTCAGCGCGTGGGTAATCCCGCCATCGGCCTGTTGCAACCCAGACTGCCGCCAAGCCCAGGGCGATCCAGAGGGTCCACTGTCCCTCCTCATAGCCCAATTGGTACGCCGTCAACTGTTGGCCCCTCCCCGTCGGCAGAGGGAGACCCTACCGTGGCGGCGCGACACCACTTCGACGAGTGCCGCGACCAGAGTGGGGCACAGACGACTTCTGTTCCGTAGCTCTATGTGGATCGGTCATCGAAGGTCGTAACCGACGTACATCGGTCCGGTGCGGCTGCCAAAGCACGGGGCTGGTCGTTGCGGTTGCTGTACTTCGCTGCTGTACAGCCCGATCCCAAAGGCTGTCAGGAACCAGATTGTGTGAAATCCACAGCCATGGTGGGCGATCACGTCTGAAGGACGCCGCTCCCGATGCTGCTCCGTCCGAGAGTGGTGGCTGTTCGTCGGCCCGGTCTTCTAATCTGTTCGCGTGATCGACTACGACGATTCCGGACGCCCAGCCGTCCAGGTGGGAGACCCCGGTCCAGTCCGCCTGCTGCTGTCGGAGCCGACACGCCCGTTCGAGGATGAACCAACGCTCGACTTCCTCATCAGAGCCTGCGGGCCCTGGGGAAGTGTTGAGACCTCGGTGGAGACTTGGAACGGCGATGGCCTCGACACCTTCCTCGCCTCGCTTGCCGAAGACTTCCGGGGCTGGGAAGGTGCACGTGCCTGGCACTCCCTCTGCTACGACCTGACCCTCTCGGCGGAGCACCGTGGTAGCCACGTCCAACTGACCTGGGGCATCCGCGATCGGGCGCCCTCCGAGGAGTGGCACTTCGAGACCACCACGACGCACGCGGCAGGCGAGGACATGCGCAACCTCGCCGCCGACATTCACACGTTCACTGCGAGCATTGCCAAGTAGCCGAAAGAGGCTCAAGTCGGTGCATACCGGCCTTGAAGTGCGGCCGGCACACGCAATGGCTACGGGCTTGAAGCTGTGGCCTCATCCTTATCAGGTCGATCACAGGGGTCGGTCACGTCGACCAACTGCCCCTGTGCCGCGACCGATCGTTCACTGAGGTCCCGCCTCGTCCGCTGCGGTTAGCGCTTGTTGGTGTCAGCCGCCGCACGCACGTCACTCTAGGCGCGGTCGCGTTGGGAACGTATCCGCCGGTAGATCGCGTGACATGCGGGCAGCATCAGGAGCCCGGCAGCGAGCGGCCAGAACAGAGATGCTCCCTCACGGTGCATCTTCACGCCCACTGCCAAGAGGATCGCGGAGACGATGAGGCTCAGATAGGGCATCGCCTTTTCCGCCGGACCGCCATCCCTGAACGGGACCTCCATGCTCGCCTTCTCCATCTATGGGGAGCGGCACTGTACCGCGCGGGCGGTGCAGTCTTAACGACCCGGTCAAGCTCGTCGGCCCGATCCTGGAGCACCAGTTTGGAAGATCGCATATAAGGGTTCGATTTCGATCTGACCTAGCAGAACGCTAACCTGCGCGTTCGCTGATCGTTGACCGGCGCTCCCCGTGGTTCCCCTCGGCCTGCCTCCCCAACGGGCACGCCAAGGGCACGCTGTCACGGTTGTTCGGCAGATGCCCGCGCACAGGCATTGCCTGGGTGCCAGAGGCCGAGGATGAGGGGGCGCAGGTGCCGGCGTGGGAGAGGAGACAGCCAAGATAGAGTCTCGCGGACTGGGGAGGTGAACCATGGCCGCGCTTTTCTATTCCGCTGTCGTGGTCGGCGTCGCGTTGATAGCTTTCGCGGTTCTGCGGGAGCACGGAACGCGGCTTGCGAAGGCGGCGTCCTGGTTGTGCCTGGCAGTCGCCGCGCTCCCTGGGCTGGCACTCGTCGGCATCGTTCTGCAGGTGATCTTCGGGTCGTGAGACTGTGAGGCTGGGTGAGCTGGCCGCACCCGGGTTCGGCGACGATCCCGCGGCTTGCGCATCCGCCTCTGTCCTCATGACTCTCGTGGCACGGTGTTCACAAGCCTGCTCCTGTGGATCGCAGATCCTTCAACACCTGCCCCCGATACTCCGGGCAGTAGACCGTTACGCCTACGATCAGCAGCTCGTGCGCGTCTTTCAGCAGCATCCCCCAGCCCGGCCCATATGGATACAGGCCTCCTCCGTTGGGATCCAACACATACTCGACGCTGTGCTCTAGAGCCAGTTCGTGGCACCACTTCGGTGGAAAAGCAAGGAGTTCCGCATCAGTCGGATGCTTATGGGTGTACGACAGGCTGGCGGCCGACTTGAGGTAGCGGTCCTTCTTGGTACCAGGCGGCGTAACTATCGGATTCGCAGCAGCGTAACGACCTGTGTCTCTGCTTCCACACGCCGTGAGGCTGGCAAACAAGACGATGGCCAGCAGCATGGTCGTGCGACGCATGGTTCCTCCAGATTCTGTTGGTGCTGAGGGTCATCATGCGTCGGCTCGATGCACCGTCCCAGTGCTGTAGTCGTGTTGTGACCCGGGTACTGATGGAGCGAACGCAAGCCACAGCCCCTACAAGGCCCAACGAGCCTCGCGCCGTGTGCGCGGATGGAGGTCTACGGCGGCAACCCAAAACTTCGCACTGCGCTGGAGGAACGCCGGCACCGGCTACGTCCTCGCGGTGGCCTGCTCGCACGAAGTCGCCACGAGAGCTGGAAAGTTCCGCGCTGACGCCCTGGCCAAGAAGGTCCCCAAACGAGCGTGGCAGAAGCTGTCGGCCGGTGCCGGGTCGAAGGGTCACCGCTTCTACGACTGGGCCGTCATCGACCTCGCCGACCCTCGCCCGGGGGCAGCCAGCTGCTGATCCGCCGCAACCGCAGCACCGGCGAACTCGCCTATTACCGCTGCTACTCGCCTGTCGCAGTGCCACTGGCCGAGCTGGTGCGAGTCGCTGGATCAAGGTGGCGGGTGGAGGAGTTCTTCCAGTCCGGAAAGGGCCTGGCAGCTCTGGACGAGCACCAGGTCCGCCGCTATGCGTCCTGGTCCCGCTGGGTCACCCTCGCCATGCTCGCCCATGCCTTCCTCGCCGTCATCAGAGCCGATGAGCACGCCCGCCAACCGGCATCGAACGGCCTCATACCGCTGACCTGCAACGAGATCCAGCGCCTGTTTATCGCTCTCGTCATTCGGCCTGTCCACGATGCCGCCCATCAGCTCGGCTGGACCCTCGGCGCACGCAAAGACCTAGAACACCTCCGCCTGCGCGCCTGGGCCCACATGCTCGGCTTCCGCGGCCACTTCTCCACCAAATCCCGCCGCTACTCCACCACCCTCGGCGCCCTCCGCGACACCCGCGCCGAATGGCGCCGAGCGCAAGCGGCGGCAGCAGCCGCCAGCTCTCAGCCGGACACGACGTACGTCCTCGCGCACTGGGTCTTCGCCGGCACCGGATTCAGCGCCGCCGAGACCTGGCTTGCCGCATCCCTCGAACCCGCCCCCGGAACGGAAGGAAAACCAGCCTATGGCTGAGCCCCGACTCGCCACCGTGCCCGAGACCTCCGACCAGTCCTTGGTCCTCCTGACGGTGGAGGAAGCTGCCCGCCGACTCCGCATTGGCCGCACGACGTGCTTTCGGCTCGTCCTCGCGGGAGAGATCGAGTCCGTCACGGTCGGGCGGCTCCGCCGGGTCCCCGCCGACGCCGTACCCGCCTACGTGGCCAAGCTCCGCCACCGACCCGACCACGCGGCCTGAGAGGGACGACATGGCAGAGCAGAAGCGCACTCGCCAGCCCAACGGGGCCTCGACCATCTACCTCGGCAGGGATGGGAAGTGGCATGGTCGAGTGACGGTCGGCGTCCGTGATGACGGCAAGCCCGACCGCCGCCACATCGAGCGCAAGACCAAGGCCGAGGTGACCAAGGCGGTCCGCGAAATGGAGCGGGGCACGGGACGACAAGAAGCTCAAGAAGCCGGGGCAGAGCTGGACGCTCCAGGCCTGGCTTGAGGACTGGGTCGAGAACATCGCCAAGCCATACGTCTCCGAGAACACGCACGACGGCTACGAGGTGGACGTCCGCGTTCATCTCGTTCCTGGCCTGGGCGCCCACAAGCTCGACCGCCTGGAGCCTGAGCACCTCGAACGCTTCTATCGGAAGATGCAGGCGGCTGGAAGCTCCGCCGGCACCGCCCAGCACGCGCACCGGACGATCCGGGTCGCCCTCGGTGCAGCCGTCCGGCGCGGGCACGTCGCCACGAACGCGGCCGAGATCGTCAAGGCTCCCCGCCTGGAAGAGGCGGACATCGAGCCGTACACGTCGAGGAGTTACAGAGCCTCCTCGTCGAGGCGGCCAAGCTCCGCAACAGCGCGCGGTGGGTCGTAGCCCTTGCGCTCGGTCTTCGCCAGGGTGAGGCGCTCGGTCTGCACTGGGAAGACATCGACCTCGATGCGGGTTACGCCCGCATCCGCAAGAACCGGCTCCGGCCGAGGTACGCGCACGGTTGCGGCGGCGAACCCCTGCGGCCGGAAGGTGGGCTACTGCCCCAAGCGGGAGCAGACCCGCCGTGAGCACAAGTCCACCAAATCCCGCGCGGGCCGGCGCACCATCGGCCTGCCCGATCCGCTGATCAAGATCCTCCGCCAGCACCAGGAAGCCCAGGAGCGGGAGCGGGTCGCGGCCTGTGCCGACTGGGAGGGCAAGGGTTAAGTCTTCGCCTCGCCGGTCGGCGGACCGCTGAGCCCCAACACCGACTTCCATGTCTGGAAGAGACTTCTCCGGAACGCCGGCGTACGAGACGGCCGTCTCCATGACGCTCGCCACACCGCCGCGACCGCCCTACTGATCCTCGGCGTCCCGGACGTCGTGATCGACTCGATCATGGGTTGGGAGCCCGGGGGAGCGGCTCGTATGCGGGCCCGGTACATGCATGTCACCGGTCCGGTGCTGAAAAGGACTGCTCAGCAGGTCGGGGAGGCCCTTTGGGGTACCGATGGGCGGCATCTGCCATGATCCGGGATCGGTTGTCTCCCATCCGGGAGGGACAGCTGGGGGAGGAATCATGGACAAGCGCACGGACCCTGTCGAGATCATCGCGCGGGTGGGTGGCGTGACGCCCTACTCGGATCGCGAGCGGGCATTCGGTACCTGGGTCTATCTCGCCTCGAAGGCAGGATGGCAGGTGGTGGAGGCTGACGGCTTCGTCGCCGACACTGACCGGGGTGAAATCGGCGCGGTGGACGTCGAGGGTGTTCGGTATGTGATCCGGCTGGGCCCACGAGTGCGGCGGCTGCTCTATGACGTCGTCGACGGGCACATGGCGAAGCGGGATGTCCTCGCGGTCGCGGCCTGGGCGGAGCCGGTTGTCACCGAGGAGAGCGCCCCTGGTTGGTACTCCGCAGAAGCCGACTGAGACGGAAAGTGAGACGGAGAACGTCGAAGGGCCCCACCGCGAACGGTGGGACCCTTCGACATCGTGCCCGGTGAGGCACTGGCGGAGGATACGAGATTCGAACTCGTGAGGGGTTGCCCCCAACACGCTTTCCAAGCGTGCGCCCTAGGCCTCTAGGCGAATCCTCCGCTGGAGACATTACATGACCGGGAGGAGTGCTCGCGAACTCGTTCTCACCCCCTGACGTCGGGTACTCTGTGCGGAGCCCCTCACGCGGCGCTATCTGACTGAACTCCCCCAGGGCCGGAAGGCAGCAAGGGTAGGTTGGCTCTGGCGGGTGCGTGGGGGGCGCTTGCGTTTGCGGGCGGGGCTGCTTGTCAGTGGGCGCCTATAACCTCGTATGTGTGTCGTCTCTCGCGCTGTACCGCCGCTATCGCCCGGAGTCGTTCGCCGAGGTCATCGGGCAGGAGCATGTCACCGACCCGTTGCAGCAGGCGCTGCGGAACAACCGGGTCAATCACGCGTACCTGTTCAGCGGGCCGCGTGGGTGCGGGAAGACCACCAGCGCACGGATCCTCGCGCGCTGCCTGAACTGCGAGCAGGGTCCGACGCCGACGCCCTGCGGCGTGTGCCAGTCCTGCCAGGACCTCGCCCGCAACGGGCCGGGTTCCATCGACGTCATCGAGATCGACGCGGCTTCTCACGGTGGTGTGGACGACGCCCGTGAGCTGCGCGAGAAGGCGTTCTTCGGCCCCGCGGGAAGCCGCTACAAGATCTACATCATCGACGAGGCCCACATGGTCACGCCGGCTGGTTTCAACGCGCTGCTCAAGGTCGTCGAGGAGCCCCCGGAGCACCTGAAGTTCATCTTCGCCACCACCGAGCCCGAGAAGGTCATCGGGACCATCCGGTCGCGGACCCATCACTATCCCTTCCGGCTGGTGCCCCCCGGCACGCTCCGGGACTACCTCGGCGAGGTGTGCGGCAAGGAGGACATCCCCGTCGAGGAGGGCGTGCTGCCGCTCGTCGTGCGCGCGGGCGCCGGTTCCGTGCGGGACTCCATGTCCGTCATGGACCAGTTGCTCGCCGGGGCCGGAGCCGACGGTGTGACCTACGCCATGGCCACCTCTCTCCTCGGCTACACCGACGCGTCCCTGCTCGACTCCGTCGTCGAGGCCTTCGCGACCGGTGACGGGGCCGCCGCCTTCGAGGTCGTCGACCGCATCATCGAGGGCGGCAACGACCCGCGCCGGTTCGTCGCCGACCTGCTGGAGCGGCTGCGGGACCTGGTGATCCTCGCCGCCGTCCCGGACGCCGTGGAGAAGGGGCTGTTCGACGCGCCCGCCGACGTTCTGGAGCGGATGCAGGCCCAGGCCGGCACGTTCGGCGCGGCCGAGCTGAGCCGCGCCGCCGACCTCGTCAACGAGGGCCTGACCGAGATGCGTGGTGCCACCTCGCCGCGTCTCCAGCTGGAGCTGATCTGCGCGCGCGTGCTGCTCCCGGCCGCCTACGGCGACCAGCGGTCCCTGATGGCCCGCCTCGACCGGCTGGAGCGGGGCGTCAACTTCTCGGGCGGCGGCGGAGCGCCCGCGATGGGATACGTGCCGGGACCCGAGGCCCATCCGGCTTCCCGGACGCCGCAGGCCGCCGTCCCGCAGGCCGCCGTCCCGCAAGCCTCCGTCCCGCAGGGCGGCGGCCCCGCCGCGGCCCGCGCCGCCGTGCGCGGCGGAGCCGAGCCCGAGCCCGCCCCCGCCCCGGTCCAGCCGGCGGCTCCGCAGCCGTCCGCCCCGGTGCCCCCGGCCCAGGCGGCTCCTCCGGCCCCGGCGGGCGAGGCCGCCGCAGCGGCCCCGCCCGCCGCCACTCCGCCCGCCGCCACTCCGCCCGGCGCCTGGCCGACCGCCGCCCCGGCCGGTGGCGGCGCCGCCCGGCGTCCCGGCGGCTGGCCCACGGCTGCGGGCGCGGGCGCCCCGGCGGCCCCGCCGGCCGCGGCTCCCGCGGCTCCGGCACCCGCCGCGAAGGCCTCCCCCGCCGCCGTTCCGGCCGCCGCTCCCGCCGGCGGCCCGAACCCCCGTGACCTCTGGCCGAACATCCTGGAGGCGGTCAAGAACCGCCGCCGTTTCACCTGGATCCTGCTCAGCCAGAACGCCCAGGTCGCCGGCTTCGACGGCACCACCCTCCAGCTCGCCTTCGTCAACGCCGGTGCCCGGGACAACTTCGCGAGCAGCGGCAGCGAGGACGTGCTGCGGCAGGCGCTGACCGAGCAGTTCGGCGTGACCTGGCGGGTCGAGGCGGTCGTCGACCCGACGGGCGGCGGCTCGGCCCCGGCCGGTCCCGGTTACGGCGGCGCGCCCGCGGCACCGTCCGGGTACGGCGGCTCCGCCCCGGCGGTCCCGGCCCGTTCGGGGGCCCCCCGGCCCGCCCCGCAGTCGGCTCCGCCGCACGCGTCACCGGCCGCCGCCCCGCCGCCCTCGGCCCCCGAACCGCCTCCCGTCTCCCCGGAGGACGACATCCCCGAGGAGGACGACCCCGATCTCGACGAGTCGGCGCTCTCCGGTCACGAGCTGATCGTGCGGGAGCTGGGGGCGACCGTGGTGGACGAGTTCCAGAACGAGTGACCTCCCGCGCGGCGGCTCTCCCCGCCCGCGCGCGACCCCTTGGAGGAACCTCCAGTACCCCGGCCGGGCTACGCTGGCCCCCGTGAAGGTCCTCGTCATCGGCAGCGGCGCCCGCGAACACGCCCTGTGCCGCTCTCTGTCCCTCGATTCCGACGTCACCGCGCTGCACTGTGCCCCCGGCAACGCCGGTATCGGGGAGGTCGCCGAGCTGCACCCGGTGGACGCCCTCGACGGTGCCGCCGTCACCGCCCTGGCCCGGGAAGTCGGCGCCGGTCTCGTCGTGGTGGGCCCCGAGGCCCCGCTGGTCGCCGGGGTCGCCGACGCGGTGCGCGAGGCGGGCATCCCCGTCTTCGGCCCCTCCGGGGAGGCGGCGCGGATCGAGGGCTCCAAGGCGTTCGCCAAGGACGTGATGGCGGCGGCCGGCGTGCCCACCGCCCGTTCGTACGTTTGCACAGACGCCGACGAGGTCGCCGCGGCCCTCGACGCCTTCGGTGCGCCGTACGTCGTGAAGGACGACGGGCTGGCGGCTGGCAAGGGCGTCGTCGTCACCGACGACCTGGCGACCGCCAGCGCGCACGCCGCGGAGTGCGACCGCGTGGTCATCGAGGAGTTCCTGGACGGCCCCGAGGTCTCCCTCTTCGCGATCACCGACGGCGTGACGGTCCTCCCGCTCCAGCCCGCCCAGGACTTCAAGCGGGCCCTGGACGGCGACCGGGGCCCCAACACCGGCGGCATGGGCGCCTACTCCCCGCTGCCCTGGGCCGACCCCAAGCTGGTCGACGAGGTCATGGAGACGGTGCTGCAGCCGACCGTCGACGAGATGCGGCGCCGCGGCACCCCGTTCTCCGGGCTCCTCTACGCCGGTCTCGCGATCACTTCGCGCGGTGTCCGGGTCATCGAGTTCAACGCCCGTTTCGGCGACCCCGAGACCCAGGTGGTCCTCGCCCGCCTGCGGACCCCGCTGGCCGGTGTCCTGCTCGCCGCCGCGAACGGCACCCTCGACGACGTCCCGCCGCTGCGCTGGCGCGACGACGCCGCGGTCACCGTGGTCGTCGCCTCCCACAACTACCCGGGCACCCCGCGCACCGGCGACCCCATCACCGGTCTCGACGCGGTGGCGGCCCAGGACGCCCCGCACGCCTACGTGCTGCACGCGGGCACGAAGCGGGACGGCGAGGCGGTCGTCAGCGCCGGCGGCCGCGTCCTCTCGGTCACCGCGACCGGACAGGACCTGACCCAGGCGCGTGAGCGCGCGTACGCGGCCGTGACGCGGATCGGGCTCGACGGCTCGCAGCACCGGACCGACATCGCGGCGAAGGCGGCGGCCGAGGCCTGAGCCCGCCTCTGTGTCCCCGGACGATCCCGACCAGGCCCCGGACCCCGAAAATCCGGGGCCTGATCATTGCTGTCTGTCGATCACCTCTGACCAAAGCCATTCCATCGAGTGACCGATGCCCCATCCGGCTGACTGAGGCCGAGGCCCCAACTATGGTGCGGCGCAGGCGTTCCGGCACTTGGCCCACCGGCATTGCGATGTCAGTGACGGGTGCCACAGTGGGGGAGTGAGCAACAGTCAGGACAGGACGAGGACGGCAGGGAGGGGGTGAGGTCCCGACGTGACCAGTACCAGTAGCGGAATCGGTGTGGAGGCGGGCGCGCAGGCGGCGCGCACCCGGGCCCTCGCCGTGCTGCGCGTCCGCGGCCGGGCCCTGGCCGTGGCGCTGCTGCCCGCGGCGGCCACGGTGATCCTGCTGGCCGGCGGTTCCACCGGGCACTTCGTGGGCCGCGGCTGGGACACCGCCCGCTGGGCGGTCGGCGCCCTCGCCGTCGTCGTCCTGCTGGCCGCCGCCGGCGTCGCGCTGGTCGTGGCCCGCGCCCGGCCGGCCGTGAGCCCGACGGTCCCGATCCCGGAGGAGTCCGCGCCGGACCTGTACCGGATGGTCCGCGACCTCGCCGACCGCCTCGACGTCCCGGCGCCCTCCGCGATAGCCCTCACCCCGGACTGCGACAGCTGGCTGGAGGACCGCACCCACCCGGCGCACGGCCCGCCCGCTCCCAAGGGCCGCGACGAGCTCGACAGTCCGGGCCCGCAGCGCCGGGTACCGGCCGCACCCGTGCTCGTCATCGGCTCCCCGTTCCTGTGGTGGATGCGCGTCGGCGAACTGCGTGCCGTCCTCGCCCCGGTCGTCGCCGGTACGGGACCCTCCGCGCAGCCCGACATAGCCGCCGCCCGCCGCTTCGTGCGCGGTCTGGACGCGACGGTCGCCGTCTCCGCGACGGCCGCCCGATGTCCGGCGACCCGCCTGGTGTGCGCGGGCCTCGGCTGGGTGGCCCGGGTGCTGCTGCGGAGCTGCCGGGAGCACGCGGCGCTGATGGAGCGCGGAGTCGCCGCCGCGGCCGCCGAACGCGCGCAGGCCGTGGACTACGGACTGCGGATCGTCGCCCAGGAACAGGTCGGCCTCGCCTACGCCGGCTGGGACCGTCTCCTGACCCGGGTCGCCCTGCCCGCCTGGCGGATGGGCCGCTGGCCCTCCCGGCTGGACGCGGGCGTGGTGGCGGCACTCACCGAACTGTCCCGGCGGGACCGGCTGGCCGAGGGCTTCGCCTCCCGGCTCGGCGAGCGGCCCGCCTGCGACCTGCTGGAGGAGCCGGGCCTGGTGGACGAGGCGGCCTCGCTGCTCGCCGCCCGCCTCTTCCACGGCGGCCCGGCCGAACCGGGCCCCGACTGGTCGCCGGTGGCCTGGCCGGAGTATCCGGAAGAGGTCGTCGACCGCACCTGGCGCACCGAGGCGGCCCGGCTGCACCGGGTCCTGGACTCCCTGGGCGTCCGCGCCTCCCTCGACCCCGCCGCCCCCGATCCCGGCGGTCCCACCCTGGCCCGGGTCCTGGACCACCTGACCGAACCGGCCGCACCCGGCGGACCCAAGGCGCCGCCGGGCCCCGACGAGGACGCCGAGGAGGCCGCCGGCACCGAGTGCAGCGCCGCCCTGGCCGCCGGCCTCACCGCCGCCCTCGCCCGTGAGGAGGCCGCCGCGGCCACTCCCGGCCCCGACGGGCCCGCACCCGCCGGACAGGGCCCCGACAGTGCTCTGTGGGACAACTGCGCGTTGCCCCTCTTCCCCCTCCAGCCCCCGCGCACCGCCCGCGAGCTGCTCGCCGACCACGTCCGGGCGATGGTGTGCTGCGCGGCCGTGGACACCGCCGGAGCCACCCCCGGCCTGGACTGGCTCGACGGCCCGTCCCTGCTGGTCGACGGCGAGCGTGCCGCCGACCTGACACCCAGAGTCCTCAGTCTCATCGAGGAGGGAGACCCGGCCCCGCTGCGAGCCTGGCTGGTCGAGTCCGGGATACGTCCCGAGAAGCCCGTACGGCTGGTCTGACCTCGGCGTTTCGCCGCTCCTGCGGAGGCTTTGGCGGAGCGAACCCTTCCACTTCAGGCAAATTCACAACGAACCGTGACCGGACACGTGCGTTATGTGATGTGCTGGGATCGTTCGGTCATATGGCAAGCGCATCCGACATAAGACAAGCGCCACAGGACAGCCGGCCGCCGTCCGGCACCCGCACGGGACCGAGCCACCGCACGACGACTCGTACCGGCACATTGCACGGGTGCACGAGGGAGGGGAGCCACCATGGCATCGGACCACATCCGCCGCTGGGAGTCGGGAGCACTCGCGCACGCCGTCACGGATCCCTTCGGCCTGGGGCCGGTCCCCTGGCTGCGCGGCAGCGAGACCTACTTCGACGACACCGGTCACGTCGTCCCCTGGTACGTCGACCCGACCCGGCCGCAGCCGACCGGCGAGAACCCGCGGATCCCGGCCCCCCGCAGTGCCGGCGGCCCCCGCTCGGCGGACGACGTGCACCGCCAGATCAAAGGTTTCACCTCGACCGGCGCGGTCCGTCCCGGCGAGGCCGTCGACTTCCACATCACCGTCGATCCGCCGCAGGAATTCAGCGTCGACGTCTACCGCATCGGCCACTACGGCGGCGACGGCGCGGCCAAGATCACCACCAGCCCGCGGCTGTCCGGCATCGTCCAGCCGCCGCCGCTGGCCGCCGACCGCACGGTCTCCTGCCACCACTGGTGGCTGTCCTGGCGGTTGCAGGTCCCGTCGTACTGGAGCATCGGCGCCTACGTGGCCGTGCTCACCACGGCCGACGGCTACCGCTCCCACGTGCCGTTCACGATCCGCGACAACCATCCGGCCGACCTGCTCCTGCTGCTGCCGGACGTCACCTGGCAGGCCTACAACCTCTACCCCGAGGACGGCCGCACCGGCGCCAGCCTCTACCACGCCTGGGACGAGGGCGGCCGGCTGCTCGGCGAGGCCGACGCGGCCACCACGGTCTCCTTCGACCGGCCCTACGCGGGCGCGGGCCTGCCGCTGCACGTCGGCCACGCCTACGACTTCATCCGCTGGGCCGAGCGCTACGGCTACGACCTCGCCTACGCCGACGCCCGCGACCTGCACGCCGGCCGGGTCGACCCGGCCCGCTACCGGGGCCTGGTCTTCCCGGGGCACGACGAGTACTGGTCGCCGCGCATGCGCCGCACCGTCGACCTGGCCCGCGACAGCGGCACCTCGCTGGTCTTCCTCTCGGCCAACACCATGTACTGGCAGGTGGAGTTGGGGCCGTCCCCGTCCGGGGTCGCGGACCGCCTGCTCACCTGCCGCAAACGCAAGGGTCCGGGCCGGGCCGTGCTCTGGCGCGAGATCGACCGGGCCGAGCAGCAGACGGTCGGCATCCAGTACGCGGGGCGGGTGCCCGAGCCGCACCCGCTGATCGTCCGCAACGCCGGCCACTGGCTGTGGGAGGCCACCGGTGCGCAGGAGGGCGACGAACTGCCGGGCCTGGTGGCCGGGGAGGCCGACCGCTACTTCCCGCGCACCGCGCTGCCCGAGCACGAGGAGCGCATTCTGCTGGCGCACTCCCCGTACGCCGACGGCGACGGCGTCCTGCGCCATCAGGAGACCTCCCTCTACCGCGCCCCGTCCGGCGCCCTGGTCTTCGCGTCCGGCACGTTCGCCTGGTCCCCGGCCCTGGACCGCCCGGGTCACGTCGACGCCCGGGTCCAGCGCGCCACCGCCAATCTCCTGGACCGCATCTGCAAACGGGACTGACCCCGTGTCCGACGGCAACCCGGCATACGGGAGAATCGGGGGCACCTGTACAGAACCACGGGGAGGAACCGTGTCCGGATTCGTTGAAAAGCCCGAGCCCGTCGAGGTGCCGGGCCTGGTGCATCTGCACACCGGCAAGGTGCGCGAGCTGTACCAGAACGCGGCCGGGGACCTCGTGATGGTCGCCAGCGACCGCATCTCCGCGTACGACTGGGTGCTGCCGACCGAGATCCCCGACAAGGGCCGGGTGCTCACCCAGCTGTCCCTGTGGTGGTTCGACAAGCTCGCCGACCTCGCGCCCAACCACGTCGTCGGCACCGAGCTGCCCGAGGGCGCGCCCGCCGACTGGGCCGGCCGCACCCTGATCTGCAAGTCGCTGAAGATGCTCCCGGTGGAGTGCGTGGCCCGCGGCTACCTCACCGGCTCGGGCCTGGCCGAGTACCAGGAGTCCCGCACGGTCTGCGGACTCGCCCTCCCCGAGGGCCTGGTCGACGGCTCCGAGCTGCCCGCCCCGATCTTCACCCCGGCCACCAAGGCCGAGGTCGGCGAGCACGACGAGAACGTCTCCTACGAGGAGGTCGCCCGCCAGGTCGGTGCCGAGACGGCCGCCCAGCTGCGCCAGGCCACCCTCGCGGTGTACGGGCGGGCCCGGGACATCGCCCGCGACCGGGGCATCATCCTGGCCGACACCAAGTTCGAGTTCGGCTTCGACGGCGACACCCTCGTCCTCGCCGACGAGGTGCTCACCCCGGACTCCTCCCGCTTCTGGCCGGCCGACGAGTGGCAGCCGGGCCGCGCCCAGCCGTCGTTCGACAAGCAGTTCGTGCGCGACTGGCTGACGTCGGCGGAGTCCGGCTGGGACCGCCGGAGCGAGCAGCCTCCGCCGCCGCTGCCGGACCAGGTGGTCGAGGCGACCCGGGCCAAGTACATCGAGGCGTACGAGCGCCTGACCGGCACCCCCTGGTCGTGAACGCGGAAGGCCCCCGGCGGGAACCGGGGGCCTTCTCCGTGGAGCGGACGACGAGGCTCGAACTCGCGACCTCAACCTTGGCAAGGTTGCGCTCTACCAACTGAGCTACGTCCGCATGCGCCGTGGCGCGAGAGCAACTATACCCAACCTCGCTCCCGTGCGAGACGCACTGCCGTATGACGGTTCTCCGCACCGAGCTTGGTGACCGCCGAGGAGAGGTAGTTCCGTACCGTTCCCGGCGACAGCGCGGCCCGCTCGGCGATCTCCGCGACCGGCGCGCCGTCGGCCGCCAGTTCCAGCACCTCGGCCTCCCGCGCGGTCAGCGGCGAGTCCCCGGCGGAGATCGCGTCGGCGGCCAACTCCGGGTCGACGTAGCGGTTTCCCGCGTGCACGGTACGGATGATCTCCGCGAGCCGTTGCGCGCTGACCGTCTTCGGGACGAATCCCCGCACACCGGCGGCCAGGGCCCGTTTCAGGTGTCCGGGGCGGCCGTGGCCGGTCACGATCAGCACCTGGCAGCCGGGCAGTTCGGACCGCAGCGATGTGGCGACCCTCACACCGTCCGCGCCCGGCATCTGCAGATCAAGGACCGCCACGTCGGGCCGGTGGGCCCGTGCCATGGCGAGCGCCTCCGGCCCGGTGGCCGCCTCGGCGACCACGACGAGGTCGTCCTCCAGGCCGAGCAGCGCGGCGAGCGCACCGCGGATCAGGTGCTCGTCGTCGGCGAGCAGCAGCCGTACCGGAGCGGTCATCAGGTGACACCGCCCACCAGCGTGCCCGCCGTCCGGCCGGACAGCGGCACCGAGGCCACCACCCGGAACCCGTCCGCGTACACCGGTCCGGCCTCCAGGGTCCCGGCGACCGCCGCGAGCCGCTCCCGCAGGCCGGCGATGCCGGAGCCGCCGCTCCCGCCGCCGGGCGGCGGGGTGACCCCGTCGTTCTCCACCGTCAGCACCACGTGTCCCTCCATCACCCGCAGACTCACCGTGCACCGTTTCGCGTCCCCGTGCCTGAGGACGTTGGTGGTCGTCTCGCGGACCACCCAGCCCAGTGCCGACTGCACCGGGGCGGGCAGGCCCGCGGTGTCGCCGGTCACCGTGCAGTCGATGCCCGCGGCCCTCAGCACGCCGTGCGCGCCCGCGAGTTCGGCCGCGAGGTCGGCGTCGCGGTAGCCCCGTACGACGGCCCGCACCTCCCGCTGCGACTCCTGCGCGATCCGCTGCACCTCGATCATCTGCTCCACGGCCTCGGGCCGTTCGCGGCGGGCCAGTTGCACGGCCAGCTCGCTCTTGAGGGCGATCACGGCGAGGTTGCGGCCGAGCACGTCGTGCAGGTCGCGGCCGAACCGCAGCCGTTCCTCGGCGACGGCGAGCCGGGCCCGGGTCTCCCGCGCCTCGTCGAGTTCGTAGACGGCGTTGAGCAACCAGACGGAGAAGACCGAGGTGGCGGCGAGGAAGCCGCCGGCCACGAACACCGCCGCGGCCGTGATCAGCGCGGCCACCGCGGGCACGGCCAGCGGGAGGCAGACCGCGCCGGCCCCGCAGGCGAAGCCCGCGATCAGGGCCACCGCACGCCGCCGGTCGCGGACGCCGAGCGCCGTGGTCCCGGCTCCGAAGGCCAGGATCCCCACGAACACGGTGACCGTGGCGCCGCGCGTCCCATCGCCCGGCGCGCCGGGCCCGCACAGCGCCAGGGCGGTGACGGCGAAGACGAACGTGACCGCGCCGAGCACCCACAGCAGCCGCACCGGCTGCTCCCGGCGGCCCCGCGTCCAGTCCAGCGCCCGG
Source organism: Streptomyces sp. NPDC101237 (assembly GCF_044767465.1). Classification (NCBI taxonomy): domain Bacteria; kingdom Bacillati; phylum Actinomycetota; class Actinomycetes; order Kitasatosporales; family Streptomycetaceae; genus Streptomyces; species Streptomyces sp. NPDC101237. The sequence goes on along the minus strand of NZ_JBIWNY010000001.1, from coordinate 148,167 downwards.
GAGGCGGTCACGGCGCAGAGCACCGCGTGGCAGGTGACCAACGTGATCAGCCGGCCGGAGAGCGCCGCACCGCCCTGCCCGGTCACCGGGAGCCCGATCGCGGAGACCTCGATCACCGCGAAGAAGTGGAACGACCAGCGTGTGTACGTCTCGACCTTGGCGGGCGTGGTCTTCGCCCGCCACCAGCCGCCTGCCCCGCTCATCCCCGGTCCCGTCCCGTGCCGTGCCGTCCTGTGCCGCCCTGTGCCGTCCTGTGCTGTTCCGCGCCGTCCCGTGCGGTCCGGTCCTGTCCCGCTGTGCCCGCCCGGCGCCGGGGGCCCGGCGGAGCCTCAGCGCCGGGGTTCCCAGCGGAACCACCGCCGTACAGCAAACACCGCGACCGCGGTCCAGGCCAGCGCGGTGAGGACGGTGCCCAGGGCCTGGGCGGCGCCGAGTTCGCCGGTCCAGCCCGCGCGGACCAGCCGGACGGCCGGGGAGAGCGGGAGGAACTCGCAGAAGCGGGCGACCCGGTCGGGCAGCAGATCGGTGGGCACCGCGATGCCCGAGCCCAGCATCGAGACGAAGACCAGGGGCAGCGCGGTCACCTGGGCGCTCTCGGTGGTCCGGGTGACGGCCGAGGTGAGCGCGGCGAGCGCGGCACCGAGCAGCAGACCGAGGACCAGCCCGAGCAGGGTGAGGTACGGCGCCTTCGGCGCGCCCGCGTCGAGCAGGACCGCGCAGCCCGCGGAGAGCACCAGCGCCTGTGTCAGGCCGAGGCAGAGGGCGGGCAGGGCGGTGCCGGCGAGGATCTCGGTGTCGGCCGGCTCGCCGGTGCGCAGCCGTTTGAGGACCAGTTCCTCGCGGCGGGCCACGAAGGCGCTCACCAGGGGCGTGTACACGGCGAAGAGGAAGGAGAAGCCGGTCGCGGCGGTCAGCATCAGCGTGCCGACGTCGAGCCCCTGGCCCTTCGGGCCGGGCTGGTCGATCACGGGCCGCACGCTGAACGGCAGCGCGAGCGGCACCAGCAGCGCGGTGAGCACGGCACCGCGATTGCGGCCGAGGAGCAGCAGTTCGGCGCGGCCGAGCGCGCTCAGCCGCCGCCAGGACGCGGCGCGCGCGGCCCGGCGCCCGGCCGCGGGGAGGTCCGCCGTGCTCATACGACCGCCTCCTTCGCGATGCCGAGGAACGCCTCCTCGAGCGAGGCCGAGCGCACCTCCAGCCGGTCCAGCGCGACGCCGGTCCGCTCCGCCCAGTCCAGCACTCCGGTGGCGGTCCGCTGGACCTCGCGGGTCCGCAGCCGCACCGCGCGGCCGTCGGTCTCGTGACCGCACACGCCGAGGGCCGCGAGCGGCGGCAGGTCGCCGACGAAGTAGCCGAGCGGCAGCTCGAAGGAGATCCGGGCGGGCCGGTCCGCGGTCACCTGGGAGGGTGTTCCGGCGGCCGCGATGCGTCCCTCGTGCAGGATGGCGAGCCGGTCGGCGAGGTCCTCGGCCTCTTCCAGGTAGTGGGTGGTGAGCAGGACGGTGGTCCCGGCGTCGCGCAGGGACCGCACCAACTCCCAGGTGGCGCTGCGGCCTTCGGCGTCCAGGCCGGTGGTCGGCTCGTCCAGGAACAGCACCTCGGGGCGGCCGAGCAGGGCGAGCGCCAGGTCGAGGCGGCGCCGCTCGCCGCCGGAGAGCTGCTTGACGCGGACGTCCGCCTTGGCGGCGAGCCCGACCAGGCCGAGCGCCTCGGCGGTCGGCCGCGCGCCGGTCGTGCACCCTGCCCACATGCGGGTGGTCTCGGTGACGGTCAGCTCGGACGGGAAGCCGCCTTCCTGGAGCATCACGCCGGTGCGCGGCCGTACGGCGGCCCGTTCCCGGTGCGGATCGCGGCCCAGCACCCGGACCCGGCCGCCGCTCGGCGGGGCGAGGCCCTCCAGCAGTTCGACGGTGGAGGTCTTGCCCGCGCCGTTGGTGCCGAGGAGCGCGAAGATCTCGGCGCGGTCCACGGAGAAGGTGATGCCGCGGACAGCCTCGAACCCGCCTCCGTAGGCACGCCGGAGGTCTGTGACCTCAATCACGTGTTCGTTGTCCTCGATGGCTTCCATGGAACGAGCGTCCCCGGCACCCGGACCCGGTGGCAGTGCGCGGTGTCATCACTCGCCATGACAAATGTCAGAGCGCGTCGCGGGACACGAAAAAACCCCAGTCGTAGGACTGGGGTTTCTCTCGTGAGCTGGAGCGGACGACGAGGCTCGAACTCGCGACCTCAACCTTGGCAAGGTTGCGCTCTACCAACTGAGCTACGTCCGCACTGCTCCCGACCGGCTCCCACCGATCGGTGCGAGCACCAGCCTACCTGATCCACAAGCATGACCAGGACCGGCGGTGCAGAGCGGGTGACAGGAATTGCACACTGCGCCTTCCCCCTGGAAGGGGGATGTTCTGCTACTGAACTACACCCGCATGTACTCCTTGGGATTCGGCCTTTCGGCCTCGCCCCTCGGCGTGCTCCAGACATTAGCTGATCAGCAGGGGGGTAGCGCAAGTCGGCTGCCCTCGGGGGTCGGTGACGGTCCCTGAGGGCAGCCGGCGCCGTCCCTCACTGCGCGGCGCTGAACGCCTCGTAGACCTTCTTCGGGATGCGGCCGCGCGCCGGGACGTCCATCTTGTTCGCCTGGGCCCAGGCGCGGACGGCGGCGGGGTCGGGGGCGACCTCCGTCTGCTTGTACGCCTTGCCCGACTTCGACCGCTTGCGGCCGGCCGACACGAACGGCTCCAGCGCCTTGCGCAGTTCCTCGGCGTTGGCTCGATTCAGATCGATCTCGTACGACTTGCCGTCGAGTCCGAAGGCGATCGTTTCCGCCGCTTCCGAGCCGTCGATGTCGTCGAAGAGAGTGACCACGACCTTCTGCGCCACGAATATCGGTCCCTTCGTGTGGCACGTCTATACAGCTCATCGGCGAAGACGCGATGGCGGAGATGACGTGCCGAGTATCGGCTATTGCCAATTCATTTGTACAGTGCCTGGCAATACAAAGTGAAGCCCGACTAAATCCGCCGCGTGTCTCCGGCGCAATAGATGTCGTGGGCGAACCCGGGGAACTTTCCCAGAACTTTTCGCGCGGATCCCCCGCCGTCACCCGATCGTGATGCGGCTCACGTAGTTTCCTACAACTCTACCCGCGTAGAAATTTTGTGCGGGTAGTCTGAAGACGCCTGTCGGAGCACCGGCGGGTAACTGCTCAGCAGCCAGCACCACAACACCGGGAGTGCCAGTGGCACGCGTCGTAGTCGACGTCATGCTCAAGCCGGAGATCCTCGACCCCCAGGGCCAGGCGGTCCAGCGTGCGCTGCCGCGCCTGGGTTTCGAAGGCATCTCCGATGTACGTCAGGGAAAGCGATTCGAACTGGAAGTTGACGGGCCGGTCGACGAGGCCGCGCTCGCCCGCATCCACGACCTCGCGGAATCCTTCCTCGCCAACACCGTGATCGAGGACTTCACCGTTCGGGTCGACGAAGTCGCGGAGGCGGCCAAGTGACCGCTCGTATTGGCGTCGTCACTTTCCCGGGAAGTCTGGACGACCGGGACACCCAGCGCGCGATCCGCCTCGCGGGTGCCGAACCGGTGGCCCTCTGGCACAAGGACAAGGACCTTCACCAGGTCGACGCCGTGGTCCTTCCCGGCGGTTTCTCCTACGGCGACTATCTGCGGGCCGGCGCCATCTCCCGTTTCTCGCCGGTGATGGAGACCGTCATCGAGCAGGCGAAGGCCGGCCTCCCGGTCCTCGGTATCTGCAACGGCTTCCAGGTCCTCACCGAGGCCCATCTGCTCCCGGGCGCGATGCTCGGCAACAACCACCTGCACTTCATCTGCCGCGACCAGAAGTTGCGGGTGGAGAACGCGGGGACCTCCTGGACCGGCGACTACCGCGAGGGCCAGGAGATCCACATCCCGCTGAAGAACATGGACGGCCGCTACGTCGCCGACGCGTACACGCTGGACAAGCTGGAGGCCGAGGGCCGGGTCGCGTTCCGGTACCTCGACGTCAACCCGAACGGCTCGCTCCGCGACATCGCCGGCATCACCAACGAGGCCGGCAACGTCGTGGGCCTGATGCCGCACCCGGAGCACGCCGTCGAGCCGCTCATCGGCAGCGGCCGCACCGACGGGCTGCCCTTCTTCACCTCGATCCTCAAGAAGCTGGTCAACGCATGAGCCGGACGCCTCTGGACACGGTCGGACACGCGGCCGCGACCCCCGACGTCGAGCTGCCCTGGGCCGAACTCGGCCTCAAGAAGGACGAGTACGAGCGGGTCGTGGAGATCCTCGGCCGCCGCCCGACCGGCGCCGAACTCGCCATGTACTCGGTCATGTGGTCCGAGCACTGCTCGTACAAGTCCTCCAAGGTCCACCTCCGCCAGTTCGGCGAGAAGGCCCCGCAGAGCGACGCGCTGCTCGTCGGCATCGGCGAGAACGCCGGCGTCGTCGACGTCGGCCAGGGCTACGCGGTGACCTTCAAGGTCGAGTCGCACAACCACCCGTCGTACGTCGAGCCCTACCAGGGCGCCGCGACCGGTGTCGGCGGCATCGTCCGCGACATCATCGCGATGGGCGCGCGCCCGGTCGCCGTGGTCGACCCGCTGCGCTTCGGCGCCGCCGACCACCCCGACACCAAGCGCGTGCTGCCCGGCGTCGTCGCCGGCATCGGCGGCTACGGCAACTGCCTGGGCCTGCCCAACATCGGCGGCGAGGTCGTCTTCGACGCCTGCTACCAGGGCAACCCGCTGGTCAACGCCGGGGCCATCGGCGTGATGCGGCACGAGGACATCCACCTCGCCAAGGCCTCCGGCGCGGGCAACCAGGTCATCCTGTACGGCGCCAGGACCGGCGGCGACGGCATCGGCGGCGCCTCCATCCTCGCGAGCGAGACCTTCGACGACGCCAAGCCGTCGAAGCGCCCCGCGGTGCAGGTCGGCGACCCGTTCCAGGAGAAGCTCCTGATCGAGTGCACGCTGGAGGCCTTCGCCGAGAAGCTGGTCGTCGGCATCCAGGACCTGGGCGCGGCGGGCCTGTCCTGCGCGACCAGTGAACTGGCCTCGAACGGCTCCGGCGGCATGACCGTGACCCTCGACGACGTACCGCTGCGCGACTCCACGCTCTCGCCCGAGGAGATCCTCATGAGCGAGTCGCAGGAGCGCATGTGCGCGGTGGTCGAGCCGGCGAAGGTCGAGCGCTTCCTGGAGATCTGCGCCAAGTGGGACGTCATCGCCACCGTCATCGGCGAGGTGACCGACGGCGACCGCCTGGAGATCTTCTGGCACGGCGAGAAGATCGTCGACGTCGACCCGCGCACGGTCGCCCACGACGGCCCGGTCTACGAGCGCCCGTACGCCCGCCCGGCCTGGCAGGACGCCCTCCAGGCGGACGACGCGAACAGGCTGCCGCGCCCGGCGACGGCGGAGGAGCTCAAGCAGCAGGTCCTGAAGCTGGTCGGCTCCCCCAACCAGGCCTCCAAGAAGTGGATCACCTCGCAGTACGACCACTTCGTGCAGGGCAACACCGTCCTCGCCCAGCCGGAGGATTCCGGCATGATCCGCGTGGACGAGGAGACCGGCCTCGGCGTCGCCATCGCGACCGACGGCAACGGCCGGTACGCCAAGCTGGACCCGTACACGGGCGCGCAGCTGGCCCTGTCCGAGGCCTACCGGAACGTGGCGACGACCGGCGCCAAGCCGCTCGCCGTCTCCGACTGCCTGAACTTCGGTTCCCCCGAGGACCCGGCGGTGATGTGGCAGTTCGCCGAGGCCGTCCGCGGCCTCGCCGACGCCTGTCAGCAGCTGGGCACCCCCGTGACCGGCGGCAACGTCTCGCTCTACAACCAGACCGGCGAGGCGGCCATCCACCCGACCCCGGTCGTCGCCGTCCTCGGCGTCATCGACGACGTCGCCCGGCGCACGCCGGTCGCCTTCCAGGAGGAGGGCCAGCTGCTCTACCTCCTCGGTGACACCCGCGAGGAGTTCGGCGGCTCGGCCTGGTCCCAGGTCGTCCACGACCACCTCGGCGGCCTGCCCCCGAAGGTCGACCTGGAGCGCGAGCGCCTGCTGGCCGAGATCCTGATCTCCGCCTCCCGCGACGGCATGATCGACTCCGCCCACGACCTGTCCGACGGCGGTCTGATCCAGGCGGTCGTGGAGTCGGCGCTGCTCGGCGGCAAGGGCGCGCGGCTGGTCGTCCCGGACGGGCTCGACGCGTTCACGTTCCTGCTCTCCGAGTCGGCGGGCCGCGCGGTCGTGGCCGTGCCGCGCTCCGAGGAGGTCCGCTTCAACGACATGTGCGGCGCCCGCGGCCTGCCGGTGGCGCGCATCGGTGTCGTGGACGGCGACACCGTCGAGATCCAGGGCGAGTTCGCCCTCACCCTGGAGGAACTCCGCGAGGCCCACGAGGGCACGATCGAGGCCCTGCTCGCGTAGCCGGTCCTGCGACGACGAAGGCCCCGCCCGGACGCATGTTCCGGGCGGGGCCTTCGCGGTTTCAGCGGACGTAGTTCTTGAGGATCTCGGTGTCGAGGTCGATGCCCGTCGGCTCGGGCAGGACCACCTTTGAGACGTGCGCTCGGCCATAACCGTTGTGGCACGCCCTTCCAGGCGAAGACCGGGGTTGCAGGGCCTCGGGGCCGAGGTGCGGGTCTCGCCGCGCATCACCCGCACCGGTGATCGCCCTCGCCTCTGGCAACTCACTGCCGGAACCTTCCGGGTTCGGGGCCGGAGACCGCATCCTGCCGTCATGCACTTGCGAGATGTCACCGAGGACGACGTGGACGCCTATGTCCGGATGCGCTGCGATCCCGTGATGATGCGGGACCTCGGCGGGCCGCTGCCCGAGGAGGGGATGCGGGACAAGGTGCGCCGGGACGCCGAGACCGCGGCCTCCGGCATCGGGTGGATCAAGATGATCGTTCCCGATCCCGGCGCGCCCGAGGTCGTCGCGGGCCATGTGTGCGTCTGGGCCCACGAGGACGGCGGGGAGCGGGTCTCGGAGATCGGGTGGATGGTGCTGCCCGAGTTCCAGGGCCGCGGGCTCGGCAAGCTCGCCGCCCGCGCGATCCTCGAACAGGCCAGGGACGAGGACCGCTGGGGCGCCGTCCACGCCTTCCCGGCGACGGCCAACGGCCCCTCGAACGGCATCTGCCGCTCCCTCGGCTTCCGCCTCCTGGGCGAGCGGGACGTCGACTTCGCCGGCCGGGTCATCCGCAGCAACCACTGGGTGATCGACCCGGCCCGCGACCTCGCCCCCTGACCGCGCGGCACCGTCGGACCGAGGGCATACGCTCACCGCCATGCCGCCTGCCAAGAAGCGCACCAGGACCTACGACCCGGCCCGGACCCGTGCGGCGGTCCTCGCCCAGTCCGCCCACGTCCGGGACGCCGTCCGCACGCTCACCCCGGAGCAGCTCGCGCTCCCCACCCGGCTCGGCGAGTGGACCGTGCGGGACCTCGTCGCCCACGTCGGCATGGCCCTCACCGCCGTCCAGCGGGCCCTGGACGAGCCCGAACCGGCCAAGGCCGACGCGGTCCTCCTCGACTGGCCCTTCCGCACCGCCGCCGACTCCTCGGCGATCTCCGACTTCACCCGGCGCCTCGCCGACGGCCACCCCGACCTCGACGCCTACCTCGCCGCCGCCGACGACGGCCTCCGCGCCCTCCTGGACGCACACCCCGGCAGCCGGCTGCTCGCCACCAGCGCCGGCGCGATGTCCCTGGACGACTACCTGGTCACCCGTGCCGTCGAGCTGGTCGTGCACACCGACGACCTCTCTTCGGCGGTCCCGGGACTCGACGTCCCCCACGACCGGCAGGCCCTGGCCGCCTGCACCCGGCTGCTCGCCGACGCGCTCGCGGTCAAGGCGCCCGGCGGCTCCACCGAGGTCCGGGTGCCGCCGTACGCCGTGGTGCAGTGCGTCGAAGGCCCCCGGCACACCCGGGGCACCCCGCCGAACGTCGTCGAGACCGATCCGCTGACCTGGATCCGGCTGGCCACCGGCCGGCTGGGCTGGCAGGAGGCGCTGGCGCAGGCCAGGGTCAGCGCCAGCGGCGAGCGCGCGGACATCGGCGGCCTGCTGCCCCTGATGGGCTGAGGGAACCGACCGGCCGGTGGGTTCCGTCGAACCGGTATGTACGGGTACGAGCGGCGCACGCGGCGCAGGACCCTGACCGTGACGGCCACCGCCGTGCTCGTCCCCCTCGCGGTGGCCTGCGGCGGCGAGCGGGCCGGCGCGCCGGTGGCGAGCGGGCCGCCGGTGACCGGGACCGAGTGGACGGTCGCCGCCGTCACCGCCGACGGCACCACCCGGGACGCCCCGTCCGGCGCCCACCTGCGGATCGACGACGGCCGGGCCGCCGGCAGCCTGGGATGCAACCGGTTCACCGCCACGGCACGGGTCACCGACGGCCGGATCCGGCTGAGCGGCCTGCGCACCACCCGCATGGCCTGCGACGGCGCCCGCACGGCCTTCGAGCGCGCCCTCGCCCGCACCCTCACCGCGGGCCCGCTCGCCACCCGCGCCGACGGCCGGGAACTGACCCTCACCGAGGCCGGCGGCGACCGGGTCGAGCTGGTCGAGAAGTGACCTCCGGCGCCCCGAATGATGTGCGACACCTCACTCACAGATACGGTGTGAGGGGGTTGCGCGGGCCCCGGTCCGCCCGAACGTGGCCCGGCTGGAGCATCCTCCCACCGCGCTGAACAGCGGGAATGTAGAAACCCACCAGTGCGGCCGTGGTCGTAGATCCACTCCGGCCGGACATCCCCAATTCGGACCAGTGGTCGACCTCGCCTACACTCGGTGGCGTGCCACGTGGTGACGGTCTCCTCAATCACGATCTGCTCCCCGGTGAGAAGGGCCCCCAGGACGCTTGCGGCGTCTTCGGTGTCTGGGCTCCCGGTGAAGAGGTCGCCAAGCTCACGTACTTCGGGCTGTACGCCCTCCAGCATCGGGGCCAGGAATCCGCGGGAATCGCGGTCAGCAACGGCTCCCAGATCCTCGTCTTCAAGGACATGGGGCTGGTCTCCCAGGTCTTCGACGAGACCTCCCTCGGATCGCTCCAGGGACATATCGCGGTCGGTCACGCCCGCTACTCGACCACCGGTGCCTCCGTATGGGAGAACGCCCAGCCGACGTTCCGCGCCACCGCGCACGGTTCGATCGCGCTCGGTCACAACGGCAACCTGGTCAACACGGCGCAGCTCGCCGAGATGGTCGCCGACCTTCCGAAGGACACCCACGGCCGGTCCACCCGGGTCGCCGCCACCAACGACACCGACCTGCTCACCGCGCTCCTCGCGGCCCAGGTCGACGACGACGGCAAGCCGCTGACCATCGAGGAGGCCGCGCACGCGGTCCTCCCGAAGGTCCGGGGCGCCTTCTCGCTCGTCTTCATGGACGAGCACACCCTCTACGCGGCCCGCGACCCGCAGGGCATCCGTCCGCTGGTCCTCGGCCGCCTGGAGCGCGGCTGGGTCATCGCCTCCGAGTCCGCCGCCCTCGACATCTGCGGCGCCAGCTTCGTGCGCGAGATCGAGCCGGGCGAGTTCGTCGCCGTCGACGAGAACGGCCTGCGCACCTCACGATTCGCGGATGCGAAGCCCAAGGGCTGTGTCTTCGAGTACGTGTACCTGGCCCGCCCCGACACCGACATCGCCGGCCGGAACGTCTACCTCTCCCGGGTGGAGATGGGCCGGAAGCTCGCCAAGGAAGCCCCTGCCGACGCCGACCTGGTCATAGCGACCCCGGAGTCCGGCACCCCGGCCGCCATCGGCTACGCGGAGGCCTCGGGCATTCCCTTCGGCAACGGTCTGGTCAAGAACGCCTATGTCGGCCGGACCTTCATCCAGCCGTCGCAGACCATCCGGCAGCTCGGCATCCGCCTGAAGCTGAACCCGCTGAAGGAAGTCATCAAGGGCAAGCGGCTGGTCGTCGTCGACGACTCGATCGTGCGCGGCAACACCCAGCGGGCGCTGGTGCGCATGCTGCGCGAGGCGGGCGCCGCCGAGGTCCACATCCGGATCTCCTCGCCGCCGGTCAAGTGGCCCTGCTTCTTCGGCATCGACTTCGCCACCCGGGCCGAACTCATCGCCAACGGCATGACCATCGACGAGATCGGCACCTCGCTGGGCGCCGACTCCCTGGCCTACATCTCCATCGACGGCATGATCGAGGCGACCGCCATCGCCAAGCCGAACCTGTGCCGCGCCTGCTTCGACGGCGAGTACCCGATGGAGCTCCCGGACCCCGAACTGCTGGGCAAGCAGCTCCTGGAGACCGAGCTGGCCGCCGGTCCGGCAGCCACGGCCGCGGCCGACGCGATCCGTCGCCCGTAAGCCCTGTCATCAACCCGAAAGATCCCAGGCAATGTCTGAGAGCCAGCCTTCCGGTGCCTCCTACGCGGCTGCCGGCGTCGACATCGAAGCGGGCGACCGCGCCGTCGAGTTGATGAAGGAGTGGGTGAAGAAGACCCGGCGGCCGGAGGTCCTCGGCGGCCTCGGCGGCTTCGCCGGCCTCTTCGACGCCTCCGCCCTCAAGCACTACGAGCGCCCGCTGCTCGCCTCCGCCACCGACGGCGTGGGCACCAAGGTCGACATCGCCCGGCAGCTGGGCGTGTACGACACCATCGGCCACGACCTGGTCGCCATGGTCATGGACGACATCGTGGTGTGCGGCGCCGAGCCGCTGTTCATGACCGACTACATCTGCGTCGGCAAGGTCCACCCGGAGCGGGTCGCCGCGATCGTCAAGGGCATCGCGGAAGGCTGTGTGCTGGCCGGCTGCGCCCTGGTGGGCGGTGAGACGGCCGAGCACCCGGGCCTGCTCGGCGCGGACGACTTCGACGTGGCCGGCGCCGGTACGGGTGTCGTGGAGGCCGACCGGCTGCTCGGCGCGGATCGTATCCGTACGGGTGACGCGGTGATCGCCATGGCGTCCTCCGGGCTTCACTCCAACGGGTACTCCCTGGTCCGGCACGTGCTGCTGAACCAGGCCGGGCTCGCCCTCGACGCCCATGTCGAGGAGTTCGGCCGCACCCTCGGCGAGGAGCTGCTGGAGCCGACCAAGATCTACTCGCTGGACTGCCTGGCCCTGATCCGCACCGCCGAGGTGCACGCGTTCAGCCACGTGACCGGCGGCGGACTCGCGGCGAATCTGGCCCGGGTGATCCCGGACCACCTGCACGCGCGTGTCGACCGGACGACCTGGACGCCCGGCGCGGTCTTCGACCTGGTCGGCCGGACCGGCAACGTCGAGCGGCTCGAACTGGAGAAGACGCTCAACATGGGTGTCGGCATGATCGCGATGGTGCCGCAGGAGTCGGTCGACGTGGCGCTGGACGCCCTGGCCGACCGCGGGGTCGACGCGTGGGTGGCCGGCGAGATCACCGAGCGCGGCGACCACACCACGGGTGCGGAACTGGTCGGCGACTACGCGTAGGCCGGCCGGCCCGTGAGGCCAGCACAAAACCCGGTCCGGCGTGGAAACCCCGGACCGGGTCGGTGAACGGCTAAGCAGCCGCAGGCATTACGCACCGCGACGATGTTGAGACTGAGGACCGGACTGGTCGTCCTCGTCCTCGTCGTCATCATCGTTGTAGAGATCCGCGTACTGGGCGTACGGGTCGTCGTCCTCGTCGTCGTCCTCGAACGGCTCGCCGTTCGGCGGCTGGCTCGAAGTCGATGCGCCCAGCTCGCTGGCCAGACGTGACAGGTCAGTCCCACCGCTGTTGTACTTCAGCTGGCGGGCGACCTTCGTCTGCTTGGCCTTGGCCCGGCCGCGCCCCATGGCTCGACCCCCTCGGTGACGGGGCTCGACGGCCCCAGAGTCTGACACGCGTTCATGATCCGGAACGGGCTCTCCTCGGAGAGACCGGTCCGTAGGGCTTCCACGGTACCTGAGCCCGCGCCCATACGGTACGTCGCCCGCACCACGCGCCTGGCTGCACGACCCGCGAGGTGCCCCGTCCCCGCTGGTCAACGACGATTTTAACCACTTCCTGGCGGGCGACCCGCCGACGAACGTGAGAGTTCTCTCCACCTGCCCGCCGGCGGGTACCGGAAATCCGTGCGGAAACCCGGCGTTCGGTCAGCGGCCGGCCGCCGTTGCCGCTTCGTGCATCCGTTGTTCGGCGATCCGGTCGGCCGCCGCGGCGGGCGGAATCCCGTCCTCCTTCGCACGAGCGAATATGGCCAGCGTGGTGTCGAAGATCTTCGCGGCCTTCGCCTTGCACCGGTCGAAGTCGAACCCGTGCAGCTCGTCGGCGACCTGGATGACGCCGCCGGCGTTCACCACGTAGTCCGGCGCGTAGAGGATCCCGCGGTCGGCGAGGTCCTTCTCGACACCGGGGTGGGCGAGCTGGTTGTTGGCCGCGCCGCACACCACCTTCGCCGTCAGCGCCGCCACCGACGCGTCGTTCAGGGCGCCGCCGAGCGCGCACGGCGCGTAGATGTCGAGACCCTCGACGCGGATCAGGGCCTCGGTGTCGGCGACCACGGCGACCTGGGCGTGCCGGTCGGAGATCCGGTCGACGGCGTCCCGGCGCACGTCGGTGATCACCACCCGGGCGCCCTCCTCCAGCAGGTGCTCCACCAGGTGGTGGCCGACCTTGCCGACGCCCGCGATGCCGACGGTGCGGCCGCGCAGCGACGGGTCGCCCCACAGGTGCTGGGCGCTGGCCCGCATGCCCTGGTAGACGCCGTAGGCGGTGAGCACCGAGGAGTCGCCGGCGCCGCCGTTCTGAGGGGAGCGGCCGGTGGTCCAGTGGCACTCGCGGGCCACGACGTCCATGTCGGCGACGTACGTGCCGACGTCGCAGGCGGTGACGTACCGGCCGCCGAGGGAGGCCACGAACCGCCCGTAGGCGAGCAGCAGCTCCTCGGTCTTGTCGCGGTCGGGGTCCCCGATGATCACGGCCTTGCCGCCGCCGTGGTCGAGCCCGGCCATGGCGTTCTTGTACGACATCCCGCGCGCGAGGTTGAGGGCGTCGGCGACGGCCTCCTCCTCGTTGGCGTACGGGTAGAAGCGGGTGCCGCCGAGGGCGGGGCCCAGCGCGGTGGAGTGGATGGCGATGACGGCCTTGAGGCCGCTCTTGCGGTCCTGGCAGAGCACGACTTGCTCGTGACCGCCCTGGTCCGAGTGGAACAGGGTGTGCAGGACGCCGGTGGAAACGTCGGTCACTGTGGTGACTCCCGGTTGTGTTCGCGGCGAGTGGAGACGGGGGGCCTCCGTACGGGTGGCGGGGGCCGTGGCATGAGCGTAGAGCTATTGCCCGTCCACCATCCGCGCCGTGTTCAGGATCACTCTCCCGCGCCGTGTACGCACGCATGAGCGTGGGACGATTTGCTGTGGTTTCGCGGCTGCTCCGTAGTGGGTTCCGCTGGTTTCGAGCCCGGTCGGATGGGGAGGGAGCAGGCGTGCCCAAGGTGTCCTCGGTGATCGTCCCGTATGCGGCGTACCTGCGTGTGTACGAGCCGCTGGCCGCCTTCCCGGAGCCCGAGCGCGGCCACTGGTCGCGGTACGCCCGTCGCACCGAGCGCCCTTCGTACCAGGACGAACTCCGGCGCTCGCTGGCCGACTTGCTGCCCACCCCGCCGGTCCCGGTGCCGGTGCAGGAGAGCGCCGAGGCCTTCGTGCTGGAGGTCGACGGCGTCGTGTGCGTGTGCCCGTGGCGGACGCGGCTGCGCGGCTGGCAGGCCCTGCAGGAGCTGCCCGAGGAGCTGCCGAACCCGGTCCTGGACGCGATGCTGCCGCCGGTCGTGCGGCGGCAGGCCTCGATGGACTACGAGCGGTGGCTGGCCCGCAACCCCGACGCCCGGCCGTGGATCCGCACGGCGACCTGGCAGGTGCCGCTGAACTGGTTCGTGCTGGTCTCCGACGAGGAGCGCCGGTACGAGAAGGGCACCGGGGAGATCCCGCCGATGCTGCGCTACCGCACGCCGATGGTGCAGGCCCGGCGTCGGGTGGCGCGGGCGCTGCGCACCCTCAAGGACACCATCGACGAGGGGCCGCTCATCGACGGTCTGGTGGACGTGGGCCGCTGGCTGGAGGAGTTCCACCCGCGGTCCCTGGTCGAGCTGGACTACGGCGGCCTCGTGCACGTCCTGCCGGCCGGCGACCTGGAGAGCGACCGTTCGGCGGCGGACGTGGCGGCCGGCGTCGAGGCGCTGCGGCGGGGCGACGGGGCCGCGGCCGGCGAGGCGTACGGGCGGCTGGTGGAGCGCTGGCGGGCGGTCAGGGACCGCCGGTCCGCGAACTGAGCTCCGGGTCTGAGCTCCGGGTCTGAGCGCTGGAGCCGATCATTCCGTACTGACTGTCGGATCACCTGATGGTGTGACAGATGGGTGACACCTCGGTGACGTCTGGGTGCCGAGTGATGTAGGTCACGGCCCAGATGCCATGAAACAACGTACGTTGACGGCACTTCAGTGAACGCACGGGACGTTGGTCCCGATCCGGGCTTTTGCGTCAAGGGTGACGGACCGCACTTACGCGGCTCTTGCGCCTCTTGCCACTCCTCGTGCCAAAATAGGACAAGGAGTCCGGGGAGGGCTCCTTCCGTCCGCTTGTGGTGCACTGTGGGCGGAATCCCCGCATTGCACTCGCTTTGGGGGGTCTGGTGCCTCCTGATCGCCATGTGACTGATCGTCACAGTGGCGTGACTGTCCGCTATGGCATGGTCCATCGGCTTCCGCGGCTGATGACTACCTGGGAGGGCAATTCCATCGGTTTGGCCGACGCGGCTGGACGGATGGTGTAGTTGTAGTGCCGAGGACAAGCCGTTCGTCCTATAACCGACTCGACTCGCGTCCGCCATTTCGGGCAACGCGGGTCAAGGTGCAGAATTTAGAGGAAAGAACCGAGAAGGTTCGGTTCTCCCGAGGAGGCCGCTCATGACCGCTCGCACCCCTGATGCCGAGCCGCTGCTGACCCCGGCTGAGGTCGCCACCATGTTCCGTGTCGACCCCAAGACGGTCACGCGGTGGGCGAAGGCCGGCAAGCTCACGTCGATCCGCACGCTGGGCGGACATCGGCGCTATCGCGAGGCTGAGGTCCGCGCACTGCTCGCGGGCATTCCGCAGCAGCGCAGCGAGGCCTGACCAACTGAATAGCGGGCAAACCGGCCGGTCCCCCAACTGGTCGAGGTGCCCCGAACCCTAGCTCCGAGCGACGCGGGACCTGCCCCAACGGGACCCACGCCCACGCCGACAGAACTTTTCAGGCAGCGACACAGGGTGCGTCGTAGATCGCGCTGGACTCCGCCGGGTCCAGCGCGATCTTTTTTGTGCGTCCATGAGGCCTGGCGGACCCTGGCGGACGCTTCCGTGAGCAGCCTTGTCGGAGGTTGGGGAGGCCTGTCGGATCTGCTGTGAACGCGCCCGCGGAGGGGGCGTCGAAAGGTCCGGGGGGAGTCCGCGGGCAGAGCGCGGGAGGCGCCTCAGGGTGGTGCAATTGCACATATTAAATTGACTTGGTGTAGGCGGGGGGTAAGTACCGTTGTTTCAGGAACTCATACGGTGACTCCCGTCACATACCGCACGGCTTGTTTGTACCGCCCCGGGTGCGCTAATGGAGTCTGAGGTTCCACCGCCCCCCAGGGGAAGGGGCGTTGGGGCCGGCGCCGGCTCAGACGCCGACGGATCCCTCGTCCTCCGTGGAGTCCTCGGGCGCCTCCGTCGCGCACGGGGCGGAGTCCATGGCCAGCCGCAGCAGCCGGTGGCAGACCGGGCAGTGGCGGGTCAGGTGCCGGTACGACGAGGCGGCCGCCAGGTGGGCCCGCAACAGGGCTCGCGTCTCGTGCCGCGCCGAAGCCGCCATGTGCCACCTCCAGGAGGGGGGCCGAGGGGAAGCGGGCCCTGCCTTCTGGGTACCGACCGAATGTGACCCCGTCAAGAGCGCACCCGCGGACCCCGGCCAACGCCCGTCGGGCCGTCACCGGCGCCTGGCCGCCCGCGAGGACGGCGTGCGGGCCCGCGCGCCTCGCGGGACACGCGCCTTCGCGCACGCGAGCCCGGGAGTGCGGGGAGTGCGGGGAGCGCGAGCGGGGCGTGAGGCGGGCGGGACGTGAAAGAGGCCCGCGTCCCTTGCGGGATGCGGGCCTCATTCGATGCGGTCCTGACGGGATTTGAACCCGCGGCCTCCACCTTGACAGGGTGGCGAGCACTCCAAACTGCTCCACAGGACCAGGTTTTGCGGCACTTTGTCTGCGCTGTGCTGCGAGAAGGACAATACAGGAGGGTGAGGGTCCTGGTCGAACTCACGCAGCGTGCCCGGTCGGTTACGGCAGCGCGGAGTCGATCGCCTTCACGATCCGCTTGTCGGAGATCGCGTACGCCGTGCCCAGCGCGTGCGCGAAGTAGCTGACCCGCAGCTCCTCCAGCATCCAGCGGATGTCCAGCACCTGCTGCGGCACCGGCCGGCCCTTGGGGAGCTGTTCCAGGAGCCAGGCGTACTCGTCCCGCATCTCGTGGACCTTCTCCATCCGGGTGGTGTCCCGCTGGACGTTGGTCGGCATCTGCTGGAGACGCCGGTCGGCGGCCACCAGGTAGCGCATGAGGTCGGGCAGGCGGCGGATGCCGGCCCACGTCACGAACCCGGGCTTCACCAGGGCGTCCAGCTGCTTGCGGACGTCCGTCAGGTTCGCGAGGAGCGCGGGGCTCCGTACGCCCTTCAGGCGGCGCTCACAGGCCTGCCAGGCGGCCAGCACCTGCTGCACCTGCCCGACCGTGCGGACCGTCGTGTCGACGATCTCCGCGCGCACCTTGTCGTACAGCTTCCGGTACGACTCCTCGTCCCACACCGGGCCCCCGAAGTCGCCGATCAGCTTGTCCGCGGCCGCCATCGCGCAGTCGTCGAACAGGGCCTGGATCGTCCCGTGCGGGTTCGCGGACAGCGCCAGTTTCTGGGCGTTCGTCAGCTTCTCGGACGCGAACTTCGCCGGGTTGACCGGGATGTTGCGGAGGATCAGCCGGCGCGTCCCCTTCCACATCGCCTCGGCCTGCTCCTCCTCGGTGTCGAAGAGCCGGACCGAGACCGTGTCGCCGTCGTCGACGAGCGCCGGGTACGCCTTCACCGGCTGGCCGGCCCTGCGGGTCTCGAATACGCGGGTGAGCGTGCCGATCGTCCAGTCCGTCAGGCCCGAGCGCTCCAGCGACTCGCCGCCCCGGCGCTCCGCGGTGGCCGCGGCGGCCTGCGAGATGGCCTGGCGGGCCTTGGGCCTCAGCCGGAGCTTGAGGTCCTCCAGGTCCTTGTCCTCGGCCAGCTTCCGGCGCCGCTCGTCGACGATCCTGAAGGTGATCTTCAGGTGGTCCGGGACCTTCGCCCAGTCGAAGGCCTCGGCCTCGAAGGGCACGCCGACCATCCGCTTCAGCTCGCGGGCCATGGTCGTGGTGAGCGGCTCCTGGAGGGGGACCGCGGCGTCCAGGAAGCGCTTGGCGAAGTTCGGTGCCGGGACGTAGTTGCGGCGTATCGGCTTGGGCAGCGACCGGATCAGCTCGGTGACGACCTCTTCGCGCAGGCCCGGGATCTGCCAGTCGAAGCCCTCGTCCGTGACCTGGTTGAGGACCTGGAGCGGGATGTGCACGGTCACGCCGTCGGCGTCCGCGCCAGGCTCGAACTGGTAGGTCACCCGGAACTTGAGCTGCCCCTGCCGCCAGGAGTCCGGGTAGTCGGCCTTGGTGACCGCCTCCGCCGACTCCCGGATGAGCATCGCGCGCTCGAAGTCGAGGAACTCCGGCTGCTCCTGCCGCTTCCGCTTCCACCAGGAGTCGAAGTGGGCGCCGGAGACGACGTGCTCGGGCACCCGCTGCTCGTAGAAGTCGAAGAGCGTGTCGTCGTCCACGACGATGTCCCGGCGCCGGGCCCGGTGCTCCAGCTCCTCGACCTCGCTGAGGAGTCGCCGGTTGTCGGCGAAGAACTTGTGAGGGGTCCGCCAGTCGCCCTCGACCAGTGCGTTGCGAATGAAAAGCTCGCGGCTGACCTCGGGGTCGATCCGGCCGTAGTTGACCTTCCGGTCGGCGACGATGGGCACGCCGTACAGCGTGACCTTCTCCAGCGCCATCACGGCGGCCTGGTCCTTCTCCCAGTGCGGTTCGCTGTACGTCCGCTTCAGCAGGTGCCCGGCGAGGGGTTCCACCCACTCCGGCTCGATCTTCGCGTTGACCCGGGCCCACAGACGCGAGGTCTCCACCAGCTCCGCCGACAT
Organism: Streptomyces sp. NPDC101237; assembly: GCF_044767465.1. Taxonomy (NCBI): domain Bacteria; kingdom Bacillati; phylum Actinomycetota; class Actinomycetes; order Kitasatosporales; family Streptomycetaceae; genus Streptomyces; species Streptomyces sp. NPDC101237. The sequence goes on along the minus strand of NZ_JBIWNY010000001.1, from coordinate 129,961 downwards.
CACGAACCGGGGGGTCTTCTTGAACAGCGCCGAGCCGGGGAAGATCGCGAACTTGGCGCCGCGGGCACCGAGGTACTCGTTCTTCGCGCCGTCCTTCACGTCCTTCATGCCGATGTGCGACAGCAGACCCGCGAGCAGCGAGACGTGCACGCGGTCGCCGGGCGCGTCCTCCTCGTTGAGGTGGATGCCCATCTGCTTGGCGACCGTGCGCAGCTGCGTGTAGATGTCCTGCCACTCCCGGATGCGCAGGAAGTTCAGGTACTCCTGCTTGCACATCCGCCGGAAGGAGCTGGAGCCGCGTTCCTTCTGCTGCTCCCTGACGTAGCGCCACAGGTTGAGGTAGGCGAGGAAGTCACTGGTCTCGTCCCGGAAGCGGGCGTGCTGCTGGTCGGCCTGGGTCTGCTTGTCGGCCGGGCGCTCGCGCGGGTCCTGGATGGAGAGCGCGGCGGCGATGACCATGACCTCGCGGACACAGCCGTTCTTGTCGGCCTCCAGGACCATCCGGGCCAGCCGCGGGTCGACGGGCAGCTGGGCGAGTCTGCGGCCGCTGTCGGTGAGCCGTCTGCGCGGGTCCTTCTCGTCCGGGTCGAGCGCGCCCAGCTCCTGGAGCAGTTGCACGCCGTCGCGGATGTTGCGGTGGTCCGGCGGGTCGATGAAGGGGAACTTCTCGATGTCGCCGAGGCCGGCCGCGGTCATCTGCAGGATGACGGAGGCGAGGTTGGTCCGCAGGATCTCGGCGTCGGTGAACTCCGGGCGGGCGAGGAAGTCGTCCTCGGCGTAGAGCCGGATGCAGACGCCGTCGCTGGTCCGGCCGCAGCGGCCCTTGCGCTGGTTGGCGCTGGCCTGGCTGATCGGCTCGATCGGCAGCCGCTGCACCTTGGTGCGGTGGCTGTAGCGGCTGATGCGGGCGAAGCCGGGGTCGATGACGTACTTGATGCCGGGCACGGTCAGCGAGGTCTCGGCGACGTTGGTCGCCAGAACGATCCTGCGGCCGGTGTGCGGCTGGAAGACGCGGTGCTGCTCGGCGTGCGAGAGCCGCGCGTACAGCGGGAGCACTTCCGTGAAGGGATAGTTCTTCTTCTCCAGCGCGTCCGCGGTGTCCCGGATCTCGCGCTCACCCGACAGGAAGACGAGGATGTCGCCCTTGCCCTCGGACTGGAGCTCCTCCACGGCGTCGCAGATGGCGGTGATCTGGTCGCGGTCGGCGTCCTCGGAGTCCTCTTCGAGGAGCGGGCGGTAGCGCACCTCCACCGGGTACGTCCGGCCGCTGACCTCGACGATCGGGGCGTCGCCGAAGTGCCGGGAGAACCGTTCGGGGTCGATGGTGGCGGAGGTGATGACCACCTTCAGGTCCGGCCGCTTGGGCAGCAGCTGGGCCAGGTAGCCGAGCAGGAAGTCGATGTTGAGGGACCGCTCGTGGGCCTCGTCGATGATGATCGTGTCGTAGGCGCGCAGCTCGCGGTCGGTCTGGATCTCGGCGAGCAGGATGCCGTCCGTCATCAGCTTGACGAAGGTGGCGTCCGGGTTCACCTGGTCGGTGAAGCGGACCTTCCAGCCGACGGCCTCCCCCAGCGGGGTGCGCAGTTCCTCGGCGACCCGCTCGGCCACCGTGCGGGCGGCGATCCGGCGGGGCTGGGTGTGCCCGATCATGCCCCGCACGCCGCGGCCGAGTTCCAGACAGATCTTCGGGATCTGCGTGGTCTTGCCTGAGCCGGTCTCACCGGCGACGATCACGACCTGGTGGTCGCGTATCGCCTCGGCGATCTCGTCCTTCTTCTGGCTGACGGGCAGCTGCTCGGGGTACGAGACGGCGGGCACGACGGCGCGTCGGCCGGCCATCCGTTCCTCGGCCCTGGCCACCTCGGTCTCGATCTCCGCGAGGACGGCGGCGCGGGCCTCCGGCTTACGGATCTTGCGTGCGCCTTCCAGCCTGCGCCCGAGCCGGTGCGCGTCGCGCAGCGAAAGCTCGGTCAGGCGGGGTGCGAGGGCGCCGAGGGCGGGGGCGGGATGCGTAGACATACGCGGTCCAGGATCTCACCTCGGGGAAATTCCTGGCGAACGCTTTTGCCTCCGGCGGTTCGGCCGGGCGCCGGCGGGTGGTTACCGGGCGCGCTGGGCGGGCGCGGCGGCCGCGGGATCCGCGGTGGGGCCGGCGGCCGGTGCCGGGGTTTCGGGGCCGGGCCGGGCCGGGGCCGGGGCCGCGTTGGCGGCGGACGCGGCGATGGCCTTCGCCGTGTTCGACACCGCCTTGATGCCCAGGTAGGCCGTGGTCATGCTGCTGACCGCGGTGAAGGCCGCGGTCAGCACGCCGATGATCACCGACGTGTCACCGCTCAGCCGCCAGACGCCGAACACCGCGACCGCGGCGATCGCGAGATTGCTGATCACGACGGCCAGCAGGCCGTATCTCGCGCGGACCTTCTCCAGCTCCACGTCCTGATCCCGGCTCATCTTCCCCACCCTGACGACGACTCGACGCGGCAGAACCTAGCGCCGGGCCGGTCCCGGCGCCAGCGAGGCCGATCAGCCCGTCGCCAGGACGAGGTCGTCGCCGACCAGGTCCGCGGAGACGTCGATCGCGACGGTCCCGGCGTGGTGCAGGTCGATCGCGCCGTCGGCGCCGACCTTGACCAGGGCGCGGCCGGCCGCGGTGTGCCCCTTGGTGAAGCTCAGGGGTCGGGTCACGTCCGCCGCGGCCCGCACCGTGCGGAACGGCAGGCCCTGGGTTCCCGTCCCGCTGTCGCCGCACTTGACGTCGTGGTCCACGTACAGCGTTCGGCCGGATCCCGGGTCGGCCACCGCGGCTCCGGTTCCCCAGCCGCTCATCACCCCCGCGACGACGATCGCGGCGAGGGAGAGTCCCGCGGCGGTCTGTGCAGGAGGTCTCCACGGAGCGTCCGGTACGGCTTTGGCATGCAGCCGTCATGCCCGCAGCGCGATCTCAAGGGAATGGCATGGTCCGCTCTGATCTTCCCCAAGACGCGGCGACCCCGGCAGCGCTTCATCACGCAGAACAGCCCCTCCGGAAGCCGGAGGGGCTGTTCATGGTGGCTGGGGCCGGGGTCGAACCGGCGACCTATCGCTTTTCAGGCGATCGCTCGTACCAACTGAGCTACCCAGCCACGAGGTTTCACGTGAAACCCCAGCGGTCCTGACGGGATTTGAACCCGCGGCCTCCACCTTGACAGGGTGGCGAGCACTCCAAACTGCTCCACAGGACCAAGCTTTGCGTGCAACAGTGTCGCACACGATCTTGCGTGCCCCCAACGGGATTCGAACCCGTGCTACCGCCTTGAAAGGGCGGCGTCCTAGGCCGCTAGACGATGAGGGCTATCGGCCCGCCTGGGCGCTTCTCAGCGCGTCGGGGACGTGAGAAGCATATGGGATGGCGGGGAGTATCGCCAAAACGGTTTACGACCCCGCGGGCGTCGGAGTGCGAGAGGTGCCTCCCGGGGCCGACGGGCCCTTCGAGGAGGAGGGGGTGCCGGCCGGCTGTCCGCCGCGGAGCCGCCGGTCGAACGGGTCCGTCGTGAGGTGACGGCTGACCTCGGCCGTCGTCTCGCCCAGGCCGCCCAGCCTGATCTCGTCCCAGGCCTGGAGCCGGCGGGTGTCACGGTCGATGTAGAGGACCGAGGCCTCGATGGGGTCGGGGTACCTGCCCTCGACCGCCCGCAGGCCGCTGCCGCCGGTGGAGCCCTCCACCCGCAGCCGGGTGCCGTGCGCCAGGACCTCGTTCTGCTCGTGGTGCAGATGGCCGGCCAGGACCAGCGGCACCTCGCCGTCGGTCATCCGCGCCGCCGTCGGTTCATGGGCGACGGCCACGTCCACCGGGGTGCCGGCCGCGCGCTGCTCCCGCAGGGCGGTCGCCAGGCGGTCACCGGCCCGCTCCTCCGCCGCGTCCCCGCCCGGCGCGGCCGAGCGGTCGGGCGTGAACTGGGGGTCGCCGATCCCGGCGAAGCGCATCCCGGCGATCGTCTCGGCGCGGCCGTCGTCCAGGACGTGCACGTTCTTCATGCGGGACAGATAGCGCTGGGTGATCTTCGAGTCGTGGTTGCCCCGGACCCAGACGTAGGGCACGCCCAGGTCGGCGACCGGGTCCAGGAAGGCGTTCTCGGCCGCCGTGCCATGGTCCATGGTGTCGCCGGAGTCCACGATCACGTTCACCTTGTACTCCTCCACCAGCGAGGCGATGATCTTCCAGCTCGCCGGGTTGAGGTGGATGTCGGAGACGTGCAGGACCCGGAGGGTGGTCGGGTCCGGTGAGTAGGCGGGGAGCGTGGAGGTGGCGTCGTACAGCTTCGTCACGTTGGTCACCAGACGCGCCAACTCCTTCTGGTAGACGTCGAATTCCGTGACGATGCTGCGGGCGTTGCCGACCAGGGCCGGGGCCGAGGAGAGCAGGCCGGAGAACCTCGGCTCCAGGACCGACTCGGGATTCCAGGTGGCGTACGCGCTCACGCCGGAGGCGGCCAGCAGGGCCAGCGCGAGGCCGCCGGCGGTCAGGGCGCGGCGCGGGCGGCGGTAGACGGCGAGACCGAGGGCGGCGGCGCCGCAGACGACGGCCACGCAGGAGCGCACCGCCACGTCGAGGGTGCCGTGCTCGACGTCCCGGGCGACCTCGTCCTGGAGGCCGGAGAGGCGCTCGGGGTGGTCGACCAGGGCCTGGGAGCGGACCGGGTCGAGCTGGTCGACGTTGACGTCCAGGCGGACCGGCGCGGTGTGCGTGTCCAGCGAGAGGGCGCCCAGCGGGGAGACGTTGATCTTCGTGCCGCCGTGCAGGGACGGGCGCAGGGTCATCGTCGTGTCCATCGGGCCGACCTGGGCCCGGACGTTCCCGACCACCAGCAGGCCGAGCCAGGCGCCGGCCAGGACGACGGCCGTCAGGCCGAGGATCCGGACCCAGACGGGCGGCGCGTGGGCGTCGGGGGCCAGTTCCAGATCGGGGAGGCGGGTACGGGCTCGGGCTCGGACGCTGGCCATTGGTGCCGTATGCCCAGGATTGCGGGCGCGTATGCGAGGACGTCGGGCTCCGGGGCGGGGGTGCGGAGGCGGACGGCGGAGGTCCCGGAGGCGGATGCCGGGGCGTCCGGGGCTCTCGTACGGGCGCTTCGTGCCGGACAATGGGCCTGTGCTGGAGATGACGCGCGAGGAGTTCGAGGAACTGGTCGCCGAGGCGCTCGACCGGATCCCGCCGGAGCTGACCCGGCTGATGGACAACGTGGCGGTGTTCGTCGAGGACGAGCCCGACGACCCGTCCGACCCCGAGCTGCTGGGGCTGTACGAGGGCACCCCGCTGACCGACCGCGGGGAGTGGTACGCGGGTGTGCTGCCGGACCGGATCACCGTCTACCGCGGTCCGACGCTGCGGATGTGCTCCTCGCGCGAGGAGGTCGTCGCGGAGACCGAGGTCACCGTGGTGCACGAGGTCGCCCACCACTTCGGCATCGACGACGCGCGGCTGCACGCACTGGGGTACGGGTGACACGTCGGTTGCGTGTCCTCTTGCGGGCGGCGGGAGTTGGGGAGGTTGACTCCTTTCTCCGCCCTCGGAGGTGGCCGCCGTGCGCCCTTTGTACGTACCCGCCCGTCTGGCCGTGACCGTGATGGCCGTCGCGGCCGCCGCGGGCTGTGTGAACGTCGGGGACGACGCGGGGAAGGCCAAGCCGTCGCACTCCGCGGGGCACCGCGCCGGTGACCGGGCCGACGACGGTTCCGGGGTCTCCGGCGAGGGCGGTGCGGGCTACGGCGGCGAGGCGGCCGACGGGAAGCGCGGACACGGCGGGAAGCCGAAGCCGGGGGAGTCCGGGTCGGCGTCCGCCGAGCCGACGAAGGGCGCGAGCGCGGGGCCGACGGCGCCGGTGAAGCAGGGCGGGAGCGGGGCTCCGGGTGCGCCGGCCGGGCCGACGGGCGCGCTGGCCTCCCCGACCCCGCCGCCGGCCTCCCCCACGCCGCCGCCGGCCTCCCCGACGCCGCCACCGCCGGACACCGACCCGCCGTCCGCCGAGCCGTCGTCGTCGGCCCACGAGGACACCGGGCCGCAGCTGCTCCAGCGGGAGCCGGCGCCGCGGGCGGGCCTGCCCGTCTAGGCGTCACTCCCTCCCGGAGCGCCGGTCCCGGCCCAAGGCCGCGAGGGGTGTGAGCTGGGCATTCGGGGGCGGGTTTGCCTTGAGGGGTGGTGGGTGCGTATGGTGGTAGATCGTTTGATCCCATTTGCCCGGCGCCACCACAGAGCGCGCCGTGTGGCGCGTACTCTCCCTTGCCGTGGCGGACCGCATTGAGGCGGTCGTGAGCGAATCACGGAGTTGACGGGCGCGTGCCGAAGAGACTCCGGAAGGTTTCGCATTCGCATGTCCGTGTCCAGTACTGATCAGTTCGTCGTGTCCGAGAACAACGAGGACAACGAGCTGGTGACCCAGGTCTCCCAGGAGACCGCTGACACCACCACCACCGACACCACTGACACCACCCCTGAGAGCACCTTCGCCGACCTCGGCCTCCCCGAGGGCGTCGTGCGCAAGCTCGCGCAGAACGGTGTGACCACCCCCTTCCCGATCCAGGCCGCGACCATCCCGGACGCCCTGGCCGGAAAGGACATCCTCGGCCGAGGCCGCACCGGCTCCGGCAAGACCCTCTCCTTCGGTCTGCCCACCCTGGCCACGCTGGCCGGCGGCCGTACCGAGAAGAAGCGGCCCCGCGCCGTCATCCTCACCCCGACCCGTGAGCTGGCCATGCAGGTCGCGGACGCCCTCCAGCCGTACGGCGACGTCCTCGGCCTGAAGATGAAGGTCGTCTGCGGCGGCACGTCCATGGGCAACCAGATCTACGCCCTGGAGCGCGGCGTCGACGTCCTCGTCGCCACGCCCGGCCGCCTCCGCGACATCATCAACCGCGGCGCCTGCTCCCTGGAGGACGTGCAGATCGCCGTCCTCGACGAGGCCGACCAGATGTCCGACCTGGGCTTCCTGCCCGAGGTCACCGAGCTGCTCGACCAGGTCCCGGCCGGCGGCCAGCGGATGCTGTTCTCGGCCACGATGGAGAACGAGATCTCCACGCTGGTCAAGCGCTACCTGACCGACCCGGTCATCCACGAGGTCGACAGCGCCCAGGGCAACGTCACGACGATGTCCCACCACATCCTCATCGTGAAGCCCAAGGACAAGGCGCCGGTCACCGCCGCGATCGCCTCCCGCAAGGGCCGCACGATCATCTTCGTCCGCACCCAGCTGGGCGCCGACCGCATCGCCGAGCAGCTGCGCGACGCCGGTGTGAAGGCCGACGCGCTGCACGGCGGCATGACGCAGGGCGCCCGGACCCGGACGCTGGCCGACTTCAAGGACGGCTACGTCAACGCGCTCGTCGCCACCGACGTCGCCGCCCGCGGCATCCACGTCGACGGCATCGACCTGGTCCTGAACGTGGACCCGGCCGGTGACCACAAGGATTACCTGCACCGCGCGGGCCGTACCGCCCGTGCCGGCCGCACGGGAACCGTCGTCTCCCTCTCCCTCCCGCACCAGCGCCGGCAGATCTTCCGGCTCATGGAGGACGCGGGCGTCGACGCCGGCCGCCACATCATCAACTCCGGCACGGCCTTCGAGCCCGAGGTCGCCGAGATCACCGGCGCCCGTTCGATGACCGAGGTCCAGGCCGAGTCCGCGGGCAACGCGGCGCAGCAGGCCGAGCGCGAGGTTGCCCAGCTCACCAAGGACCTGGAGCGGGCCCAGCGCCGCGCCGTCGAGCTGCGCGAGGAGGCCGACCGCCTGGTCGTCCGCGCGGCCCGTGAGCGCGGTGACGACCCGGAGACGGCGGTGGCCGAGGCCGCTGCCGCGACCGCGGTCGAGGCCGCGGAGCAGGAGCCGGCCGCCGAGGCGCCGGTCCGGCAGGAGTCCGCCTCGTACGAGCGTCCGCGCCAGCAGCGCGACGAGCGGGGCAACTTCGAGCGCCGTGACCGTCGTGACGACCGTCCCTCCGGTGGTTTCCGCCGCGACGACCGCCGCGACGACCGTCGTGACGGTGACCGTGGCGGCCGTTCCTTCGAGCGTCGTGACGACCGTCCGTCGGGTGGTTTCCGCCGGGACGACCGCCGGGACGACCGTCGTGACGGCGGCGACCGTGGCGGCTTCCGCCGCGACGACCGTCCGGCCTCGGGCGGCTTCCGCCGGGACGACCGTGGTGGCCGTTCCTTCGAGCGTCGTGACGACCGTCCCTCCGGTGGTTTCCGCCGGGACGACCGCCGCGACGACCGTCGTGACGGTGACCGTGGCGGCCGTTCCTTCGAGCGTCGTGACGACCGTCCCTCCGGTGGTTTCCGCCGGGACGACCGTCGTGACGGCGGCGACCGTGGCGGCTTCCGCCGCGACGACCGTCCGGCCGGCCACCGGGGCAGCGACCGCCCCTTCAACCGCGACCACCGCGACGACCGTCCGGGCTTCCGCAGCGCCGGCCACGACCGCCCCTACGGCCGTCGTGACGACCACCGCGGCACCGGCTCCTTCGGCCGCCGCGACGACAAGCCGCGCTGGAAGCGCAACGGCTGACCCCGAGTGAGCTGAGAAAGGGCCCGCACGACTCCGGTCGTGCGGGCCCTTCCGCGTTCCCGTACCCGACAACCTCCTCTGTTCACGGTCACTTCACCGGGTGCGGATCGCGACGGGCCGGCAGCACTACGAGGGCCTCTTCCAGCTCTGTTTCCGGCGGGTTCCAGAGTGTTTCCAGCCATGTTGTGATGCATGTCACGCCCTCGGCGAGGGAATCGCTGGGGGCATGACAGATGACGCGATAGGCACAGCGGCCTCGGACGAGGAGCGGCTGGCCCAGCTCGGCTACACCCAGGTCCTGGCCCGGCGGATGTCGGCCTTCTCGAACTACGCGGTCTCCTTCACGATCATCTCGGTCCTCTCCGGCTGTCTCACCCTCTACCTCTTCGGCATGGTCACCGGCGGTCCCGCCGTGATCACCTGGGGCTGGGTGGCCGTGGGCCTGATGACCCTCTTCGTGGGCCTGTCCATGGCCGAGATCTGCTCCGCCTATCCCACCTCGGCGGGCCTCTACTTCTGGGCCCACCGCCTGGCCCCGCCGCGCAGCGCGGCCGCCTGGGCGTGGTTCACGGGCTGGTTCAACGTGCTCGGCCAGGTCGCGGTGACCGCGGGCATCGACTTCGGCGCCGCGTCCTTCCTCGGCGCCTACCTGAACCTGCAGTTCGACTTCACCGTCACGCCCGGCCGCACGATTCTCCTCTTCGCGGCGATCCTCCTGCTGCACGGCCTGCTCAACACCTTCGGCGTCGGCATCGTCGCCCTGCTCAACAGCGTGAGCGTGTGGTGGCACGTCGTCGGCGTCGCGGTCATCGTCGGCGCGCTGACGTTCGTCCCCGACCACCACCAGTCGGCCTCCTTCGTCTTCACGAAGTTCGTCAACGAGACGGGCTGGAGCAGCGGCCCCTACGTCGTCCTGCTCGGCCTGCTGATGGCCCAGTACACCTTCACCGGGTACGACGCCTCGGCGCACATGACCGAGGAGACCCACGACGCGTCGACGGCCGGACCGCGCGGCATCGTCCGCTCGATCTGGACGTCGTGGATCGCCGGCTTCGTGCTGCTCCTCGGCTTCACCTTCGCCATCCAGTCCTACGACAGGGAACTGTCGTCCCCGACCGGCGCGCCCCCGGCCCAGATCCTCCTCGACGCGCTCGGCGCGACGACCGGCAAGCTGCTGCTGCTCGTCGTGATCGGCGCGCAGCTCTTTTGCGGCATGGCGTCGGTGACGGCCAACAGCCGCATGATCTACGCCTTCTCCCGCGACGGCGCGCTCCCCTTCTCCCGCGTCTGGCACACGGTCAGCCCGCGCACCCGCACCCCGGTCGCGGCGGTCTGGCTCGCGGCCCTGTCCGCGCTCGTCCTCGGCCTTCCGTACCTGATCAACCGCACGGCCTACGCCGCGGTGACCTCCATCGCGGTCATCGGGCTGTACGTCGCCTACGTGATCCCGACGCTGCTGCGGGTCAGGAAGGGCGCCGCGTTCGAACGCGGGCCGTGGCACCTGGGCCGCTGGTCCGGGGTGATCGGCGTGATCTCGGTGACCTGGGTCGGCGTCATCACCGTCCTCTTCATGCTCCCGCAGGTCTCCCCGGTCACCTGGGAGTCCTTCAACTACGCCCCGGTGGCCGTCCTCGCGGTCCTCGGCTTCGCCGCGATCTGGTGGCGCGTCTCGGCCCGGAACTGGTTCCTCCGCCCGGACACGGCCCGCCACGAGGACACCGCCAAACTGGTCGATCTCTGACCCTACGGGCCACTTCTGCCGCGCGACGCGGCCGTGACCCCGATACCCGATCGGCGACACGGCTCCGTCCGGCTATGCTCGGGGAGGCAACATCGCCCGGGCCGTTAGCTCAATTGGCAGAGCAGTGGACTTTTAATCCATTGGTTGTGGGTTCGAGTCCCACACGGCCTACCGGACGCGGTCGGGGGTAAGCCCCCTGACCACCTGCCACACAGCGCCTGATCCGACCTCGGCCGGATCGGGCGCTGTGTCGTTTCGGGCGGCGCCGCGCCAGGGATGCCCAACGCCGCGGCGACGGCCGACGAAGAGCCCTGGGCCGTCGACGGCGCCGACTGCTCCCGCCGGGACCGAACGGTGGGACGCCTTCGCGGAATCCGCGTGCAGGGACGACGCCGAATCGCCGCACCGCTGGATCCGGTACGCGGGCTCGGCCGGCAAGGCGGAGAAGGTGGAGGTGAGTTGGGGGAGGGGGGCGCGGGCCGGATCGGGGCCGGGGGAGGCGCAGCCGTGGGGCTGGGTGCGGTGGGCGCGGGGCTCCTGGCGCGACCGGGTGGGGGTTCGGTGGCATATTTCTGTGCACAAGCAGTCGTATGCCTCGCGAAAGGCATGACATGAAGATCGCAGTCATCGGCGGTACCGGGCTGATCGGATCGCAGGTCGTCCGGGATCTGCGCGCTGCCGGGCACGAGGCCGTGCCGTACTCGAAGTCCACCGGCGTCGACGTCCTCAGCGGCCAGGGGCTGGACGAGGCGATGGCCGGGGCCGACGTCGTCGTCAACCTGACGAACTCGCCGACCTTCGACGACGCCTCGCCCGCCTTCTTCCAGACCTCGATGGACAACCTCGTGGCCGCCGCCGACCGGGCCGGCGTCGGTCACTTCGTGGTTCTCTCGATCGTCGGCGTCGACCAGGTGCCGGAGCTGGACTACTACCGGGCCAAGACGCTGCAGGAGCACATCCTCGCGACCGGTCCGGTGCCCTACTCGATCGTCCGGGCGACGCAGTTCATGGAGTTCGTCGACGGCATCATGTCCTGGACCTCCGACGGCGACACCGTCCGGCTGCCCGCGACGCCGATCCAGCCCATCGCCGCCGCCGACGTGGCCGCGGAGGTCGCGGAGGTCGCCGCGGGTGCGCCGCTGAACGGCATCCGGGACATCGCGGGACCCGACGTCTTCCCCCTGGACGAGCTGGGCCGGCTCACGCTGTCCCGCAAGGGCGACCACCGCACCGTCGTCACCGACCCGACCGCGGGTATGTTCGCCCAGGTCAAGGGCGATGTCCTGACCGATCCGAACGCCCGCGTCGCGCCCACCCGCTACACCGACTGGCTCGCCTGACGGCCCGGCGCCGAGCGGGCCCCGCCGCGGGCGCCGCGCTCTCGACGTGCGCGCCCGGCGCGGGTGCGGAAGCATCGGTGGGGGCGGCCGACGCGGCGTGGTGGCGCGCGCTCGCCGCCGTCCGGTCCAACGACGCCTCTCCCGGCAGGGGAGACGCCCCATCGTCGTCCGTACCGGAGTCTTCACATGGCGAGGCGCACTACGGATTGGCCTTCGGTCCGCGCGCGGCAGCCCGCGCGGCGGGACCGTGAGCGGCACACCACCGCCGGTGACTGGGGGCTGCTGCTCATCAGACTGACCTTCGGGCTGTTCCTGGCCGCGCACGGCTCCCAGAAGCTCTTCGGGTTCTTCGGCGGGCCCGGTCTGACCGCCACCGGCAAGGGGTTCGCCGACCTCGGCTACCACCCGGGGAAGCTGTTCGCCGTGATCGGCGGCCTCTCCGAGCTGCTCGGCGGTCTCGGCCTGCTGGTCGGGCTGCTCACGCCGCTCGCGGCCGCCGCCGTGGTCGGCGTGATGATCAACGCCATGGTGACCGTCACCGCCGCGCACGGCCTGTGGGACGAGGACGGCGGCGTGGAGTACAACGTCGCCATCTGCGTGGTCGCCCTCGGCCTCGCCGCCCTCGGTCCTGGCCGGCTGGCGGCCGACCGGCTTTTCCGCTGGGGCGACGGCGGCTGGCCCGAGGCGGCCGTCGCCCTCGGCCTCGGCGGCATCGGCGCCGCGATCGCGCTGAGTCTGTGACGGCGCGGCGGTGCCTCAGCCCGCGGTGAGGTCCGTCAGTTCGCCGAGCGGCAGCGTGTGCTGGGTGTGCAGGACCTTGGCGCGCAGGTAGCGGACGTTGTGCGCGGTGCGGAAGACGCCGGTCGGCACGCGGTCGCGGACGGTGACACCGAGGTCGCGCAACTGCTCGGCCTTGTCGGGGTTGTTGGAGAGCAGGTCGAGTTCGGTGAGGCCGAGGGCGGCCAGCATCTGGGCGGCGGCGGTGTAGTCGCGGGCGTCCTCGGGGAGGCCGAGGGCGGCGTTCGCCTCGTAGGTGTCGAGGCCCTGGTCCTGGAGGGCGTAGGCGTCGAGCTTGTTGTAGAGGCCGATGCCGCGTCCCTCCTGGCGCAGGTAGAGCAGGACGCCGCCGCGCTGCGCGATGCGCTCGACGGCCTCGCGCAGCTGCGGTCCGCAGTCGCAGCGGGCCGAGCCGAAGACGTCGCCGGTGAGGCACTCGGAGTGCAGGCGGACCAGCGGGAGCGTGCCGGGCGCGGGGTCGCCGAGGACGACGGCGACGTGTTCCTGGCCGTCGGCGAGGCCGTGGAAGGTGACGAGTTCGGCGTCGACGGTGTAGCCGTCGGTGAAGCGCAGCGGAACCCGGACGCGGGCGCGCTGGGTGGCGGCGGGGAAGTCGGGCATCGGGTCTCCTGTGTCCGGGTGCAGGACGGCAGCGGAATCTGCTTCAGATTTGAAGCAGATTCACCGCTGGGAACCCTACCCACGTTTTAAATTTGAAGCAACAGCGTTTCCGCGGGAACAACCACCCGCTCCCGCCCGTGAGCCATCCGGCGGGCGGCGGCCCGGAGGAGGTCTGACGGAGGCCCGTCCGAGGCCGTCGCGGAGCTGCTACGACGGGCCGGAACAGGGCGAGGACCGCCGGCGCCAGGGAACCTCGTCGGAGGTCGGCCGCGGCGTCGACGCGTCGCCCTCCAGTGCCCGCGTGATCGCCGCGCTGATCTCCTCCAACTGCGCGACCTGCTCGGGGGAGAGCTGGTCGAACACCGCCGCCCGTACCGTCTCGACATGCCCCGGCGCGGCCCGCTCCAGCACCGCGAGGCCCTCGTCGGTCAGGGCGGCGAAGCTGCTGCGCCTGTCCCACTGGCAGTCCTCGCGCCGCAGCAGGCCGTCCTTCTCCAGCCGGGTCACCGCGTACGTCAGCCGGCTCCGGGTGATCTTCGACTTCTCGGCGAGGTCGGTCATCCGCAGCCTGCGCTCGGGGGCCTCGGAGAGACTGACGAGGATGCCGTAGTACAGGTGCGGCATGCCGGCGTCCTGCTGGAGCTGCCGGTCCATAGCGTCTTCCAGGAGGTGCGTCGCCGAGATGTAGGCGCGCCAGGCGCTCTGCTCCTTCGGCGTCAGCCAGCGAGTCGTCATACCGCCAGTGTAGGTTTGTTTCAAACTTTAACCAAGCCTGCCCGTCGCCCCCGGGAGTGAGCCCGTCCGATGCCGTACCCCTACGTCCTGCTGTCCGCCGCCGTCTCCCTCGACGGCTTTCTCGACGACACCGGCCCCGACCGGCTGCTGCTCTCCTCCCCGGCCGACTTCGACCGCGTCGACGAGGTGCGGGCCTGCGTCGACGCGATCCTGATCGGCGCCGGCACCATCCGCGCGGACAACCCGCGGCTGCTGGTGAACGACCCCGGCAGGCGCGCCGCCCGGGTCGCGGCGGGCAGGCCCGAGTACCCGCTGAAGGTCACGGTCACCGCGACCGGCGACCTGGATCCGGACGCGCGGTTCTGGCACACCGGCGGCGAGAAGGTCGTGTACACCACGGACGCGGGCGCGGCGCGGATCCGCGGCCTCGGGGTCGCCGCGGACGTCGTCTCCCTCGGCGCCGAGCTCGACTGGCCCGCGCTGCTGCGGGACCTGTACGAGGCGCGCGCGGTCGGCCGGCTGATGGTCGAGGGCGGCGGCACCGTCCACACCCAGCTCCTGCGGCAGGGCCTCGCCGACGAACTCCAGCTCGTCCTGGCGCCCCTCCTCGTCGGCGACCCGAAGGCGCCGCGCCTGTTCGGCCCCGGCGGATACCAGGCGGGACGGCTGCGGCTCGTGGAGAGCCGCCGTATCGAGGACGTCGTTCTGATGCGGTACGAGCCCACCGCACCCGGCGCGGGCGGGTCGGTGTCCGCCGCCGACCGGCACTGGCTGCGGATCGCCTGCGAACTGGCGGCCGACTGCCCGCCCTCGCGGACCGCGTTCAGCGTCGGCGCCGTGGTGGTCGCGGCCGACGGCACGGAACTGGCCCGCGGTCACTCGCGCGAGGCGGGCGACCCCGTCGTGCACGCGGAGGAGGCGGCCCTGGCCAAGATCCCCGCGGACGACCCGCGGCTCGCCGCGGCCACCGTCTACACCAGCCTCGAACCCTGCACCCGCCGCGCCTCCCGGCCGCATCCCTGCGCGGAGCTGATCCTGCGAGCCGGGGTGCGCCGGGTGGTGACGGCGTGGCGCGAACCGGACACCTTCGTCGAGGCGGCCGACGGGACGGGAGCGCTGCGCGAGGCGGGGGTGGCGGTGCTGGTGCTCGGCGCCTACGAGGAGCTGGCGAAGGCCCCGAACGGCCACCTGCTGGGCTGACCGCGTTCGACCGATGTGACTTCGCCTCTCCCGATGGCGTATGCTGGTTTCAACGACGCGGGGTGGAGCAGCTCGGTAGCTCGCTGGGCTCATAACCCAGAGGTCGCAGGTTCAAATCCTGTCCCCGCTACTGAAGGCCCAGGGCCGGAATCCAGAACACGGATTCCGGCCCTGAGTCGTGTCCGGCGCGGCCCGGCGTGCACCGGCACGTGTCCGTCGTCACATCTCTCCGTGCTCATCCACCCGGCGCACACCGCTCGCCCCCGTCCGCTCGCAACCGCAAATCTGGACGGACACACAAGGGGATCCCCGAACAGAGGAGAGTCAGGCCGTGGGCTTCGAAGAGGCGCGGGAGGACGGGTCCGTGACCGTCCGCACCCTGGCCCGCCTGCTGCCCGCTCTGCTGATCGTCGCCGGTGTCCTCTACGACGTGCTCACCCCGGTCGCGTACACGGCCGTCCCCTTCTTCACGGCCGCCCCGCTGGTCGCCGCCCCGCTCTCCTCCCTGCGCACCACGGTCCTGACCGGCCTGGCCTCCTTCCTCGCCGTCTACGGCGTGCACGCGCGCTTCGGTCTCGTGCCCGACGCGGACGCCGTCACCGAGCTGACCACCGTGGCCACCGTCTCCGCCCTCGCCGCCGGCATCAACCGGGTCGTGCGCCTCGGCGACCAGCGGCTGGCCTCCGCCCGCGAGGTCGCCGAGGCCGCCCAGCGCGCGGTGCTGCCCGAGCCCGCCGAGCGGATCGGCGGCTTCGAGATCGCCGCCCGTTACGAGGCGGCCCAGGAGGGCACCCTCGTCGGCGGGGACCTGTACGCCGTCCAGGACACCCCGTACGGGGTACGGCTGGTCGTCGGCGACGTCCGCGGCAAGGGCATGGGCGCGGTCGCCGCCGTCGCGGTGGTGCTCGGCGCGTTCCGGGAGGCCGCCGAGCAGGAGGCCTCGCTGGAGGCGGTGGCGGGCCGGCTGGAGCGGGCGCTGGCCCGGGAGTGCGTCCGGCGCGGCGGAGTCGACACCTTCGAGGGGTTCACCACCGCCGTGCTCGCCGAACTCCCGCACGGCGAGGGCAGGGTCCGGGTCGTCAACCGGGGCCATCCGCCACCGCTGCTGCTGCACGCCGACGGCACGGTGCGCCCGGTCGAGGTGTCCGAGGCCGCGCTGCCGCTGGGGATGGGCGAGCTGGGCGCCTGGCCGGACCGGGCCGCCGAGCGGCCGTTCCCGAGCGGGACCGCGTTGCTGCTGCACACCGACGGCCTCTCCGAGGCCCGGGACGCGCACGGCCGGTTCTTCGACCCGGAGCGGCGCCTGGCCGGCCGGGCCGGCACCGCCCCGGGAGCGCTGCTGGCCCGTCTCGCGGCCGAGGTGCGCCGGCACACCGGCGGCCGGACGGCGGACGACATGGCGCTGCTGGTGGTGCGGCGCGCCTGAGCGTCCGTCCAGGGGAAGGTCACCCTCGGTGTGCGGACGGCAGCCCTCCGCATCACGCCCGGGTCACCATCAAAACGCTGTGACTCCCGTGCCGCACCGACCGCGCGGCCAACTCGACCGTTTTTGGCCGTTCGTGACAGGTAAGTCCTCGCTTCGAAAGCTTAATGATCAAGGAGAACGGCTTGGAATCTGCCAGCCGCGTCTATTAACGTTCGATAACGCAGCGCGGTCGTCCCAGCCGTCACCCGCGACGGCTCCGTGCGCACGCGCCGAATCCCGCAAGGGAACCGGGGAACCACCTCATTGGGGTGAATCGCTCGTATGTCGCCGGGTACGAAACGGTCGGTATACGCGCGTAGGAGACCTTCCCGCTCCGAACCCGTCAGCTAACCCGGTAGGCAGCGGAAGGAAAGGAGTGCGCCCGCGTGGCGTCCAACCGGCCTGCTCCGACAGCCCCGTTCGTGCCCAGTCAGCGTCAGCCCGAGGCTTACGGCTACGGCGCCGGGCGCACCGACGAGGGCCCCTGGGAGGAGTGGAACCCCACCGAGGAGTCCCTCGCCCCGGTACGCGGCCGGCACCGCGTCGCCAAGCAGCGCGGCGGCGGACTCGCCCGCAGCTCCACGGTCCTCGGCGTCGGTGTCATCGCCGCCGTCGGCGCGGGCGGCATGGCCAGCGCCAACACCGGCAAGCCGCCGGTCTCCCTCTCGCTGCCGGACCTGCCGTCCTCCGTCGACTCCCTGCTCGGCGACGGCACCGGCCACCAGGCCACCCAGGCCACCCAGACCGCGCTGAGCCGCGTCACCACGGCGACCGCCACCGACGCGGACTCCTCCTCCGACGCCGGTGAGGCACTGCGCAGCCGGATCATCGCGCAGGCCGAGCAGCAGCAGACCCAGATCGACGTCCGGGCCACCGCCAAGGCCGTGGCCGCCGCCGACAAGGCGGTCTCCGACGCCGAGTCCAAGGCGGAGAAGGCCGCGGCCACCCAGGCCGCCGACGCCAAGCAGAAGGCGCAGGCCGCCGAGAAGGCGCAGGCCGAGCAGAAGCGGCTCGCCGCGCTGGCCAAGCAGTACACGCTGCCGGTCGTCTCGTACACGATCACCGGCACCTTCGGCCAGGCCGGCTCCATGTGGGCCTCCGGCTACCACACCGGCCTCGACTTCGCCGCTCCCACCGGCACCCTGATCAAGGCCGTGCACAGCGGCACCGTCACGGAGGCCGGCTGGGCCGGCTCCTACGGCTACCGCACGATCCTCACCCTCGACGACGGCACCGAGCT
Organism: Streptomyces sp. NPDC101237; assembly: GCF_044767465.1. NCBI lineage: Bacteria > Bacillati > Actinomycetota > Actinomycetes > Kitasatosporales > Streptomycetaceae > Streptomyces > Streptomyces sp. NPDC101237. The sequence goes on along the minus strand of NZ_JBIWNY010000001.1, from coordinate 112,305 downwards.
GTGGTTCTGCCACCAGTCCTCGATCGGCGTCAAGGTCGGCCAGAAGGTCGCCACCGGCGACGTCATCGGCCGGGTCGGCGCCACCGGCAACGTCACCGGCCCGCACCTCCACCTGGAGGTCCACCCCGGCGGACAGGCCACCGGCATCGACCCGATGACGTGGCTGCGCGGCAAGGGCCTCACCCCCTGACGGACCCCACCGAACCCCGGCGGCCCCGACGACAACCCCCCGACGTCAGGGCTGCCGGTCCGGTGTGCCCGGAGTCCGCCGGGGCCTTCCGCTTTTACGAGAACTTCGCGTGGCGGCGGCATCGGTCCGCAGGCGGCCGGTGTTGAACTGGGACATGACTCCTTCTTCCGCTTCTTCCGCCTCCGGTTCCCTTCGCAAGCTCGGCTCCTCCGACCTGGAGGTCTTCCCGCTCTGCCTGGGCGGCAACGTCTTCGGCTGGACCGCCGACGAGGCCGCCTCCTTCGCCGTCCTCGACGCGTACACCGCGGCGGGCGGCAACTTCGTGGACACCGCCGACGCGTACACGGCCTGGATCGAGGGCCACCAGGGCGGTGAGTCCGAGACCGTCATCGGCAAGTGGATCGCGGCGCGCGGCAACCGCGCCGACGTCGTCATCGCGACGAAGGTCAGCCAGCACCCCGACTACCCCGGCCTGTCCGCCGCCAACATCAAGGCCGCCGCGGACGCGTCCCTGCGCCGCCTGGGCACCGACTACATCGACCTGTACTACACGCACTTCGACCAGCCCGAGATCCCGGTCGAGGAGATCATCGGCGCCCTGGACGAGCTGGTGCGGGCCGGCAAGGTCCGGCACATCGCCGCCTCCAACATCACCGCCGAACGGCTCCAGGAGTCGCTGGACTTCTCCGACCGCGAGGGCCTCGCCCGGTACGTCGCCCTCCAGCCCCACTACAACCTGGTCTCCCGCGACACCTACGAGGGCCCGCTGCAGGAGCTGGCCTCCCGCACGGGCCTGGCGGCGGTTCCCTACTTCGGCCTCGCCGCGGGCTTCCTCACCGGCAAGTACCGCCCCGGCGCGACGGTGGACAGCGCCCGCGCGGGCCGCGCCGCCCAGTACCTGGAGAGCGAGCGGGGCCGGCGGGTCCTGGCCGCCCTCGACGAGATCGCCGAGGCGCACTCCGCCCCGATCCCCACGGTCGCCCTGGCGTGGCTCGCGGCCCAGCCCACCGTCACCGCCCCGATCGCCTCGGCCCGCTCGCTGGAGCAGCTGCCCGCCCTGCTGGCCGTCGCGGACCTGGAGCTGACGGAGCAGGAACTGGACCGGCTCACGGCCGCCTCCGCGTGACGCGCTGGCTGTATTTGGCCACGAGCGTTGTCAGCTAGCCGCTGTACGGGTTGTGGGGCACGTACGGCGCCGGGGCCGCGTACCAGCCGGGCGCGCCCCAGGCCGGGGGCGGCTGGCCCCCGTACCCCGGCCAGCCGCTCGGGGCCGCGGCGCGGGCCGCGTAGTCCAGGGCGGGGCGTACCAGCTCGCGCCGGTCCCACAGCCGCGTGAGCAGGTCCCGCTCCCGCACCGTGAAGTCGGCGTCCGCCCGCCCCCGCCGCCCCCGGCGGCGCAGCAGGGCGAGTGTCGTCGCGTCCGCCTCGTACGCGGCGACCGCCCGGCCCGCCGGCTTGCCGAAGTGGTAGGCGGCGTACTCCCGGGCCATCTGCCGCGCCCGCATCGAGCCCAGGACGAACGGCTCGGCCGGCCCCAGCCAGCCCGCGTACACGTACGCGGGCAGCTCCTCCCGTACGGTCCGCAGCTCCCGCTGGCGCGTCCAGACCGCGAGCCAGGTCAGCAGCCCGAACACCGGCACCATGAACATGCCGTACACGGCGAAGAACCCGTACTGCCCGAACGACGAGGACCCGTTCCACAGCGCGTGCATGCTCATCGCGAGCAGCAGTCCGGTCACCGGCGCGAGCGCCCGCCGCGCCCGCTGCCGTTCCCCGCAGAGCGCGGCGACGCCGAAGCCGATGCCGGTGAGGACGGTGAACAGGGGATGCGCGAACGGGGACATGACGATGCGGACGAAGAACGTCGCGGCGGTGACGGAGGCGATGCCGGAGTCGCCGGCGAGCCGGTCGGCGCCGAACGCCGTACCGAGATAGAGGATGTTCTCGGTGAACGCGAACCCGGTGGCGGTGATCCCGGCTATCACCACACCGTCGACGATCCCGGTGAAGTCGCGTCTGCGGAACAGGAAGACCATCAGCACGGCCGCGGCCTTGGCGGACTCCTCGACGATCGGCGCTATCACCGTCGCCCCGAGCGTGTCCGCGCTGCTCGGGTCCGTCGTCGCCGTCGCTATCCAGCGCGTCGCGAAACTGTTGGCGACGATCGCTATCAGCGCGGCCGCGCACGCTCCCCAGGCGAACGCGAACAGCAGGTTCCGCCAGGGTCCCGGCTGAACCCGGTCCAGCCAGCGGAACGCGCTCATCAGCAGCGGCACCGGCAGCACCGCGAGACCGAGCCCGACCAGGAAACCCTCCGTGCCGGTCTGCTCACGGACCAGCGCGAGGATGACCAGGCCGGAGACGGCGAGCAGGCCGCCCAGCGCGCCGTAGCGGACCCAGCGCCGCTGCCACCAGCGAGGATGCCGCAGTCCTCGACCGGCGGAGTGCGGCGGGTACGACGGATACGGCGGGTACGGCGGCGGAAAGGTGGCCACGGCATCGACCCTAACGAGGTGACTCCTGTCGGTGCTGTTCGCCCTGCTGCACCGGATGCTGTACGCGACGGAAAAGCAGATCGTTCACCACGTGACCCTTGTCCAGGCCCTGCCCCTCGAAACGGGTCAGCGGCCGGTATCCGGGACGTGCCGCGAAACCGCCCCCGGCCTGGGTGTTCTCGAACGCCGGGTGCGCGTCGAGGACGTCGAGCATCTGTTCGGCGTACGGCTCCCAGTCCGTCGCGCAGTGCACGACGGCCCCGGGCCTGAGCCGGGTGGCGGCGAGGTCGAGGAACTCGGGCTGGATCAGCCGCCGCTTGTGGTGCCGCTTCTTGGGCCAGGGGTCCGGGAAGTACACCCGCAGCCCGTCCAGCGACTCGGGCGGGAGCATCTCCCGCAGCAGGATGATCGCGTCCCCGTTGGCGACCCGGACGTGGGTCAGCCCGTTCTGTTCGGCGAGGTTGAGCAGGTTCCCCTGCCCCGGCGTGTGCACGTCGACGGCGAGGATGTTGGTGTCCGGGTCTTCGGCGGCCATCTGCGCGGTCGCCTCGCCCATGCCGAAGCCGATCTCCAGGACGACGGGGTTGCCGTTCCCGAACAGCGCGCCGAGATCGATGACGTGCTGCCCGTCGATGTCCAGCCCCCATGTGGGCCACAGCCGCTGCAGGGCGTCGGCCTGTCCGGCGGTCACCCGGCTGCGCCGTGGCTGGAAACTGCGGATCCGCCGCTCGAAGTGGGAGCCGGCCGGATCGGCGCTGGGCCCGTCGGGGAACCGCGGCTCTCCCTTGGGCCGGGTGGGCCGCACCGGCACACCGGGAACGTACGGAGAGTCCGCGCCGGGGACGGTCTCGGCGGGCCTGGGGGCTTCTGGGGCATTGAGCGAGTCAGACACAGTGCCCTCGATTTTACGGCCCGTGCGGAACCCCTCGACAGCGTCAGGCCCGGCCACCGCGGTCCTCACACCGAGTCCAGCATCTCCAGCGCCCGGCGCGCCACCTCCCGCCCGATGGGCAGCGAGGCCGTCGCCGCGGGCGAGGGCGCGTTCAGCACGTGGACCGTCCGCGGGCCCTCCTTGATCAGGAAGTCGTCGACCAGCGAGCCGTCCCGCAGCACGGCCTGTGCCCGCACCCCGGCCGCCGCCGGCACCAGGTCCGCCTCCGTCACCGCCGGCAGCAGCCGTCGTACGGCCGCCGTGAACGCCCGCTTCGAGACCGACCTGCGCAGCTCGCCGCCCCCGTACCGCCAGTGCCGCCTGGCCAGCGCCCACGACCCCGGCCAGGCCAGCGTCCCGGCGACCTCCCGGGGGCGGACGACGCCCCAGCCGTACCCCTCCCGGGCCAGCGCCGGCACCGCGTTGGGGCCGATGTGCACGCCCCCGTCGATGCCCCGGGTGAGGTGCACCCCGAGGAACGGGAACGCCGGATCGGGCACCGGATACACCAGCCCCCGCACCAGCTCCCGCCGCGCCAGCTCGTAGTACTCCCCGCGGAACGGCACGATCCGCATCCCCGGGTCGTCCCCGGCCAGCCGGGCGATCTCGTCGCAGTACAGCCCCGCGCAGTTCACCAGCACGCGCCCGCGTACGACGTCCCCGCGCTCGGTGCGCACGGCCACGCCCCGCTCCGGCCGCCGGTCGACGCGCTCGATCCGGGCCCCGTAGCGGATCTCCGCCCCGGAGGCCTCGCCGAACTGCCGGGCGACCCCCACGTAGTCGCACACGCCGGTCGTCCCGACGTGTATGGCGGCCAGCCCCCGCACCTCGGGCTCGAACTCCGCGATCTGGGCGCCGCTCAGCTCGCGCACCGGTATCCCGTTCTCCCGGCCGCGCTGCACGAGCGCGTGCAGCCGGGGCAGCTCGGCCCGGTCGGTGGCGACGATCAGCTTGCCGGTGACGGCGTGCGCGATGCCGTACTCCGCGCAGAACTTGACCATCTCGGCCGCGCCCTTGACGGCGTAGCGCGCCTTCAGCGACCCGGGCCGGTAGTAGATCCCGCTGTGGATGACCCCGCTGTTCCGGCCCGTCTGGTGTCGTGCCGGCCCGGCCTCCTTCTCCAGGACGGTGACCCGGGTGCCCGGCGCGGCCCGGCTGATCGCGTACGCCGTGGACAGCCCGACGATCCCACCCCCGACGACGAGCACATCACAGTCATAGGCGACCCCGGCAGACACCTGCACCACCTCCCACACTCGATAGTGCACTGCGCCACTGACATCACTTTGAAACGTCCCGCGCGCGCCGGGACGGACCGCCCCGGCCGGCCGGGGCGGTTGTCACGCCGGTGTCATCAGCAGGGGCCGTGCCCGCTCCCGCAGCTCCGCCACCCGCGGCTCGTCCCCGTACGGTTCCAGCCGGTGCAGCAGATCCTTCACGTACTCGGTGGTCCGGGCCGACGAGATCCGCCCGGCGACCTCCACGGCCCGCACTCCCTGCTCGCAGGCCGCGTCGAGGTTTCCGGACTCCAGTTCGGCGACGGCCGAGACGACCAGCCGCAGCCCGTGCGACCGCACGAACTCCTCGGTCGGCTTGGACAGCGCCTGCTCCGTGAACCGCCGCACCTGCCGTGGGGCCTTCAGGTCCCGGTAGCACTCGGCGGCGTCGGCGGCGAACCGGTCGTATCCGTAGAAACCCAGCCAGGAGGGGTCGTTGTCGCCCTCCCGGGCCCGCTCCAGCCAGCCCTCCGCCGCCTTCAGCGCGGCACCCGCGGCCTGCGCGTCCCCCGCGCGCGCGTGGGCCCGTGCCTCGACCAGCCGGAAGAAGCTCATCGTCCGGGCGGTGGCCAGGCCCCGGTTGCGCTCGACGGCGGCCTGCGCGAGATCGACGCCCTCGTCGCCGAACCCGCGGTAGGTCGCCTGCAGCGACATCGATGCCAGGACGTACCCGCCGAGCGGCACGTCGGCCGCCGCGCGCGCGAGCCGCAGCGCCTGGATGTAGTACCGCTGCGCGGCCTCCTGCTGTCCGGTGTCGAAGGCCATCCACCCGGCCAGCCGGGTCAGTTCGGCGCTCGCCCCGAACAGCGCCCGTCCGACCTCGTCGGAGTACGCGCCGAGCAGCAGCGGTGCCGCCTCCACTCGTAAGCACTCCGGCACCATCGAGGAACGCCAGTCGCCGCCGCCGTACTTGGAGTCCCAGCGTCTGGCGTCCTCGGCCGCCTCCCGCAGCTTCTGCACGTCGCTGTGGCCGACTTTGAGCGGTGCGCCGGAGGCCTCCGCGGCGTTCGCCTCGCGCGCGACGGAACTGTCGGCGGGGGTTATCAGCCATCGTGAGGCGGGCGTCGCGTAAGCGCTCACCGCGAAGGAACCGGCCAGCGACTGCCAGATGCCGCCGGAACCGGCCCGGCGGCCGGCGAGGTCGAGTCGGTACAGCTCGGTGGCCGAGCGGACCGCCTGTCCTACGTCCCTCGGGAAGGCGAGGCCCACTTCGGGCGCGGGATCCGCGTCCGCCAGGCCGATCTCGTGGAGCGGCACCGGGCGGCCGAGCTTCTGGCCGATCGCGGCCGCGATGAGATGCGGCGCGGCGCCCTGCGGCACCATGCCCTTCGACACCCAGCGCGCCACCGACGTCTTGTCGTAGCGAAGAGTCAACCCGCGTTGAGCGCCAAGGTCGTTGACGCGTCGCGCGAGTCCTGCGTTGCTGATTCCCGCGAGGGCGAGAACGGTGCCGAGTTTTTCGTTCGGCCCGCGTTGCTCCCTGGACATGCGCCACCCCTCGACACAGACGGCTGCCGCGCTGGCATAACCACGCGGCATTCGTAAACCCAGCGTAGTTCGCCGCATCCCAAGCGTTAAGGGGCATTGTTCCGGATGGCGGGATTGTGGTCCGTACGCGAGTGCGGCCCCTGTACGCACCGTGCACGGCGGGTCGCGTCGTGCCCCCGCCGTGTGGCCGTGCGCCTGTGCGTGCGCTCTTCTCCGGCCATCGGGGGAGCGATTCCATGGTTGGTGCGTGGGTCGGCCCGCTGTACTGGATCCAGTGGGCTGGGGGACACCGCCACCTCAATCCCCGCGGGTGGCGGACCGGTCCGGGAGGCGATGCCCGCCTCCCGGACTGTGCGCGTTCGAGTACGAGTGCGTGCGGTGCGCAAAGCATGTACGGAGCGTGCGCACCGCCGCACCGACCTCGCCGAATTGGCTGAAAATCGCCCCATCGTTCTGCGGGTGATCAACGCTCCTACCACGGGAATTGAGGGCGCGAAGGGCGTTCTGGGGGAGCGTACGGGGGGCGCATTCGCGTCGCAGTCTCTTTGTGCCGTACGGCGGTTCGGCTCTCCGGCGGCTTCCGGGCACCGGCCGCGCGGGCGCCGGTCCTGCGGCAACTCCGGGAAAACTTCCGAGGATCAAAGGCGGCCCCACCGCCACTCCGCAGCCCGTCCTTCATGGCAGCATGGGGACCCGGTTCGTACCGTGCATGGTTGTCCACAGCCTGTGGAGGCGTCGATGCGGTGGTTGGTGGGATGGAGCAGCACCGCCTCCGGTGCCGCCACGCTCGGCTCCGCCGGCGCCACGGGCTACGACGGCGAGACCGTCCACCCCGTCGGATCCCAGTTGCTGTGGGGCGACCCGGACCCGCTCTGGGCGGTCGGCGACTGGCGCCCCGACGAGGTGCGCGTCATCAGGGCCGACGCCCAGAACCGTATCGCCGTCCTCGGTACCTGCGGCGCCAGCGACGAGGAGCTGCGCCTCGGCCTCTTCACGGCGCGCGGGGGCGCACTCCGGCATCTGACCGCCTGGCCCGGCAGCTACACCGCCGTCGTCCAGGTCGGCCGCCGGATCACCGTCTGCGGCGACCTGGCCGGCGCCCGCCCGGTCTTCCACACCCCCTGGGCAGGCGGTACGGCCTATGCCACGGCCGCGCTGCCGCTCGCCGACCTGATCGAGGCCAACCTCGACTACGGCCACCTCGCCGCCCTCCTGGCCGCCCCGGACGTACCGGCGGCGGTGCACGACTCGACTCCGTACGAGGGCGTGCGGCGCATTCCGCCGGGGCATGCGCTGATCCTGCGCACCGGGGCGCGCGAGGTCGCCGGGTACGAGCAGGTCGCCTCGCTCGCGGTCGCGGCGCCCGCCGCCGACCCCGACCGCGCGGTGGACGCCGTACGGGACGCACTCGTAGAGGCCGTACGCGCGCGGCTGTCGGCACCCCGGCACGTCCCGGACATCGACCCCGGTCCGGTGCCCGGCATGGGCCCCGCCGAACGGCGTGCGGCGCGCGGGATGCCGGTGCCGGGCATCGGCGCCGACCTGTCCGGCGGCCCCGCCTCCGGCACCCTCGCCCTGCTGGCCGCCGGGCTGCCCGGCATGCCCGGCATGCCCGGCACCATCCTGGGCCACGGCACCGGCGCGGGCGAGCGACTGCTGGCGGTCACCTTCAACGACCTCGCCGTCGGCGGCCGCGAGGCGGAGCTCGAACGGGCGGGAAGCCTGGCGGCCAACCCGCGACTGCACCACGTGGTGGTGACCGGCGGCGAGGACGTGCTCCCGTACGCCGACCTGGAAGGACCGCTGACCGACGAACCCGGCCCCTCCCTGGTGCACGCCGCCCGGCACCGCGCCCGCCTGGCCGCCGGCAGCGCCGACCACTTCACCGGCTACGGCGCCCGCCAGGTCCTGGACGCGCACCCCGCGCGCCTCGCCGACCTGCTGATGGACCGCAAGCGCCGGCACCTGGTCCGCCCGGTCGCCGCGCTCGCCAAGGCAGACGGCTCGGTGATGGTCTCCGCGCGCGTGTACGGCGCGGCACGACGGCTCGCGCGCACGCCGTACGGCGCGGGCGTCGAGTCCCTCGCCGAACGCCTGCTGCGGCGCCGCTTCGACGAGCCGGGGGGCGCGGTGGGCGCGTCGCTCGCCGCGCTCAGCTGGGCGAGACCCGGGCCCGCCGCGCGCTGGCTGACGGGAGAGGCACTGGCTGAAGTATCGGTTCTGCTCCAGGGGGCGGCGAACCGGTCGGGCGTCGGACCCGGCCAGCGTCCCGGCGACTACCGCGCGCGTGCGGTGCTGGCCCGGCACGCGGCCGACATCCGCGTCCTGGAACAGGCCGCGGAGATCCGCTCGCAGCGCCTGCACGCGCCCTTCCTCGACAACCAGGTGGTCCGCGCCTGCCGTGCCCTGCCCGAAGCGCTGCGCGTGCAGCCGGGAGCGCGCGCCGCCATCCTCCGCACGGTCCTGGAGGGCGCCGGCGTCGCCGACCTCCCGCCGGGCTGGGGCGCCACCTCCCACGCCTCCTCCGCGGCGGGGCCCCCCCCCCGGGGGGGGGGGGGGGCCCCCCCCCCCCCCCCCGCCGGGAGCCCCCCCCCCCCCGGCCCCCGCGGGGGGGGGGGGGGGCCCGGGGGGGCGCCGGGGCCCACCCGGCCCGCCCGGGCGGCGGGGGGGGGGGGGGGGGGGGCCCCCCGGGCGGGGCCCCCCCCCCGCCGCCCACGCCGCACCGACGGTGCGGACGGCCTCCCGCTCAGCTGTTCTCGTGCTCAGCTGTTCTCGGCCGCGAACATCCAGCGCTGCTTCTCCAGGTCCGCGGTGATCGAGATCAGCAGGTCCTGGGTGACCGGGTCGGGCTCGGCGGTCGCGGCGATCCGCTCGCGCAGCCTTCCGGCCGCCGCCTCCAGCGTGCGCACCATCAGGTCGACGACCTCGTCGTCCCGCAGCCAGCCGTCCTTGGCGCCGGGCAGCGAGAAGGCGGCGGCGACCGTCTCCGGACGGCCGTCCGGAGAGACGCCCAGCGCGGCGGCACGTTCCGCGACGGTGTCCGAGTGGGCGCGCGCGGTGGCGACCACCTCGTCGAGCTGCAGATGGACCGAACGGAACCGGGGCCCGACGATGTTCCAGTGCGCCTGCTTCCCGATCAGGGACAGCCCCAGCAGGTCCACCAGGGTCTCCTGGAGAGCGGTCCCGGTGACCCGGAGCGCTTCTTCGGGCAGCGTGCTCTTCACCACGGTCATGCCTGCGATTCCTTCCTCATGCGATGATCACCGAGCGGGTGCCCGGGCCGGGCAGCGGCAAACGCCGGGACGGTACTTACCGGATCGGCTTGTCCGGACATAACATCGGTCCCCGCATGAACACCATGACCCTCTGGCACATATCCGGCTGGGAGTTCGCCGCCCTGGCCCTCGCCACGCTGCTCGTCGGCTTCTCGAAGACCGCCGTCAGCGGAGCCAACACCGTCAGCCTCGCCGTCTACGCCGCGATCCTCCCGGCCCGCGCCTCCACCGGCGTCCTGCTGCCGATCCTGATCGCGGGCGACGTCCTGGCCGTCGCCACCTACCGCCGGCACGCCCACTGGCCCACGCTCTGGCGGCTGTTCCCCGCCGTCGCCGCGGGCGTGGTGGTCGGCACGCTGTTCCTGGTGTGGGCCGACGACCGGGTCGTGGGGACGTCGATCGGCGCGATCCTGCTGCTGATGGCCGGCGTCACCCTGTGGCGGCGGCGCGGGGCCGGCCGGCCGGACGACCCGGACGCGGTCACCACCCGGGCGGGCCGGGTCAAGGCCGGTTCCTACGGCGTCCTCGGCGGCTTCACCACGATGGTCGCCAACGCGGGCGGCCCGGTGATGTCGATGTACCTGCTGTCGGCGGGCTTCCGCAAACTCGGTTTCCTCGGCACCTCGGCGTTCTTCTTCCTGATCGTGAACGTCTCCAAGGTGCCCTTCAGCGCCGGCCTCGGGCTGATCGACGGCGACTCGCTGCTGCTGGACGCCGCGCTCGTGGTGTTCGTGGTGCCCGGCGCGCTCATCGGCAAGTGGGCGGTGGACCGGATCAACCAGCGGCTGTTCGAACAGCTGGTCATCGCGGCGACGATCGTCGGCGGCCTCCAGCTGCTCCTGCGCTGACCGGTCCTGAGCACTCGCGACGACCGGTCCGGCACCCGGGAATGCGACCGCGGGACCCGTTGTTACAACCATCGTGATTGACATGCTCGGATCATTGATCGCGGGTGTGGGCGAAGGGAGAACCTCATGGCACGCAGCACCGCGCGTCCTGTCGTCAGACTGAAGTCGACGGCCGGGACCGGAGTCACCTATGTGACCCGCAAGAACCGCCGCAACGACCCCGACCGGCTGGTCCTGCGCAAGTACGACCCGGTGGCCGGCGCACACGTGGACTTCCGCGAAGAGCGCTGAACCGCCGAGAACGACCGGGCCCGACGCTCCGGAACCACCACCGGAGCGTGGCCCCAGGAAGGAAACCCCATGAAGGCCCGCATCCATCCCGAATCCCGTCTCGTCGTCTTCCGCGACCGCGCCGCGGACGTCGCCTTCCTCACCCGTTCCACCGCCGACTCGTCCCGGACGGTCGAGTGGGAGGACGGCGTCACGTACCCGGTGATCGACGTCGAGGTCTCGTCCGCGTCGCACCCCTTCTACACCGGCAGGTCACGGGTCCTGGACAGCGCCGGCCGGGTGGAGCGCTTCGAGCGCCGCTACGGCCGCACCGCCGCGGCCCGCGGCTGACCCGCCCCGGCGACCGACACGAGGAGAACGAGAACCATGAAGGTACGCAACTCCCTGCGCTCACTGAAGGCCAAGCCCGGCGCCCAGGTGGTCCGCCGCCACGGCGTGGTCTACGTGATCAACAAGAAGGACCCCCGGTCCAAGGCCCGCCAGGGCTGACCGGACCCGCTTCGCACGACGGCCGCCCGGCCCACCGCCGGGCGGCCGTCCCGCGTCCCGGCCCGCCCTGCGCGGCCCGTACGCTCGCCCCATGTCCCCGCACGTCCTGATCCTCGGCGGCACCACCGAGGCCCGCGAACTGGCCGCCGCGCTCGCCGCCCACCCCGGCGTCCGCGTCACGACCTCCCTGGCGGGGCGCGTCACCCGGCCGGGGGCGCTGGCCGGAGAGGTCCGGGTGGGAGGCTTCGGCGGGGCGGAGGGCCTCGCCGACTGGCTGCGCGCCGAACGCGTGGACGCCCTGGTGGACGCCACCCACCCGTTCGCCGGCACGATCACCGCGAACGCGGCCCTGGCCGCTGCCCAAGCCGGTGTCCCGGCCCTGGTGCTGCGCCGCCCGGGCTGGCGGCCGGGCCCCGGCGACCGCTGGCACCCGGTCCCGTCCCTGCCCGCGGCGGCCGGCCTGCTGCCCCGCTTCGGCCCCCGGGTCCTGCTCACCACCGGACGCCTCGGCCTGTCCGCCTTCGCGCACCTGGCCGACCGGCACTTCGTCGTCCGCTCGGTGGAACCGCCCGAGCCCCCGATGCCCCGGCACACCGAAGTGCTGCTGGCCCGCGGTCCTTTCACGGTCGCCGACGAGACCGCGCTGCTCCAGGAGAACCTGATCGACGTGCTGGTCACCAAGGACAGCGGGGGAGCGGCGACGGCCGCCAAGCTCACGGCCGCCCGCGAGCTGGGGCTGCCCGTCGTCGTCGTACGACGCCCGCCGCTGCCGGCCGGGGTGACGGCGGTGCCCGACGTGGCGGCCGTACTGGAAGGGCTGGCCCTCGGCCCCGCGGGACCGGGCCGGACGCCGGTCATCCCTCCCGCGGAGCCTCACGGCGGCGGCGCAGCAGATACGTGTCCATGATCCAGCCCTTGCGCTCGCGGGCTTCGGCCCGCAGCCGCTCGATCCGCGGACCGGCCTCGGCGATCGGACCGGAGACCAGGATCTCGTCGGGCGTGCCGAGGTAGGCGCCCCAGTAGATGTCGATGTCCTGGTCCGCGTACCGCCGGAAGGCCTGGTGCGCGTCCAGCATCACGACCACGTCGTCCACACCGTCCGGCAGCCCCTCGGCGAGCCGCCGCCCGGTGGTGATCTGCACCGGCCCGCCCACCCGGTTCAGCCCGGTGCGGTGCCGGGCCACCAGCGACGACACACTGCTGATCCCGGGGATCACGTCGTACTCGAACGCCACTGCGCCCCGGGCCAGCACCTCTTCGAGGATCGCCAGCGTGCTGTCGTACAGCGACGGATCGCCCCACACCAGGAACGCGCCGGTCTGTTCCGCGCCGAGCTCCTCGAGGATCAGCCGCTCGTAGATGTCCGCGCGGGCGCTGCGCCAGTCGCCGACGGCCGGCGAGTACGCCCCGCCGCTCGCGGCCCGGTCCCGGTCCGGGTCCCGCGCCTCGACCACCCGGAAGCCGCCGCCCGGCAGGTGCGTGCCCAGCATGTCCCGGCGCAGTCCGGTCAGGTCGCTCTTGACCTCGCCCTTGTCGAGCAGGAAGAACACGTCCGTGCTCCGCAGCGCCCGGACGGCCTGGAGGGTGAGCTGGTCGGGGTCGCCCGCGCCGATACCGATGACATGAATCTTTCGCACGCCCCGAGTCTGCCGCATGCCACCGCCGGACGATCACCCCCGGTGCAGCCGCGGCGCCTCGGTGCCCGCGTCGACGGCTCCGGCGCCGCCCTCCACCCGCCCGGCCAGTGCCCGCGCCCACGCGGCGAGCCCGTCCAGCTCCATCCCGTAGGGCCGCCGGACCCCGCTGCCGGCCGCCCACTCCTCGACCGCGCCCGCACCGCGCCGCAGCAGCCGAGCCCCGCCGGTCGCGTTCCCGCGCGCCGCGTGCGTGAGCCCGACGGCCAGCTGGGCCAGCCCCCGCCACAGGCTCCGCTCCGCCTCGGGCCCCGCCTTCCAGGCGTCCTCGAAGACCTCGTGCGCGTGGAAGGGCTTCCCGGCGTCCAGCAGTGCCTGCGCCTCGGCGACGGTCTCGTCCGGGGTCCGGACGATCCCCTCCGCCTGCCGCTCGACGCCCGGCGCGCCGTACGGCAGCGGCCGCCCCAGCCCGTCCCGCGGCCGGGCGCTGCGCGCCCGCCCCTCGGCGTCCCGGTCCCGTGCTTCCGCTCCGGTGTTTCCCCTACGGCCCATACGACCGATTGTCCCCTGGCCGCCCACCCTCTTTCGGTCCGTCCGGCGAGGTGCGGTAAAGTGCTCTCCGCGTGATCGCGCGGGTCACCGCGAGTGAGCGCATCGGGACGTGGCGCAGCTTGGTAGCGCACTTGACTGGGGGTCAAGGGGTCGCAGGTTCAAATCCTGTCGTCCCGACTGGAGACAGTCGCAGGTCAGGGCCGGTTTCGGAGGTATCCGGAACCGGCCCTTGATCATTTTTCGGGACCGGGTGGGGACCGCGTTCCTTGACCCGTCCGCCCTCGACGTGAAGCAGCCGCGCACCCACCCACCAGCTCACTCGAGCGAGACTGTCTGGTTGACCAGGTGTGGGCTGCGCTGAACGTCGGGGGCCGCGCCGGTGACGTCGGGGAGGCGGACGGCGAGCAGGGCGACGTCGTCGTCGTTGTCGTGGGGCCGGGAGCGTTGCAGCAGGTGGTCGGCGAAGGCGTCCAGGTCGCGGTGGGCCAGGGAGGCGGCGTGCCGGCGCAGGTTCTCCATCCCTGCGTCCAATGACTGTCTGCGGGATTCGATCAAACCGTCCGTGTAGAAGACGAGTGTCGAGGCCGGGGGAAGGGTGACGCGGGCCTCGGAACGTGGCTGGGACGCAGGCATGCCGAGGAGGAGACCGTTGGCGCCGGTGAGGTAGCGGGTCAGGCCGTCACGACCGACGAGCAGCGGCGGCGGGTGGCCTGCGTTGCTCCACCGCAGCTGCCAGGCGCCGGTTGCGTCGACCGCCAGCCGGGCCAGGATCATGGTCGCCATGCGGACGTCGGTGATCTGTGTCATGGCCTCGTTGAGGTGCTCGACGATGCCGTGCGTCGGCCGGTCCTGCGACCAGGTGAACGCGCGGATCATGTTGCGCAGCTGCGCCATGCCGGCCGCCGCTTCGAGATCGTGACCGACGACGTCGCCGATGACCAGTGCGGTGTCACCGCCGGGCAGGGGGAACGCGTCGTACCAGTCGCCGCCGACGTAGGAGGCGTCCGGGGCGGAGAGATAGCGGGCAGTCATGCCGACTCCCGGCAGATACGGCAGCTGGGGCAGCAGATAGCGTTGCATGGTCTCGGCGACCTGGCGCTGGCGCTGGTAGTGACGGGCGTTCTCCAGCGCCAGACCGACGCGCCGGGCGATGTCCTCGAGCAGGACCAGGTCGTGCCCGGTGAAGGCCTCTCCACCGTCGGAGCGGCCGAGCGTGAGCGCGCCCATGACCTCTCGCGGTCCCCGGATGGGGGCGATCACCGCGGTCTTGATCCCCGTCACCCGGAACAGCTTGCGCTGCTCGACGGCGATACCGCTGTCCGGTTCGCCTTCGTAGGTCTGGGGGCCGGCCAGGTTGGACGCCACCCCTCGCAGCGCCCTGGAGAGGGGCATGAGGGAAGCGTCGGAGACCGGCGGCATCGGCCCTTGGAGATCTTCGCGCACGGTGAGGCCGTCGGTGCCTGCGTGGACCACCAGATGCCGCGACACGTCATCACTCTCCGTGATCATGTCGATGACGGCCCAGTCCGCGAGGCGCGGCAGTACCAAGGCGACCACGCGGTGCAGCGCCTCGTCCACATCGTTGTTGGAGATGAGCTGGGCGGTGATGTCGGCGAGCAGGGCCAGCCGTTCCAGCTTCGACAGGGGACGAGAGGCGACCGGGGACGGGATGGGCCGCACACCGGGGTCGGTGGTGGTGTCGGTCATGACCGCTCCTTGGTGAGCCGTGCAACGCGGCGCAGAACGGAGCGGTCGAGGCCCGACAGGTCACTCACACCCGCTGTGGGCGGACAAAGGTACCGGTCGGGTGACAGCGAGCATCCGGCCCCTGAGGTGCCGGATGCTGTACTGCGGTCGGTGCTTGACGATGGGGGGAACTACCTGGTGGGGCTGCTGTTTCCCCAACAACCGACCGAGCGGCCACAAGAGGCCACAGCGTCATTTGTAGCACAGGGGTTCCCGTCGATTCCCCGTCGTACCCGTAGGGCTGACCACGCTGCGGCGGCGTTTGCGGCGGCGGAGGTCTAATCCTCGCCCTTGACGATGTTCGAGTCGGCACTCGTGTGCCCGGAGGATGCGGCGCTCTGTTCCGCAACGGCGGGGACCCAGGTGCGCACACCGCCGCGCGGCATGAGGTGCGCCTTCGCCCAGCCGGTCCGCGCTACTCGGAGGGCAGGTTTGCCTGCTGTTCGCGTGGCCACGACAACTCATCTTCTCTCGGCAGGTTGTCCGCCGGTCGCGTAACCCCTTCACCCTCCTTGAAACACCATTCACCTGACCGCCTTGCCAGGAACTGCGCGAGTCAGCCGGTGCTCAGCCATGTTTCCCAGAGTTGGTGTGAGCCACGATCGGCCGGGGTACTCGGCGTGCACCCTACGCGGGGCGCCCCGCAGGATTCCCAACCCAGGCCGCGGACCGGCCGCGGGGCACTCGGCATCCCGCACCCTCTGCGAGGCCTCTCATGAGCCGTCTCTTCTCGCCGCTCACCCTCCGCGGAACGACCTTCCCGAACCGGGCCTGGGTGGCACCCATGTGCCAGTACAGCTCGGTCGACGGTTATCCGCAGGACTGGCATCTGGTCCATCTGGGCTCCCTGGCGCGCGGTGGGTCAGGCCTGGTCATGCAGGAGGCCACGGCAGTGGAGCCAGAGGGCCGGATCACCCCCTTCGACGCCGGCATCTGGGATGACGGGCAGGCCGCCGCGTACAAGCGGATCACCGACTTCGTCCACGGGCAGGGAGCCGTCGCGGGCATCCAGATCTCCCACGCCGGCCGCAAGGCGTCGACGGCGCCGCCGTGGGAGGGCGACATGTACGTGGAACCGGGGGCCGGAGGATGGGGGACGGTCGCTCCGTCCCCTCTGCCGTTCGGCGACTGGCCGGCCCCGCGGGAACTCGGCGCGGACGATATCCGCGCGCTGGTCCGGGCCTTCGGCGCGGCCGCCGTGCGGGCGCGGTCAGCCGGCTTCGAGGTCCTGGAGATCCATGCCGCGCACGGCTATCTCCTGCACCAGTTCCTGTCACCGCTGTCCAACCACCGCAGCGACGAGTACGGAGGCGATCTCGACGGGCGCAGCCGTTTCCTGGTCCAGGTCACCGACACCGTGCGCGCGCAGTGGCCGGAGGACCGTCCCTTGTTCGTCCGCTTCTCGGCCACGGACTGGGCCGACGGCGGCTGGACCACGGAGGAGACGGTCGAGTTGTCGCGGCACCTGGTGGCCCACGGTGTCGATCTGGTGGACATCACCAGCGGCGGGCTCGTCCACAACGCCCGGGTCGAAGTGGAGCCCGGCTACCAGGTGCCCTTCGCCCGAGCCGTCCGCGAGGGTGCGGCCCTGCCCGTCTCCGCCGTCGGTCTGATCACCGCACCGGAGCAGGCCGACCAGATCCTGGTGGACGGCTCGGCCGACGCGGTCATGCTCGCGCGCGAACTGCTGCGCAACCCGACGTGGCCGCTCCGTGCGGCCCGCGTCCTCGGTGACGACGTGTCCTGGCCGAAGCAGTACCAGCGTGGCCGCCCGCGTCAGCGCTGAGGTCCTCGCGCCGGAGGCCTCGGGAATCAGGCCCACGGCGAGGACGTTTTCTCCGATATGAGCGATCAAGGCGCTAAAGCGGCATTTTCCGCGCCCCGGAGCGAGTGGCTGCGGGGGCTGCTCGACGCTGACCGGATCGGCACGCTGCAGCAGATATCCGCACTGAGCCGTGAGTACGCCGGGATCGTCGAGGCCAACGCACTGGTGGCCATCGACGACGAACACGATCCGGAGGGGGCCAGCACGGCTTTCGAGCGGGCACACGTCGCCGCCCTGCTGTCCCAGACGCGCGAGCATCTCGACGATCTGGACCGTGCCCTGGAACGGTTGGAGAGAGGCGACTGCGGGCGCTGCGAGCAATGCGGTGAGCTGATCCCGATGGAGCGCCTCGAAGTTCGCCCGGCCGCGAAGACCTGCGTGCGCTGCGCGCCCGTGGCTCGCGGAAGGGGGCGTGGCTGAGGGCGCCCACCGCGCGCGGGGTCGCCGTCCCCCGCAGCGCGCGGATGGCCCGCCCTCGGGCGGAACTGGGTGAAGTCGGGGGCGGGGATCGGACCGGAGGTTGCGCGGGTCCCACGCGCGCGAGCCCGCCGCGCCCCCGACGGTGCATCACCTGCCCCCACGTCCCATCGGGCCTGGTCCACGAATCGGACGCTGGTCGCCCGCAGACTGCGTTTGCGCTTGATGCGACCCCAGGTGACGGTAGAGAGATCCAACGGTTCCACGGCGGCGATCAATGCCTTCACGGCGCGTGTCCTCGACAGTCCGGTGAGGGAGTTTCCACGGCGTCCAGGTCTCCCCACCAGGGCTGGATGATGATCTTCACTGGCGGCACCCCGCTCCGCCACGACGGCCAAAGCCCCGAGCGGTAGAGGTGATGCGGCGAGCGGCGAGCAGTGTCAGGCCGTCGGCGCGGCGGTCGTAGCGGCGTTCCGATCATCGACAACGTGAACCGAGTAACGGCAGAGGAGACCAAGATGGCAACACAGGTCAGGAAAGCGCTTCTGGTACGCCTCGAGGCACTGCCCGGCAGGGAGGACGACGTCCGCGACTTCTTGAACCAGGGGCTGTCGATCGTCGAGGGGGAGCCCAAGACCGTCAGGTGGTTCGGAGTCCAGTTCGGACCCTCGTCGTTCGGGATCTTCGATGCCTTTCCCGACGACGACGGGCGCAAGGCGCATCTGTCGGGTGCGGTCGCGAAAGCGCTCGGTGAGAACACGGGTGAGCTCTTCGAGGAGCCCACGATCGAGCAGCTCGATGTCGTCGTGGAGAAGCAGCCCGTGTAGGGCAGGTCCTGCCCGTGGGCGCGTGGATCAGCCGAGTGGATTCGACCCTTCTGGCATGCCTTGCGGAGGCCGAGCGGCGGCAGAACGGACCCGAACCCCCGAACGGCCACCGTGGCAAGGGATTTCCGCGAACGTCCGGCGGCGTACTCGTTCGCCCGCTAGCTTGCCAGGCATATCGGGGACGGTTTCCCGAACCGGTCCGCAGGGGTACGGAACCGGTGCGTCATGGCTAGGGGGGGACATGTCAGACATATCTGCGGCCATCGCTGCCCTGCTCGAAGCGCGATCGCGTCAACTGCCCGCCGTGGAACGGGAGACCGCGCGGTGGAAGACGCTCGGTGAGCACTTCGACGACCTGGAGGCGGCCCTCGCCGATCTCCGCACCCACACCTCGCTGGATCCCGAACTCGCCGCCTCGCTCACCTTCCCCCAGCTGCCGGAGATCCGGGCGGGGGCGGCCGAGGCCGCCGTCTCCTTCCAGGTGATCGCCTCACGTTTCACCCGGACCACGGTCAACCTCGGGGTGAGCGGCGCCGCGCGCATGGGCAAGAGCACGCTCCTGCAGTCGGTCTCGGGCCTGGACGACCGGCAGATCCCGACCGGTGACGGCATTCCCGTCACCGCTGTGCGGAGCCGGATCTTCCACTCGCCCACCGTGCGCCGGGCCGAGCTGGAGATGTACAGCCCGGCGGGCTTCCTCGCCGAGGTGATCGCCCCGCTGCACGCCGCTCTCTCCTATCCCGCGCCCCCGCGCTCCCTGGAGGAGTTCGCCACCTGGCGCTACCCGGAGTCCACGGACCAGACCCGCGCCCGCCTGCTCCTGACCCGGGTCCGTGACCTGCAGAGCGCACTGCCCTCCTACGAGCACCTGCTGACCGGCGGGGTGACGTCGGTGCCGCTGGAGGAGATCCGGCCCT
Organism: Streptomyces sp. NPDC101237; assembly: GCF_044767465.1. NCBI lineage: Bacteria > Bacillati > Actinomycetota > Actinomycetes > Kitasatosporales > Streptomycetaceae > Streptomyces > Streptomyces sp. NPDC101237. The sequence continues at coordinate 93,103 of NZ_JBIWNY010000001.1, read as the reverse complement.
ACGTCGCGTATCCGACGGACGAGGAGATCAGGGCCGCCGGCCCCGGCGGGGTACGGCGCGCCTACGCCGCGGTGCGCGAGGCCCGGATCGAGTGCCCCTTCCCGCACGAGCACGTCGCCCGGATCGGCATCGTCGACCTGCCGGGTCTCGGCGAGGTCACCGCCGACGCCGAGGAGCGCCACGTGGACGGGCTCCGCAACGAGGTCGACGCGGTGCTGGTCGTCAAGCGCTCCTCCGACACGTCCTCCTTCTTCGACGAGACCGACGCCTCCGGCATGGCGCTCCTGGACAGGGTGCGCGGGTACGTGAGCAGCACCGGCGAGTTCGCCTACGTGGTGCACAACATCGACCCGGACAAGCCGCATCTCGCCGAGAACCTCCGCGGGGACCTGCTGCGCAACCTCAACGGCGGGGAGGCCGACCGCTTCTTCACCGTTCTCGAGACCGACGTGCGCGACCCGGAGCGCGTCGGCCGTGAGGTGCTGACTCCGCTGCTCAAGCGGCTGGCCGACGGACTGCCGGTGATGGACGCCGAGGTGCTGTCCGCCACCCGCGGCCGCGCCGGCGCGGTACGCGACCGGATCCGGCTGCAACTCGCGGACGTACGCCATGCGTTGACGCTGGTGGCGCGGCGCGCCGGAGTCCCGGAGGAGGTCAACGACGCCAAGGCCGCCCAGTTGCGCAGCGGAATCGCCAAGCGGCTGCGGCTGCTCGTCGCCGGCCTCGCCGCGGAGGCGAACGGCTCGGCCGACCCGGCCTACGCGCAGGCGGTCGAAAACGCCTACCAGGGCGTCCTGGACTGGATCGGCGACGGTTTCGGACGCGGCGCGGACGCCTGGCGGGAACTGGCCCTCACCCGCATGATCACCGAAGGCCACCCGGCGGACTTCGCCGGCCCCGAGTTCAACCGGATCCGAGTGGAGATCAGCCGCCGCTTCGCCGCACTCGACGACTTCTTCACCGAACGGCTCACCGACGCCTGGGACCGTACGGCGGCGGCCGTCGCCGCCGAGTGCGGCGCGCTGTTCGCCGAGCCGGCCCCCGGCACCGCCGGGACCGGCCGCGACCTCCTGCAGCGCCTCGCCGACCTGTTCGACGCGTCCTCCCAGCCGTGCCCGGACCTCGCGGCGGCGGTGCACAGCCTGCTGGACGTCCGCCTGGAGTACCGCACGTTGCTCTATCCCCGGGTGCGCCCCGACCTCGCCCCGCTGAACCTCCAGGTCACCCACCCCGACACCGGCGAGGAGATGCAGCAGGTGGCGGTGCCGCTGACCGAGGAGGGCGCCGAGGAGCTGTACGGCATCTTCAACGGACTCGCCGAACAGGCGGCGTTCCGGATCCAGAAGTCGCTCCTGCGGGAGGCGGCGGTTCCCGCGGCCGTGGTGCACGCGCTGGTGGAGCAGTTCGAGGACACGCTGATCCGGTCGGGCACCTCGCCGCAGGAGTTCCGCCGCTTCGTGCGCAGCTACCGCAACGACCTGTGGCCGGAGGAGTTCCGCGGCATCGACGAGGCCAACAGCCGCTTCGCGCGGGTGGTGAGGGTGACCGAGGGGATCGCGGCCCTCGCCGGGGAGGAGGAGGAACGGTGACCGACGCCGATCGCCCGGTGTTCGAGTACAAGATAGGTCTGCTGGCCCCGAGCCAGGTGGGCAAGAGCACGCTGATCGCCAGCCTGCTGTCGGAGGGACAGCGGATGCTGACCGGGGACACCACGGTCCAGCTGATCGCCGCCGACCGGCTCACCCGCAACCGGATCGCCATCGCCGACAACCTGGTCGCCGGCGCGCTCAAGGCCCGCGTGTTCCAGCCCCGGCTGATGCCCGGCACGAGCGACCCGTCGTGGTTCCGGCTGCTGCTGGAGCCGCGGGGCCGGGACCTGCCCATCCGCTTCGACATCCTCGACTATCCGGGCGGCTGGCTGGAGAGCGGCGGCGAGGGGCCCGAGCACGAGCAGAAGTGGAACGAGTGCGAGGCCTTCCTCGCCGACAGTTCGGTGCTCATCGTGCCGATCGACTCGGTGCTCCTGATGGAGGCCGGAGCCGAACACGCCCCCGTCCTCACCTCCCACCTCGCCGTGTTCCAGATCAAGCAGGTCGTGCTGCGGTGGGCCAAGAACCGCCGGGAGCGGGCCGGCGAGCCCGCCATGGTGATCTTCTGCCCGGTCAAATGCGAGACCTACCTCTCGGACAGCGGGAGCCTCCAGGACCACTCCGCCACTCTCAAGCACCAGGTCGTCGACCAGTTCAGCGAGGTACTGGAGACGATCAGGGAGGCGGCACCGCACGCGTCGGTCCGCTACCTGCCCATCGACACCTACGGGTGCGTGGAGCTCGTCTCGGCCCGCTGGGTCCCGCGCCCCGGCTCCCCGGGAGACGTGGAGATGGAACCGAAGTACCGGGTCCGGCCGCCCGGCACCATCACCAGGAAGGGGCTGGAGGACCTGATCAGCCTGCTCTGCCGCCAACTGGTCGACAGCGCGCGGATGCAGAGCGAGCAGGCCGCCGCCCAGTACCAGGCGACCGCCCGCTACTCCAGGGAGTACGCCGACCTGCGCGAGGGCTTCTTCCGCGACCTCTGGAACAGAGCCAGCGGGGAACGCGGCCGCCGCGAACGTGTCGCCGAGGCCGACCAGCAGCGCTACACGGAGGCCCAGGAGGTCACCAGGTCCCTCTTCGACGTCCTGGCCGCCCTGGCCGAGCGGCGCAGCGGACCCCGCCTGCACCACCTGAGCTGAACCGGCCGCCGAGGGTGAGGGACCCGCTGGTGCACATACATCTGCGTACGCGCTCGTTCGCGCATGACTACGCGTTCGTCAACTCCGCGCCGGGCAGCCGCTGGTGGGACGCGTTCGCGCACTGGACCGCCACCGAGCGGCCCTGCCTGCTCGCCGTCGCCGAGGACGGTGAGGATCACTGGCGGGTCCTGCTCAGCGGCATCCCGTCGGTCCGCACCGACTCCGGCGGCAGGCGCATCTACTACACCCTCGCCCTGGAGGGTGCCCACGACACCGGCGAGCAGGACGTCGCGGCCGTCCTGAGCCTGGCCTCCTGCCTGCTGGCCGACCTGGCGGAGGACCCGGACGGCCACGGGGTGCTGTCCGGGCTGCTCGACGGGATCTGCCCGGCCGCGGAGGCGGACCGCCTGCTCGCCGCCCCCTCCGGGTCCGCCACGGATCGCGAGGACCTCACCGCCCGGCTGCGCGCGGCGGTGGCGTCGCTGGAACCGGTCACCGGCGAGGTCCTGGCGACCGGCCGCGGCCACGGCGACCGGTGGATCGCGGGGAGGGCGGCCCGCGGCGCCGCCCCGGCCTTCCTGGCCCGCCTGTCGGCGCTGCTCTCGGGCAGGGAACACGGACAGGCGCACCTGCTCAACCTGGTCTCCGACGCGGAGGACGCGGACGGGGTGTCCCGGGGCCGGCTCGCGGTGCTCGTGGAGGGCGGCAAGGTCGGTGATCCGGCCATGCCCCTCGCAGACCTCCCGGAGCCCGAGGCGCCACCGGGGCCGCCCGCGCTCCCGGACCCCGCGGGGGGCCACCCAAAAGTCCGGTGGCGGACACCGATGGCTCGGGCATCGCTGGCCGCCTTGGTACTCCTGTCGCTGCTGACCGGGATTCTCTGGATCTCCGGGGTGCTTTCCTGACATCGGGCAGGACGTACAGGGGCACCGAGGAGCGGCGCGTCACCCTCCCGCTGCGCGGCCGTGACCTCTGCGTCCACGCCCTCCCGCAGTACGAGGTGGAGTGGCTCGTGGAGGGCAGCAGGCTGGAACTGCGCTGCGAGTTCCGGTCCACCGACGAGGAGAGCAGGCGGCCGGTCCTGGCCCGGCTGCGGGCCCGGCTGGCCGTCGCGTGGGATTCCGGCCTCCCGGTCCTCAAGTGGGTCGACCCGCCCGGGTTCGCGCTGGTCAGGGTCGAGGGCCTGGACCTCGCCGTGGCCCTGGACAGGGAGCGGGTCTTCGACGTGGTACGGGCCGTTCCCCGGGAGGACGGGAACTCGCTCCTCGTTGCGGACGGCTCCGGCCGCAGAGCCCGCGTCACGGACATCGTCACCAACATCAGGTCGGCGCTGAGGCACTTGTCCGCGCTGCGCGCCGCTCATCCGCCCGCGCGACCGCCCCTGCGATGAGGCCGGGCCCCCCGCCCGGTCCGTGCACCCGAAACCCGCGTGCGCCTGTCCGTCCCCACCTGGCAGGATCCGGCCATGCCCCTCGCAGACGTGTCGCCCGGAGTGTCCCTCGCCTACGAAGCCTTCGGCGACCCCGGAGATCCGCCGGTGCTGCTCGTGACGGGCTTCGGTGCCCAGATGATCGCCTGGCACGAGGACTTCTGCCGCGCGCTGGCCGACCGCGGCCGCTACGTCATCCGGTACGACAACCGTGACAGCGGCCTGTCCACGAAGTTCGACGCGCATCCGGTCGACATCGGCCGCTTCGTCGGCGCGGTGACCTCCGGAGACATCGCGGCCGCCCTCGCGATGATCCCTTACGGGCTGACGGACATGGCCGACGACGGCCTCGGCCTGCTCACCGCCCTCGGCATCGAACGCGCCCACGTGGTCGGCGCGTCGATGGGCGGGATGATCGCCCAGAGGATGGCCATCGCCCGGCCGGAACGGGTGCTGACGCTGACCTCCATGATGTCCTCGACCGGTGAGCGCGAGTACGGGCAGGCGACGCCCGAGGCGCAGGCCGTGCTGCTCAGCCCGAAGCCCCGGGACCGCGAGGGGTACATCGCCGCGGCGGAACGCGACCTGGCCTGGGCGTCCAAGCGCTACGGCGACCCCGTGGCCCTGCGGGAACTGGCGGCCGCCGGCTACGACCGCGCCTACTACCCGGCGGGGGTGGGGCGCCAGCTCGGCGCGATGATCCTCGGCGGTTCCCGCGCCGATGCGCTGCGCGAGCTCCAGGTCCCGACGCTGGTGATCCACGGCCTGGACGACACGCTGATCGACGTCAGCGGAGGCCGGCGCACCGCGGACCTGGTGCCGGGCGCCGAACTCCTCCTCGTCGCGGACATGGGCCACGACCGCCCGCGCGAACTGTGGCCCGAGATCATCGGCGCCGTGGCGGCCCACACCGGGTGAGGCCGCCCGGCGCCGAAGGTCCGGACCGGAGCGGCTACCGTGCCGTGACCGGGGCCACGTTGTGGCCCTCGACCCGCAGGCCCGGCCGTGCGACCGCCGTACCGGCCGGCCACGAGGCGGTGACGGTCCGCGACTCGCCGGGCAGCAGCCACAGGTAGTTGTCGCTGTAGAGCGTCGGCAGGACGCGCTGCCCTGAGCGGGTGTCGCGGAGCGAGACACGGAGCATGGCCGCGACCGACGAACCACGGTTGGTCACCCGGGCGGTCAGCGTGCGCCGCCGGGTCCCCGGATCCCGGGCCGAGCCGGTGACGTCCACCGAGACCCTGGTCCGGGACATCCGGTCCAGGGCCCGCATGTCCTCGGGAGCGCGGTACCGCCAGTAGGTGTTCTCCGACAGCAGCCTGTTCCGGGCGTCCGTCAGCCGCAGCCGCAGCAGGTGGAGGTCGGGCAGCCCCTCGTCATCGAGCGTGAACGCGGTCGCGGCCGCGGACGGCGCGAGGTCGACGTCCGCCCGCTGTCCGGCGCTCACTTGACGGCCGGTCAGGTCGTAGCGGCGTGCCACGACCGTGGCACCGGAGATCCGCCGCGCGGTGTGGTTGACGGCGATCACCCGGCCGTCGACGGGACTGGCCTGCACGTGGACGGGTTCGGCGGCCTTGCGGGCGCCGTAGTAGGCGCCGTTGACGTCGAAGTCGTAGTCGTACGTCTGCCAGACCGTGCTGTACCAGGCAGGATGCGACATCCACAGCATCAGGCCGCTCGCGTCTTCCCAGAGCCGGTCGTTCCAGGCCTCGAACATGGCCCGGAAGTTCTCGTAGTTGACGAACTGCGCCTTGCGGCAGAAGTCGTCCAGGCCGGTCGCCGCGCCCAGCCGGGTCTCGATGGCGGCGCGGTAGTTCTGCGGAGCCTGGTTCCCCCTGGTGCTCCAGTCGTGGTAGTACCAGGCGCCGCCGACGGGCCACTCCGGCTCGTCGCCGACGAGTGCCCGCATCGTCTCCGCGGTGGACACCACCGGCATGCCGATCTCCGTGTGGAAGCCGAACGTGCCGCCGCCGTAGGTCGCGGGGGAGTAGTAGCGCTCCGGCTCGACCCAGCCGTAGGGGCCGCCGCCGGAGACGATCCCGGCCGCGGAGTTGTTCTGGTAGAGCACGGCCGGCGCCTCGTCCCGGACCGCGGCCCGCATGCCGTCGTCCACCGGTCCCGGCGGGTCGCCCTCGTTGGCGCCGCACCACACGGCCACGCTCGGGTGGATGCGGTAGCGCCGTACGGTGTCGGTCACCTGGTCGAGGAAGAGCCGGTGGTCCGGCGGATCCATGCCCCAGGCGTTGGGGAAGTCGTTCCACACCAGCAGGCCGTGCTCGTCGCAGCTGGCGTAGAACTCCTCGCGGTCGGAGCAGCCGACCCAGTTCCGGATCATGGTGAAGTTCATGTCGCGGTGCATCCGCACGGCCGCGTCCATGCGGTCGGCGGGCATCCGCCGCAGCAGTTCGTCCCAGCCCCAGTTGCCGCCGCGGCAGAACACCCCGACGCCGTTGACGCTGATCTTCAGCGGCACCGTGGAGTTGTCGACGGACTCGGCGTCCCGCCAGTCGCCGCCGTCGTCGGAGACCTGGACCGTGAACGTCTTCGCGTAGGCCTGCTCCCACAGCAGCAGCACCCGGTCGAACCGCACCCGCGAGCCCAGGTCGACCTGGATCCACTGGTCGTCCGCGTAGGCCGAGGACCACCGGGTGTCGGGATTCCCGTCGACCGCCTGGGAGGCGTGCGTCCCGTCGCTCTCGGAGGACGCGGTGGCCTCCTTGCGCAGCGCGAGATCGGTGCCCGGCGAGGCGCTGTCCACCACCGACAGGCTCCACAGCGAGGAACCCCAACTGGTCGCCCGGGTACGGCAGAACACCCGCACGTACCGGGCGGTCGCGGCGGCCAGCTCGACGGTCTGCAGGCTCGCCGCGCCGGACGTACGGAACGGCAGCGGCACCGCCGTGTTGTCGACGTCGCGCACGTCGGTCCAGTCGCTGCCGTCGTCGGAGACCTGGACGGTGTACGTCCTCGCGTACGCCCGCTCCCAGGTGAGCACCACCCGGTCGAACGCCACCTGTGACCCGAGGTCGACCCGGATCCACTGGTCGTCCTCGAAGGCGGAGGACCAACGGGTGGCCGCGTCACCGTCGGTGGCGTTGCCCGGACCGTTGCCGGGGTCGTCGACGGAGGACGCGGTGGCCTCCCTGTGCAGGGCCAGGTCGTTGGTCGGCACGGAGGCGTCCAGCACGGACAGGTTCCACAGGGACGAGCCCCACTCCGTCGCCCGGGTGCGGCACAGGACGCGCACGTACCGGGCCGTCCGGCGGGTGAAGTCCACGGTCTGGGCGTAGGCGTCGCTGCCCGACTGGAAGGTCAGCGGCACCTCGTAGGCGTAGCCGAACTGGCGCATCCCGAAGCGGGTGGTGCGCCGGTCGCTCTCCACGCCGTCCAGGGACGCGGTGAGCGTGAGCGTGTGCAGGGCCGGCTCGCCGTAGCCGTTCGGCCACCACAGCGCCGGGTTCCGCAGCCGGAGTCGCGCGTACTCGTCCGGGGTGAAGACGACGTCGGCGGCGCCGCCGGCCGCCACGGTGACCGTCCGCGTCACCCGTACCTTCCCGAAGGCCGCCGCGACGGTGATCCGTGCCTCGCCGGTGCCCGCGTTGCGCACGGGGACCACCACGGTCAGCTCCGCCGTGCCGGTGTCCGGCAGGTCGGGCAGCACGGTGTCCACCCGCGGGTCGCCGAGGACCGCCGCACCGGTGGAGCGCAGCCGAACGTGGTTCCAGATGCCGGCCGCCCGGTCCCGTACCGCCGGCATCCAGTCCCACCCCGAGGAGGCCAGGTAGGTGGGCGAGTTGCGGTTCATCATGTTCGCGCCCGCGTCCACGAACGCCAGCCCGGCCGGGCCCTTGTCGGCGGGGCTGCCGGGGAACGGCATCGGGGCGATCCGCACCGCGAGCGCCTGCTCGCCGTCGCCGAGCAGGCGGGTGACGTCGTAGGCGGCGCGGGCGAAGGGCGAGGTGAAGTCGCCGACGCGGGTGCCGTTGAGCCAGACCTCGGCCGTGTGGTTGATCCCGTCGAACTCCAGCCAGACGTGCCGGCCCGAGCCGGTGCGCAGGCCCGCGGGGAGCCGGAACTCGCGCCGGTACCACCAGGAGTGCCGGGAGAGCGCCTCCGGGACGTGCAGGTTGCCGAAGCCGGCCACCGGGTCGGGGAGCCGCCCCTGTTCCACCAGCGAGCCCAGCACGGTGCCGGGGACCGTGGCCGGCAGCCAGCGGCCGGTGTCGACCGAGGGTCTGGACAGCGCCGCGCCGTCGCCGCCCGCCCGGTCGTCCATCGTCAGGTCCCACCCGGACTCCAGCGCCACCGTGCCGTCCGCGGCGATCCGCAGGGGTTCGGGGGTGCGGTGGCGGGACTCCCAGTCCGTCCAGCCGGTGAACTCGGGGCGCGGGGTGCGGCAGGTGCCGTACACCTGGAAGCCGTTGAGGCCGAGCGGGTTGGCGTTGGAGCGCTTGTGGACCGTCATGCGCACCCACCGGGCGGTGGCCGGCTCGCTCAGGGTGATCTCCACGACCCCGCCGGTACCGGACTCGGTGCGGTACACGCTGGTCCAGGACCGGTGGTCGGTGGAGGTCTCCACGACGAAGCCGACCGCGCAACTCGACAGGATCTCCTGCCCGGTGGTGTTGTCCCGCGGACTGCCGGTCGGCGAGTCGGTGAACGGCGGGTCGTCCGCGGTCGCCTCGAAGACCAGCCGCAGCGACTCCACCCGGCACGGCGCCTGGAGGTCGACGGAGATCCACTGCGGATCACCGGCCGCGGCCCGCCACCCGCTGCCCCGGACGCCGACGGTGTCCAGACCGTCCACGGCGAACTCCGCGGGCGTGGGCGCGTAGTCGGTGGAGGAGACCGACACCGGCCTGAAGGCGGCGAGTTCGGACCGCGATCCACCGACGAGCGGCTGTCCGGATACCGCCGTGGCGGTGGTCGCGAGCGGGCCGGCACCGAGCCCGAAGCCCGCCAGCAGCGTGGTGCCCGCCGAGAGAACGGCGCGGCGGGAGGACGAGGTTGACTGATCCGACATGGACGAGCGCTCCGATCGGGTGAGTTCGAGGAACGGCACAGCCGGGGACACCAGATGATGACAACGTTGCCAGTGCGCATGACAACGTTGCCGAACACTGCCTCTCGGTGCTGACCCTGTCAAGGTTTCGCGTGCACGCCTCGGCGGGCTTCTATTAAATTAGTAATTAATCTTGACAGTGTTTCGGCCACGGGCCACAGTCGTCGCCGTGACGTCGTCGGCCTCTGCCGCGGAGCGGCCCGCGTCACGTCCTCCTGCTTCCCAATCCCCGGGAGAGGCACGTGACTTTGCACCCGCCCGTATCGACCGGCCCCAGGCGCCACCGGTTCGTCCGGCCGGCCCTCACGGCCGCGACCGCGGCCGTCCTGGCCGCCACCATGACCCCCGACGCCGTCGCCGGGACGGCCGTCGACCACGGCGCGCCCGCGTACTACGACAGCGGCCTCGCGCCGACTCCCTACATGGGATGGAACACCTACTACGGGCTGGGCGCGCCCACCGAGAAGGAGGTGCGCTCGGTCGCCGACCGCCTGGTCAGCAGCGGTCTGCGCGACAGCGGATACGACATCGTGTGGCTGGACGGCGGCTGGCAGGCCGACAACCCCCGAGACGCACAAGGCCACTTGGTCGCCAACCCGGACCGCTTCCCGTCCGGCATCCCGGCCCTCGTCTCCTACCTGCACAAGCGCGGCCTGCGGGCCGGCATCTACACCGACGGCGGCACCTACGACGGCGGCAAGAGCTGCGGCCTCGGCAGCCGCGGCCACTACGCCGAGGACGCACGGCAGTTCGCGGACTGGAAGATCGACGCCATCAAGGTCGACTTCCTCTGCGGGATCGGCGCCGGGCTCGATCCGGGCCCCGCCTACAAGGAGTTCAGCGACGCGGTCGCCACGTCCGGCCGCAGGATGCTGCTGAACCTCTGCAACCCGCTCACCGACGACTGGGGCCTGCCGCACACCCCCGAGCAGGACGCCCACAACACCTACGTCTACGCCCCGGCGATCGCCGACTCCTGGCGCACCGGCACCGACATCGCCTGGGGAACCCCGAGCCCCGGCGAGTGGCCCAACATCCTGCGCAACATGGACGCCAACGCCTGGCACCCCGAGGCGCAGGGCCCCGGCCACTACAACGACCCGGACTACCTCATCCCGATGCGGAGGATGACCGACGGGTCGTACGAGCTGACGCAGGAGGAGTCCACCAGCCAGTTCGTGATGTGGGCCGAGATGGGCTCCCCGCTGGTGCTGGGCTCCGACCCGCGCACGCTGTCCGACTCGATGCTCGCCACCCTGCGCAACCCGGAGATCATCGCCGTGGACCAGGACCCTTTGGCCGTCCAGGGCGTGCGGGTCGCCACCGACTCCGTCGGCGACGTCTACAGCAAGGTGCTCCAGGGCCGCGGACAGCGCGCGGTCGTCCTGCTCAACCGGTCCGACCAGAGCGCCGAGCGCACCGTCACGTTCTCCGACACCGGCCTCGGCGGCCCGGTGCGCGTCCGTGACCTGCGGGCCCGCACCGACCGGGGCACGCACACCGGGTCGTACACCGTCGAGGTGCCCGCGCACGGCACCGCGTTCCTGAAGCTCACCGGCACCGACACCCCGCCCGGCACCGACCTCGGCGTGACCGCCACGGCCGGCCCGGCCGTGACGAGCGGCGGCACCGCGTTCTTCCGCGGACCGCACGGCACGCTCGTCGAGAAGACGGACGGCGGCACCCGGGACCTCGGCGGCCCGGTCCGGGGCGGCGTCCTCGGCCAGCCCGCCGTGTACAGCTCCGCCGACGGCCGCACCGACGTCTTCGTGCGCGGCGCCGACTCCCGCGCCTACCGGCGGGTCCGGGCCGACGGCCGCTGGGGCCCCTGGCAGTCCCTGGGCGGCCGGTTGACCGACGCGCCGACCGTCGCCTTCACCGACCCCGCGCACTGGACCCTGTTCGCCACCGGCGCCGACGGCACGGTCGTCCAGCGCGGGCCGTCCTCCGGCTGGACCTCGCTCGGCGCGCCCGGCGGCCGGCCGGTGTACGGCCGTCCGTCCGCCGCCGTCGACACGCGGGGCGTCGTCCACGTCGCCGTGCGCGGCGCGGCGGACGACGTGTGGACCCGCACCCGGGACACCGCCGGGCAGTGGTCCGACTGGACCTCCCTGGGCGGAACCGTCAGCGGCAGCCCGACCCTGGTCGCGGTCGGCGACGCGGTGCTGCTGTACGCGCGGGCCGCCGACTACACGCTCTGGCAGCAGCGGTACGCCGACGGCGCCTGGCAGGGCTGGAGCAAACGGCAGGAGTTCCCGAGCGCGGCGTTCGACGGCGCGCTCGGCGCGGCCGCCGGCCCGGAAGGCGACGTCGACGCGGTGTTCCGCGGAGTCGACGGCCACGTGTACCGCACCCGACTCAAGTGACTGAGGAAACGACCATGACCGACCACCAGCCCAGCCGACGCCGGTTCCTCGCCGGACTCGGGGCCGCCGGGACCGCGGCCCTGCTCAGCGGCTGCGTCACCGACACCTCCTCCGCCAAGGGCTCCTCGAAGGGCGCGGTGACCCTCCAGTCCAACCTGTCCGCCCCGCAGGCCAAGACCGCGATGGAGGACCTGGTCGCGGCCTACGCGAAGAAGGGATCCGGCAAGGCCGGCCTCAACACGGTCGCCGCCGAGACCTTCCGCACCCAGCTGCCGACCTACCTCACCTCGGCCAACCCGCCGGACGTGTACACCTGGTACCCCGGCTCGGTCGCGGACGCCTACGCGAAGAAGAACCTGCTGCTCGACCTCGACGAGGTGTGGGCCTCCTCGCCCGACCTCAAGCGGTACTCCAAGGCGCTGCACACGCTGTGCACCGCGAGCTCCGGCAAGAAGGTGTTCGTGCCCAACACCTACTACTGGTGGGGCATGTTCTACCGGAAGTCCCAGTTCGCCAAGTGGGGCGTGAGCGAACCCACCAGCTGGGACGGCTTCCTCGACCTGTGCGACAAGCTCAAGAGCAAGGGCGTCGCCCCGATCGGACTCGGCGCCGGCGGCAACACGCCGTGGGTGGCGTCCGCCTGGTTCGACTACCTGGACATCCGGATCAACGGCGCCCAGTACCACCGCGAACTCCTCGCGGGCAAGCACCGGTTCGACGACCCCGAGGTGCGCAAGGTCTTCGACCGCTGGCGGGAGGTGCTGCCCTACTTCGACCCGAACGGCACCGCCCTCGCCTTCCAGGACGCCACCACCGCCCTGTTCAACGGCAAGACCGGCATGATGCTCATCGGGACCTTCTTCGCCGACTCGGCGCCCAGGAACGTCCTGGACGACATCGACTTCTTCCGCTTCCCCGTCATCGACTCCACGGTCCCGCTCGCCGAGGAGGCGCCCGTCGACGGCTACTTCGCCAGCGCCCGCACCGGCCGCGGTGACCAGGTCCGCGACCTGATGAGCTACCTCGCCACGGCCGAGGCCCAGGAGATCTACATCAAGGGCTCCTCCGGCACCGTGCTGCCCTGCAACCCGGACGCCAAGGACGCCGGCACCGCCCTCGTGAAGAAGGGCCGCGCGCACGTCGACGCGGCCGCCGAGATCACCCAGTTCTTCAACCGGGACTCCAGCGACGCCCTGCAGCCCACCGCGGACACGGCGCTGACCAAGTTCTTCGCCGAACCCAAGTCGATCGGAAGCATCCTGACCGGCTGGCAGCGGGACGCCGAGAAGATCTGGAACGCCTGAGATGGCCGTCCTGACCGCGCCCGGCCAGAAGTCCCCGGCCCGCCCGCCCGCCCGAACGCGGCGGGCGGGCCGGGGGCCCCGGCACACCCCGCCCCTGGTCCTCGCCTTCGTCCTGGTCCCGCTCCTGGCCGAGGCCGTGTGGGTCTTCTGGCCCGCCGTGCAGGGCTTCTACCTCGCCCTCACCAACTGGGACGGCGTCTCCCCGCCGCGGTTCGTCGGCCTGGACAACTTCCGCGAGATGGCCCACGACGACGTCTTCCGCAGCGCGGCCGGCCACACCGTGCTGTGGCTGGTCCTGTTCGGCGGCCTGTCCGCCGTCCTGGGGCTGGCCGCCGCGCTCTTCCTCCAGCAGGAGCGGCGCGGCATCGGCTTCTACCGGGCCGCGCTGTTCCTGCCCGTGGTCTTCTCCCTGGTCGCCACCGCCCTGGTCTGGCAGGCGATCTACCAGCCCGACGGCGTCCTCGATCAGGTGCTGCGGAGCGTGGGCCTCGGCAGCCTGCGGCACGCCTGGCTCGCCGACCAGGACACCGCCCTGTACGCCGTGATCGTGCCCGCGCTGTGGCGGCAGATCGGCTACGTCATGGTGCTGTACCTCGCCGGCCTCAAGGGCATCGACCCGGTGCTGTACGAAGCCGCCAAGGTCGACGGGGCGAGCGCCCTGCAGCGCTTCCGGCACGTGACCCTGCCCCAGCTGCGCAGCGTCAACGCCGTCGTGCTGTCCGTCATCGTCATCGACTCGCTGCGCTCCTTCGACGTCGTCTGGTCGCTCACCCGCGGCGGCCCCTACCACTCCTCCGAACTGCTGAGCACCTACATGTACTCGACCGCCTTCCAGTCGCTGCGCCTCGGCTACGGCTCCGCCCTGGCCGTCGTCATCTTCGTCCTCGCCTTCGGGGTCATCGCCTCCTACCTGGTGCGCGCCTTCCGGGAGGCCGACTGATGTCCGCCGACACGACGGCACTGCGCCGCAGGCGGGCCGCCACCGCCGGATTCCACCTGGGCGCCGGTGCGCTGGCCGCGCTGTGGCTGCTGCCCATCGTCCTGGTCGTGGTCACCAGCCTGCGCACCTTCGACGACATCGCCGCCCACGGGCTGGGCAGTTGGCCGCACTCCTTCACTCTCGGCAACTTCGGCCAGGCCTGGACCGACGGCGGCCAGCAGCGCGCGCTGATCAACAGCCTCCTCGTGACGATCCCCAGCGTCCTGGTGACGCTCGCCCTCGCCGCGATGGCCGCGTTCGCCCTCAGCCGCTACGAACTGCCCTTCCGGCGCTCCCTGCTGCTCCTGATGCTCGGCGGCAACCTGCTGCCCCCGCAGATCCTGCTCATCCCGGTGTCCAGACTCAGCGAGCTGATGGGCGTCTACGACACGCTGCCCGCCCTCATCGGCGTGCAGATCGGCTTCGGCGTCGGCTTCTACGTCTTCGTCCTGCACGGGTTCATGCGGTCCATCCCGGCCGAGATCCAGCAGGCCGCCGTCGTGGACGGTGCCGGGCCGTGGCAGATCTTCTGGCGGATCATCCTCCCGCTCACCCGCCCCGCCCTGGCCGCGCTCAGCGCCCTGTCCTTCACCTGGATCTTCAACGACCTGCTCTGGGCGATCACCGTCCTGCGCAGCGACTCCAAGATGCCGATCACCGCGGCCCTCATCGGCCTCCAGGGCCAGTACGTGTCCATGTGGAACGTGATCGCCGCCGGCTCGGTCATCGCCGCCGCGCCCACGGTCGCCGTGTTCCTCCGCTTCCAGCGTCACTTCGTGGCCGGACTCAACCTCGGAGCGGTCAAGTGACCCACCCCCGCTGGACCCTGCGCACGGAGCACACCTCCTACACCGTCCGCCTCTCCCCGGACGGCCCCTGGGCCGAACTCGACGCCTGGGGCCCGCTCGGCGTCGAGGACGGCCCCTCCGCTCTCGACTGGTCCCACCGCACCCACTTCATCACGCCCGCCGACGCGGCCCCGGCCGAGTACCTCCCCTACGGACTGCGGCCGTTCACCGGCTCCGAGCTGATCGCGGGCGACGAGCGCGGTGTGTGGTGGGAGTTCGACGGCGCGGAGCACACGGAGAGCACGCTGCGGCTGGCCTTCACCGACGGGAAGACCGGGCTGCGCACGGTCCTGTGCTACGAGACCGTGCCCGACACCGACGTGATCCTGCGCTGGACCGAGTTCACCGCCGACGGCGAACTGCGCCTGGAACGCCTCGACTCGGCCGCCGTGAACATCCCCGTCACCGGCGCGGCCCGGCTCACCTACCTGTGCGGGCAGTGGTCGCAGGAGTTCCAGCTCACCCATCTCGACCTGGAGCGCGGCACGTTCGCCATCGGCAGCCTGCAGGGCGCGCCGGGACACGCGTACGCGCCCTGGCTCGCCGTGCGCAGCGGCGACGCGGCCTACGGCATCGCGCTGGAGTGGCCCGGCAACTGGCACATCACGGCCGAGGCCGAACCCGGCGGCGCCGTACGGGTCCGCGCCGGCCGCGTCCCGCACGAGGGCGCCGTGCTGCTGGCCGCCGGGGAGACGCTCGCCACGCCCCGTCTCGCCTGCGCGTTCAGCCCGGACGGACTCGACGGCCTGTCCCGGGTCTGGCACCGCTACGAACGCCGGCTCACCGGCGACCGGCTGCACCGCACACGCAAGGTCCTCTACAACTCCTGGGAGGCCACCGGCTTCGACGTCGACGCGGCCGGACAGCTGGAACTGGCGAAGGCGGCGGCGGACATCGGCGCCGAGCTGTTCGTCGTGGACGACGGCTGGTTCACCGGCCGCGCCGACGACACCGGCGGGCTGGGCGACTGGTACCCGGACCCGGCCGCGTTCCCCGACGGCTTCGACCGGTTCGTCGCCGACGTCCGCGCCCTCGGCCTGGACTTCGGGCTGTGGGTCGAACCGGAGGCGGTCAGCCCCGGCAGCCGGCTCCACGCCGAACACCCGGAGTGGGTGTACCGCGTCGAGGGCCGCCCGTCCCGCCTGGTCCGCAACCAGCTGCTCCTGGACCTCGGCCGCACCGACGTCCAGGAGTTCGTCCTCGCCACCCTGGACCGCCTGCTCGGCGCGTACGGCATCGGCTACCTCAAGTGGGACATGAACCGCCCGCCCACCGAACGCGGCCGCCCCGGCGCCGGCCCCGCCGACCTGGACGCCGAGCACGTCGCCGGATACCTGCGCGTCCTCGACCACCTGCGCGCCGCCCACCCGGACGTCACCGTCGAGGGCTGCGCCGGCGGCGGCGGCCGCATCGAGCACGCCACCATCGCCCGCACCGACGTCGTCTGGCCCAGCGACAACACCGCACCCATGGACCGGCTGCGCGTCCAGCACGGCTTCCTGCACGCTCACGCCCCGCACGTGATGAGCTCCTGGGTCACCGACGCACCCGGGATCCTCGACCCACGGCCGCGCAGCCTCGCCTTCCGCTTCGTCAACGCCCTGTGCGGGGTCCTCGGCATCGGCGCCGACCTGCGCGCCTGGACGCCGGCCCAGCGCGCCGAGGCCGCCCGGTGGATCGCCCGCTACAAGGAGGTCCGGGACGTCGTCCACCTCGGCGAGGCCCGGCTGCTCGGCACCCCGGACGACACCAGCTGCGGAGTGCAGTACGACCACGGTGACCGCACCGTCGTCGCCGCGCTCTCCACCGGCCGCCTCGACGGCGCCCCGCTGCTCACCGGCCGCCCCGACCGCCTCCGGCTGCGCGGCCTCGACCCGGCCGCCCGCTACCGGGACACGGCGACCGGAGCCGAGTACGGCGGAGCCCATCTGCTCCACCACGGCCTGCCGTTCGCCTGGAGCGCCGACCACGATGCGGACCTGGTGGTGCTGACCCGCCGCCAGGACGCATATGTTTCCAGCAAGCTCACCCTCTAAGGAGCCCGATGGACCAGTCCGTACGACGGTACGGTGCCCGCTTCACCGGCCGTACCGCCGTGGTGACCGGTGCCGCCTCCGGCATCGGAGCCGCCACCGCCGAACGCCTCGCCCGCGAGGAGGCCGCCGTCGTCCTCGTCGACATCGCGGACGAACGCGGGCAGGCCGTGGTGGACGGGATCACCAAGGACGGCGGCCGGGCCCGCTACGTGCACGCCGACGTCGCCGCCGAGGACGCCTGGGACCTCGTCGTCACCGCCGCCCACGCCTTCGGCCCGGTCGACGTGCTCGTCAGCAACGCCTACACCGCCGACGTCCGCCCGGCCCACGAGATGACGGCCGAGTCCTGGCAGCGGCAGCTCGACGTCAACCTCACCGCGAGCTTCCTCGGCTTCAAGGCCGTCCTGCCCGACCTGAGGGCCGGACGCGGGGCCGTGGTGCTCACCTCGTCGGTGCACGCCCACGCCGGCATCCCCGGGCACCCCGCCTACGCGGCGGCCAAGGGCGCGCTGCTGTCGCTGTGCGGACAGCTCGCCGTCGAGTACGGGCCCGAGGTACGCGTCAACGCGGTGCTGCCCGGGCCGGTCCTGACCGGCGCCTGGGACCGGGTGCCGCCCGGGGAACGGGAGCGCAGCGTCGCGCAGACCGCCGCCCGCCGCTTCGGCACGCCCGAGGAGGTGGCCGCGGCCATCGCGTTCCTCAGCGCCGACGAGGCCTCCTTCATCACCGGAGCCCGGCTCGTGGTGGACGGCGGCTGGAGCGTCGTGAAGGACTCCGAGTGAGCGCCGCCGCACCACGCCGTGAACAGAAAGGCTGTACGACATGACGCCCTACGCCCGCCGCGGTGTGCACGGCCAGACCGTGGAGGCCCTGGCGCGCCGCATCCTGGGCGGCGAGATCCCGGAAGGGGCCACCCTCGACCTGGTGGCGCTGCAGAGCGAACTCGACGTCAGCCTCACCGCCCTGCGCGAGTCCCTCAAGGTGCTCGCCGCCAAGGGCATGGTCGACGCCCGCCAGAAACGCGGCACCTTCGTGCGCGCCCGCGCGGACTGGAACCTGCTCGACGCCGACGTGCTGCGCTGGCGGTTCGAGGGAGCCGGCGCCGAGGGCACCGACCGGTCGCTGCTGCACAATCTCGCCGAGGTCCGGGCGATCATCGAACCGGCCGCCGTACGGCTCGCCGCCACGCGCCGCACCGACGCCGACCTCACGGCCCTGGAAGCGGCCCTGGACGCCATGGGACGGCACGACGACGCCGACCCGGGACACGCGGTCGACGCCGACCTCGCCTTCCACCGCGCCCTGCTCGCCGCCACCCACAACGAACTGCTCGAACGCATGGAGATGGTCATCGAGTCCGGGCTCGCCCACCGCGACCGCCTCGTGCACAGCTCCCCGCACAGCGAATCGCCCGTCCCCGCCCACCGCGCCGTCCTCGACGCCGTCCGCGACGGCGACCCCGAGGCGGCCGAACGCGCCATGCGTGCCCTGCTCGACCAGGCGGGCCGCGACCTGGCCCGGCTCGACGGCACCGACGACGACCCGAAAGGCACCGGCGGCCAGTGAAGATCGAACGAATAGAGACCTTCCTCGTCCCGCCCCGCTGGCTGTTCTGCCGCGTCGAGACCGACGACGGTGTGGTCGGCTGGGGCGAGCCCGTCGTCGAGGGCCGCGCCGAGGTGGTGCGCGCCGCCGTCGACGTCCTCGCCGAATACCTGGTGGGCCAGGACCCGTTGCGCATCCAGGACCACTGGCAGGTGCTCACCAAGGGCGGCTTCTACCGCGGCGGCCCGGTCCTGTCCAGCGCCGTCGCCGGACTCGACCAGGCGCTCTGGGACATCGCCGGCAAGACGTACGGCGCGCCCGTGCACGCCCTGCTCGGCGGCCCGGTCCGCGACCGGGTCCGGGTCTACGCCTGGGTCGGCGGCGACGAACCCGCCGAACTCACCGAGCAGGTCACCGCCCAGGTGGAGGCCGGCTTCACCGCGGTGAAGATGAACGCCGCCGGAGCCACCTCGCCCCTCCCCACGGCGTCGGAGACCGCGGCCGTGGTGGCCAGGGTGGCGGCCGCCCGGGACGCCCTCGGTCCCGACCGGGACGTCGCCGTCGACTTCCACGGCCGCTTCACCGCCGCCGGCGCCCGCCGCGTCCTCGCCGAACTCGCCCCCCTGCACCCGCTGTTCGTCGAGGAACCCGTCGTCCCCGAGCAGGGCCACCTGCTCCCCGGCCTGGTCGCCGCCAGCCCGATACCGCTGGCCACCGGCGAACGCCTGTACTCGCGGGCGGAGTTCCTGCCCGTCCTGGCCGCCGGCATCGCGGTCGCCCAGCCGGACCTGTCCCACGCCGGCGGCATCTCCGAGGTGCACCGCATCGCCTCGCTCGCGGAGACCTACGGCGCCCAGCTCGCCCCGCACTGCCCGCTCGGGCCGATCGCGCTGGCGGCCAGTCTGCAAGTCGCCTTCGCCACACCGAACTTCCTGATCCAGGAGCAGAGCCGCGGCATCCACTACAACAAGGCGGCCGATCTGCTGTCCTACCTGGTCGACACCGAACCCTTCCGGTTCGTCGACGGGCACGCGCGGCGCGGTGACGCCCCCGGGCTCGGCATCACCGTCGACGAGGCGGCCGTGCGCGCCGCCGACCGGTCCGGCCACCAGTGGCGCAACCCGGTGTGGCGGCACTCCGACGGCTCCTTCGCGGAGTGGTGATGGAGGTCCTGACCGACCCCGGCCACGGCGGACGCTGGACCTCGCTGCGGCACGGCGGCCGCGAATGGCTGTGGCGGCGTGAGGGCACCGGCCGCGACCGGGTGGCACCGGGCGACGCGTTCGTGGACGCGGGCGGCCTGGAGGAGTGCGTGCCCACCGTGCGCGGCACACCCGACCACGGGGACGCCTGGTCGCGGGCCTGGACCCGGGACGGGGACACCGAGCGCGTCCGCTGCGCACGCTTCACGCTGACGCGGAAGCTGAGCGCCACGGCCGACGCCGTACGGGCCGACTACGTGCTGACGGCCGAGCCCGGCTTCCGCTTCCTGTGGGCCGCGCACGCCCTGCTGGACCTCTCCGAGGAGGCCGTCGTCACCGTCCGGGAGGCGGCGCCCGCCCGGCTGTTCCCGGAGGCGGCCCACCTGGTGGACCGGCCCTGGCCGGACGGCGCCCGCTGGCTGGAGGGCGCCTGGCCGGCGCCGCTCGGACTGCGCCTGGACCGGTTCGGGCCGCACGACGGCACGGCGGCCGGGGCCGTGGTGGCGGCCGGCCGGTGCTGCGTGCACGACGGCGGGGACCGGCTCGCCTTCGCCGTCGAGGCCGACGGACAGCCGGTCTCCGTCGCCCTGTGGCGCAACCTCGGCGGCTTCCCGGCGGACCGGCCCTACCGCAGTACGGGCGTGGAGCCCATGCTCGGCCGGGTCTTCGACCTCGCCGACGCGGGCCCGGACGACGCGGCCCGCGTCGGCGCCACGGGCGAGGTCCGCTGGCGGCTCACCGTGACCGCCGCCTGCCCTTGCCCCTGAAACGCCCCCCGTCGTCCCGCACCCCCAAGGAGCCTGGCCGTGGATCTGCGTGCCGCCCTCACCTCCCGCCGACTGCTCGCCATCGTGCGCGGCTCCGACCCGGACGCCGCCCTGCGCACCGTGCTGGCCCTGGCCGAGGAGGGCATCGAACTGATCGAGGTGTCCCTCAGCGGCACGGACGCGCTGACCGTCCTCTCGCGGGCCGCCGGGGAACTGGGATCCGGCCGCCCGCTGGGCGCCGGGACCGTCCTGACCGCCGCGGACGCGCGGGCCGCGCACCAGGCGGGCGCCGGCTTCGCGGTCACCCCCGGCCTGGGCGCCGGCGTCGACACCGCACTGGATCTCGGCATGCCGGTCCTGGCCGGTGTGCTGACTCCCACGGACGTCATCGCGGCCCAGGCCCGGGGCGCGGCCGCGCTGAAGCTGTTCCCGGCCGCCGAGGCCGGGGGAGCGGCCTATCTGAAGGCGCTGCGCGGCCCGTTCCCGGACGCGGTGCTGGTCCCGGTCGGCGGTGTCGACGTCGACGCCGCCCGCGCCTACCTGGCCGCCGGCGCGACCGCCGTGGGCGGCGGCTCGCCCCTGGTCGGCGACGCGGCCGACGGCGGCGACATCGCCGCCCTGCGGGAGCGGGCACGGGCGTTCCTGGCCGCCGTGGCGGAGGACCGACCGGCATGACGGCCCCCTGGAGGCCCGCCCCGGGACGGGTCGTCTGCGCCGGCGAGACCATGGCGGCCCTGGCCCCCGACCCGCCCCGGCCGCTCGCCGGCGCCGACGCGCTGCGGCTGTCCGTCGCGGGCGCGGAGTCCAACGTGGCCATGTACCTGGCCGCTCACGGCGTCCCCGCCGTCTGGCTCTCGGCCGTCGGCGACGACCCCTTCGGGCACCGGGTCCGCGCGGCCGTCGCCGCCGCCGGGGTGGACGTCGGGCACGTCCTCGTCGACCCGCGGCGGCCCACCGGCCTCCTGGTCAAGGACCCCGGTCCCGCCGGGACCCGCGTCCACTACTACCGCGCGGGCTCGGCGGCCTCGGCGCTGCACCCCGGCCTGCTGGACGGCGAACCGCTGGGTTCCGCCGCCCTCCTGCACCTCACCGGCATCACGCCCGCGCTCTCCCCGTCCTGCCGCGACCTGGTGACCCGTGCGCTCGACAGGCCGGCCGGCGAACGGCCGTACGCCGTCAGCTTCGACGTCAACCACCGTGCCGCCCTGTGGCCGGACGGCACCGCGCCCGGCGTCCTGCGCGACCTCGCCGACCGCGCCGACATCGTGCTCGTGGGCCTGGACGAGGCACAGCACCTGTGGGGCGCCGACCTGACCGTCGACGGCGTGCGGGACCTGCTGCCGGGTCCGCGGATCCTCGTCGTCAAGGACGGTGGCCGGGCCGCCACGGCCGTCACCGCGGACGGCGCGTGCACGGTGCCGGCGCTGCGCACGACGGTGGTGGAACCGGTCGGCGCGGGCGACGCGTTCGCGGCGGGCTTCCTGGCCGGACTGCTCCGCGGCGGCTCGACCGCCCGCGCCCTGCGGCTCGGTCACGTCACCGCGGTCTCCGCGCTCAAGGTGACGGGCGACCAGGGTCCGCTGCCGGACCCGGCGCGGACCGAACGGCTCCTCGGCCTCGACGACGCGGACTGGGAGCAGTACGAGGACGCGGACCTCCCCGGCGTCGACCGCGTGTTCGGACAGTAGCGGCCGTCCGGAAAACACGTGGACTCGGTGACCCTCGTCACGGCACACTTCCCTTTCCTGACCTGCCGATTCCCGGCCGACGCGGACCATGCGCCGGCCGACTCGGCATGCCGTACGACGACTACACAGGGTTGAACATGACATCCTCGGTCGATTTACCGGCGAGCGGACCGCGACAAGGTGCCGTCCTGCTCGCACTGCGTTACTACGGACGGGAACTGGCGCGGCTCAAGAGGTACACGCTGCCCGGCATGCTGCTGCCGGCCCTCGGCAACATCGGAATCAACTACGTGGCGCCGCTGGCCGTCGCCAAACTGGTCGGCCGGATCTCCGGCGGCCACCGTCTGAGCCTGGCCGCGGCCCTGCCGTACGTGCTCGGCTTCGGCGGTGCGCTGCTGCTGGCGGAGACCCTCTGGCGGATCGGGCTGCACTGCCTGAACCGCGTGGACGCGCTCGGCATCGAGCAGTTGTACGTCACCGGCATGGACGAACTGTTCGCCAAGGACTCCGCGTTCTTCCACGACAACTTCGCGGGATCGCTGACCAAGCGGGTGCTGAGCTTCGCCACCCGCTTCGAGGAGTTCGCCGACACGCTCACCTTCAACATCGTGGGCAGCTTCGTGCCCCTGCTGTTCGGGTCGGTGGTGCTGTGGCGCTACGAACCGCTCCTGGTGGTCGGGCTGCTGACGATGATCGCGGTCACCGCGGTGTGCGTGGTGCCGCTGATCCGGCGGCGGCAGCGGCTGGTCGCCCAGCGAGAGGAGGCCATCGCACGGGTGTCCGGCCATGTCGCCGACAGCCTGATGAACATCGACACGGTCCGGGCGTTCGCCGCCGAGCGCCGGGAGGCCGCCGAACACCGGTCGCGGGTCGCCGAGTCCAGGCGGCGCACACTGCGCTCCTGGGACTACGGCAACCTGCGCATCGACACGTTCGTCGCGCCGATGTCCGTGGCGACGAACGCGCTGGGCCTGCTGCTCGCGGTCGGACTGGCGGGCGGCGGGCAGAGCGTGGAGGCGGTGGTGGTCGCCTTCACCTACTACACCAACGCGACCCGGATCATGTTCGAGTTCAACCAGATCTACCGGCGCATGGAGAGCTCCATGACGGAGGCCGCCCAGTTCACCGAGCTGCTCCTGGACCCGCCGACGGTCCTGGACCCGGTGGCCCCGGAACCGCTCGCGCCGCGGGGCGCCGACGTCCGCTTCGAGCGGGTGTCCTTCACTCACGCGGGTGCCAAACCGCTGTTCGAAGGGCTTGAGCTGGACGTGCCCAGCGGCTCGAAGTTCGGGTTCGTCGGCCGGTCGGGCGGCGGCAAGACCACGCTGACCCGGCTGCTGCTGCGCATGACCGACGTCGACGGCGGCCGGATCACCATCGGCGGCCAGGACATCAGCCGGCTGCGCCAGGCCGACCTGCGCAGCCAGATCGCCTACGTGCCGCAGGACCCGGCGATGTTCCACCGGACCCTGCGGGAGAACATCGCGTTCGCCCGGCCCGGCGCGGATGAGGCCGAGATCCGGCTGGCCGCCGAGGCGGCCCACGTCACGGAGTTCGCCGACGCGCTGCCGGACGGCTTCGACACGATGGTCGGGGAGCGCGGCGTCAAGCTCTCCGGCGGCCAGCGCCAGCGGGTCGCCCTCGCCCGGGCCATCCTGCGGGACGCCCCGATCCTGCTCCTGGACGAGGCGACCAGCGCGCTGGACTCCGAGAGCGAGATCCTCGTCCAGGAGGCGCTGTGGCGGCTCATGGAGGGCCGTACGGCCCTGGTGGTGGCGCACCGGCTGAGCACGGTCGCCTCCATGGACCGGCTGGTGGTCCTGGACCGGGGCCGGATCGTCGAGCAGGGCACGCACCACGAACTGCTCACCGCCGAGGGCGCCTACGCCAAGCTGTGGCAGCACCAGTCGGGCGGCTTCCTCGACGAGGACCCGGCACGGGCCGAGGTGCACTAGGACCGGCCCGGCGGACCGGCTCCGCGGGCGGGTGGTAGACAGGGGATCATGAACGATCCGAACGCTTCCGCCCGCCCGGCGGGCCCGCGATGACCGCCGGGGCCGACACCCCCGACCGCCGGGGCCGCACCGGACTCGACCGCACGGGCCTCGACCTGACCGGCAACCCGCGCGTACGGGTCCGGGAGGTGAAGCTGCTCTCCAGCCACTGGTACGTCGAGCGGGCCACCACCTTCGACTACCGGCACGCCGACGGCACCTGGCACACGGAGGAACGCGAGACCCACGACCGCGGCGACGGCGCCACCCTGCTCCTCTACGACACCGAGCACGAGACCGTCCTGTTCACCCGCCAGTTCCGCTTCCCGGCGTACGTCAACGGCCACCCCGACGGCATGCTGATCGAGACCCCGGCGGGCCTGCTGGACGCCGAGGACGAGCACCCGGAGCACGCGGTCCGCCGCGAGGTCGTCGAGGAGACCGGGCACACCGTCGGGGACGTCGAGCACGTCTTCGACGTCTACATGAGCCCCGGTTCGGTGACCGAGCGGATCTCGTTCTACGCGGCCGCCTACACGCCGGCGACCCGCACGCACGAGGGCGGCGGCCTGGACGAGGAGGGCGAGGACATCGAGATCCTCGAACTCCCCTTCCGCCGCGCCCTGGAGATGATCCGCACCGGCGAGATCGCCGACGCGAAGACCATCATGCTCCTGCAATGGGCGGCCCTGCACGGCCCGTTCGCAGCCAACTGACGCTCACCCCAGCGCCCCGTACGGGGCGCTGGGGGTATTGCCGACGCGGCGCTAGGCGGACGCCCGCCGCTCCCGCACCACCGCGATCTCACCCGGGGCCACGACCACCGCCCCGTCCACCGCCTTCCCGGACAGCAGCTCCACCGACCCCGCCGCCACCGGCACTTCGGCCCCCGCCCCGGCATGGTCGATCACGAACACGTAGTCCGCGTCCGCGCCGCGCCGTACGACGACCTCCACGCCCTCCGGCGCGGTGCGGCCCGCGGCCACGCCCGCCTCCTCGCGGATCCGGCCGAGCAGCCCCGCGAGGGTCTCCGGGTCCGGCAGCGTGGCCAGGTACCAGGCGCTGCCCGCGCCGTGGGCGTGCCGCGTCACCGCGGGCACACCGGCCAGCGGCCCGTCGGCGAAGGACGTGACCACCTCGGCGCCCGCCGGCCGCACCCGCTCCGACCACAGCGAGCCCGTGCCGCCCTCGCTCAACGCCACGCGCTCACCGGGCAGGAGCGGGAACAGCTCGTCCGTGCGGACGCCCAGCACCTCACGGAACGCGCCCGGGTAACCGCCCAGCCGCACATGGCTGTTCTCGTCGACCATGCCGCTGTGGAAGCCGACGGCCAGGGTGCCGCCGGCCTCGGCGAAGGCGGTGAGGTTGGCCGCGCCCGCGTCGTCGACCAGGTACAGGCTCGGGGCCAGGACCGCCTTGTACGCCGACAGGTCCGCGTCGGGGCGGACGAAGTCCACGGCCACCCCGGCCCGCCACAGCGGCTCGTACCAGGCGCGGACCAGGTCCTGGTAGCGCAGCTCGCCGCTCGGCTGGGACGGGAACTCCAGCGCCCAGCGGGCGTCCCAGTCCCAGACGACGGCCACCTCGGCCGTGCCGGTGGCGCCGCGCACCTCCGCCAGCGCCCGCAGGTCCGCGCCCAGCCGGACCACGTCCCGCCAGATCCGGCTGTCGGTCCCGGCGTGCGGCAGCATCGCGGAGTGCCACTGCTCGGCACCGGCCTTCGCCGCCCGCCACTGGAAGTAGCAGATGCCGTCCGCGCCGTGCGCCACGTGGGCGAGCGCGTTGCGGCGCAACTCACCGGGTGTCTTGGCGCGGTTGACGGGCTGCCAGTTCACGGCGCCCGTCGAGTGCTCCATCAGCAGCCACGGGCCGCCCGCCAGCGACCGCATCACGTCGCCGCTGAGCGCGACGTCGATCTGCGACTCGGGGTCGGCGGACATCAGGTAGTGGTCGTTGGCCACCACGTCCAGCTCCGGTGCCCAGCGCCAGTAGTCGAGGGCGTCGAAGTTGTGCATCACCATGAAGTTGGTGGTGGCCGGGGTCGCGGGAGCCGCCGCCCGGAGCACGTCGCGCTCCGCCGTGTACAGCGACAGCAGTTCGTCCGAGCAGAACCGGCGCCAGTCCAGCTGGTGCGTCGGGTTCGGCACGGCGCCGGTGGCGCGGGGCGGCAGGATCTCGTCCCAGGCGTAGTACCACTGGCTCCAGAACGTGGTGCCCCAGGCGTGGTTGAGGGCGGCCAGGTCGTCGCCGTACCGGGCCCGCAGCCAGCGCCGGAAGGACTCGGCGCTGGTGTCGCAGTAGCAGGCCGCGTTGTGGCAGCCGTACTCGTTGTGGACGTGCCACATCCGCACCGCCGGGTGGTCCGCGTACCGCCGGGCGATCGCGTCCGTGATCCCGAGCGCGGCCGCCCGGTAGGCCGGGCTGCTCGGGCAGAACGTCTGGCGGCTGCCGTACGACAGCGTGCGGCCGTCGCGGTCCACCGGGAGTGCCTCGGGGTGGGCGCGGAAGAACCAGGCGGGCGGGGCGGCCGTCGGCGTGGCGAGGTCGACGGCGATGCCGTTCTCGTGGAGCAGGCCGAGGATCCGGTCGGTCCGCGAGAAGTCGTGAACGCCCTCCGACGGCTCCAGCAGCGCCCACGAGAAGATGCCGACGCTCACCATGTTCACGCCCGCCTCGCGCATCAGGCGGACGTCCTCGTCCCACACCTCCTCGGGCCACTGCTCGGGGTTGTAGTCGCCGCCGTAGACGATGCCGGGGACGGAGAGGGTGCGGTCGTTCATCGGGTGGCTCCGGTGGCTGCGGTGAGAAGGCGGCGGGTGAGGTCCACGCCCCACGGGTCGAGGGAGAGCAGCCGGTCGCTGGAGGCGACCAGGCCGCCGACGGCCTCCACGTGGGCGGCCCAGCGGGCGCGCGTCTCCACGGCGGGGCGGGCCATCAGGCAGTCGGGGTCGTTGACCCAGAGCCGGCCGTGCTGCCACTGGCGGCCGGTTCCGGTGAACTCGGCCGGATCCTGGCCCGGCTGGCTGTAGTCGTCGGTCTCGGGGCGGCGGCGCGGTGCGGTGTCGGGGCTGACCCGCATCGCGTCGAACAGGCCGATGGAGGGCAGCATCGGCGCGCCGCAGCCCAGCAGGTAGGCGTCGGCGCCGACGGCGTCCCGGATCAGGGCGATGCCCGTCCGGTACGCGGTGATCGGGTCGGCCCCCGAGTGCCGTACGCCGTCCATCGCGCCCGCGTAGAGGAAGTCGGTCTTGAAGTAGTCGTAGCCCTCGGCGCGCAGCGTGGCATAGACCTCGGTGAGGTAGGCCGCGGCGGCCGGGTGGGTGGTGTCCAGGACGTACAGGTCGTGGCCCCGGTTGCGGCCCGCGTGCAGCGGGCTGCCGCCGGGGTCGCGCACCAGCCAGTCCGGGTACGTCTCGGCGAGCGCGCTCGCCGGGTCGACCAGGAAGGGCGCCGTCCAGATGCCCGCCCGGCGGCCGCGGCCGCGGACGGCGTCCGCGATGCCCCGCCGTGAGCGGAAGCGGCCGGAGACGTTCAGCCAGTCGCCCAGCGCGCTCTGGTGGCCGTCGTCGATCTGCACCACGTCGATGGGCAGGTCGAGGGTGTCCATCGCCCGCAGGTTCTCGTGGATGTCGTCCTCGGTGACGGCCGTGGAGTACTCGTGCCAGGAGCACCAGACGGTGGGGGCGGGCCGGGGCGCCGGCAGGGCCAGGGCGCGGGCCCACTCGCCCAGCACGGACTGGATGTCCGCGCCGGTCCACTCCTTGACCGGGCCGTCGGCCTCGACCTCGGCGACCCCGCGCGCCGTGGTCAGCCGGACCGACGGCAGCTCGTGCGGCGGGTTCGCCGCCGCCCACAGCCGGGCCGGTGAGCCGTCACCCGGGTCGAGCGCCAGCAGGCCCTCGCCCTGGTAGGTCCTGGCGGGCACGGTCCGGCCGGGCCGGTAGCACACGGTCGCCCAGTTCGCGTTCGCCGGACGGTACGGGGCCACGCCGAGCCGGTAGGAGCCGCTCGGCGACCAGGACTGCCAGCCCTCCTCGTGGACGCGCGCGGACCAGGTGTCCACGGGCACCGAGGCGACCGGGGTGAACGGGTTGTGCACGGGGTTCTCTTTCGGAGGGGGCCGTCTCAGCCCTTGGCGGAGCCCAGGGTGAGACCGCTGACGAACTGCTTCTGCAGCGCGAAGTACACGACGAGCGTCGGGATCGCGGTGAGCAGGGAGCCCGCGGCGACCAGGTTCGGGTCGGTGAAGTACTGGCCCGAGAGGTTGTTCAGCGCCGAGGTGATCGGCATGTTCTCACCGGTCGAGATCAGCACCAGCGCCCAGAAGAAGTCGTTGTAGATCCAGATCGACAACAGGGTCGCCAGGGCCGCCATCGCCGGCCGGCACAGCGGCAGCGTGATCTGCCAGTACAGGCGCCACACGGACGCGCCGTCCACCAGCGCGGCCTCGGTCAGTTCGTGCGGCAGCGAGCGCATGTAGTTGCTGAGCACGAACGCGCAGAACCCGGACTGGAAGGCCACGTGGATGAGGACCAGGCCGAGCGCCGAGTCGTACAGTTTGCCGCTCTGCGTGATCCCCGGCAGGTTCGTCAGCAGGTACATCCGGTACAGCGGCGTGATGATGACCTGCTGCGGCAGCAGGTTGCCCGCCGTGAACACCAGCAGCAGCGCCAGGTTGAGCCGGAAGTCGAAGCGGCTGACGTAGAAGGCGACCATCGACGACAGGAACAGCGTGAGCAGCACGGCCGGGACCGCGATGATCAGCGTGTTCATGAAGTAGTGGGTCATGTCCGACTGCGTGAACGCGTTCGTGAAGTTGTCGAAGTTCAGCGTGTGCGGCCAGGACACGTAACCGCGGTCGCTGGTCTCGCTGTAGGGGCGCAGCGCGGAGAAGACCGCCCACAGCAGCGGGGCGAGCCAGGCGAGCGCGGTGACGGCGAGGAAGACGTGCAGCAGGACGCGGGCCGGACGGATCGGGGTGCGCTGTTTGCCCAGCGCGCTCACGGTGCTCATGCGCGCCGCTCCTTCCGGAAGGTCGCGATCAGGTACGGGATGATCACGATCAGGGAGATGACCAGCAGGACCACCGCGATCGCCGAGCCGTAACCGATGCGGCTGGACTCGCCGATGATGTTGTTGGTCACCAGGATGGAGAGCAACTCGGTGCCCTGGGCGCCCTTGTTGAAGACGAAGACCAGGTCGAAGGCGCGCAGCGCCTCGATGATGGTGACGACCAGGACGACCGTGTTGGTGGGCCGCAGGGTCGGGAAGATGACGTTCTTGAAGGTCTGCCACTCGTTGGCGCCGTCGAGGGCGGAGGCCTCGCGCAGCGACGGGTCGACGCTCTTGAGACCGGCCAGGTAGAGGATCATCATGTAGCCGGCGTGCCGCCAGGAGGCGGCGATCAGGACCGCCCACAGGTTCAGCTTCGGGTCGCCGATCCAGTCGATGTAGTGGCCCGGCTTGTTGGCCCCGATGATGCTGTTGATCAGGCCGGTGTCCGGGTTGTAGATCAGCTGCCAGACGAAGCCGATGCATGCCATGGAGATGACGACCGGCAGGAAGAACGCCGTCTGGTAGATCCGGGTGAACCGGATCCGCTTGTCCAGCTGCACGGCCAGGAACAGGCCGAACGGCGTGGGTATCAGGATCAGTACGACGAACCAGATGATGTTGTGCTGGACCGCGGGCCAGAACTGCGGGTTGTCGCTGAAGAGCTGGTGGAAGTTGTCGAGGCCGACCCACTTGATGGAGTCGAAGCCGATGCCGTCCCAGGTGGTGAAGGCCAGCAGGATCGAGGCCAGGGCGGTCACCCAGACCAGGAGGACGTGGAGGACCGTCGGCACGCCGGCCATGAAGGCCAGCGTGACGCGGTCGCGGCGGGTCAGCAGGCGCTTGTGCCCCTGCCGGACCCGCTTCTTCTCGGACGCGCGCCCAGGAGGCGGCACGGCGGCCGCCTCCTGGGACTTCGTGGTGAGGTCAGTGGTCATTCAGCCGCTCACTCGGAGGCGAAGATGGTCTTCTTCTGGCGCTCGATCGACGAGAGCAGGCTGTCGACGCCCTTCGGGTTCTGCAGGAACTTCTGCAGGCCGGGCTGCATCACCGTCGAGGTGAAGTCCGGGCGGGAGTCGCGGTCCATGAACTGGGTGAGGCTCTTGGCGTTGCTGATCATGTCGTACGCCTTCTTCTGCAGGGCGGAGTACGACGAAGTGTCCGCCTTGGAGGAGGCGGCGACCACACTGGAGTCGGCCTTCAGGTAGATCTGCTCGGCGTCCGGGGTGCCCAGGTACTCCATGAGCTTGAAGGCGCCGGACTTGTTCTTCGGGGCCTTGCTGACCATGTAGCCGTCGGTGGGCGCCTCGACGGTGTCCTGGCCGTACGCGGAGTTGATCTCCGGGAAGGCGAAGAAGTCGAGGTCGTCCAGGTCGGCCTTGTTGGTGAACTGCTGGGCCACGAAGGAGCCGAGGAGGTACATGCCGGCCTTCTTGGAGACCAGGCTCTGCGCGGCGTCCTGCCAGGTGCGGCCCATGAAGCCGTCCTGGTGGTAGGGGAGGATCTCGGCCCAGTGGTCGAAGACGGCCTTGACCTTCGGGTCGGTCCACTCGGCCTTGCCGCCCATCAGGTCGACGTGGAAGTCGTAGCCGTTGATGCGGAAGTTGAGCTGGTCGAAGGTGCCCATCGCCGGCCAGGCGTCCTTGTCGCCGAACGCGATCGGGACCAGACCGTCCTTCTTCATCTGCTTGCACAGCGCGATGAAGTCGTCCCAGGTGGTGGGGACCTTGTAGCCCTTCTCCTGGAAGAGGCTCTTGCGGTAGAAGATGGCCCAGGGGTAGGTGTCCAGCGGCACGAAGTAGTACTTGCCGTCCTCGCCCTTGCTGAGCTTCTTCATCGCGTCGGGGAAGCCGTCGCCGATCTTGTCCCAGACCTCGTCGATCGGGGTCGCCAGACCCTTCTTCGCGAAGAACTGCATCCGGTACCCGGCGAACCAGTTGAAGACGTCGTCCGGCGTGCCCTGCAGGTAGGAGTTGATCTGCTCCTGGAAGGTGTTGTGGTCCTTCGTGTTGACGTCGACGGTGATGCCCGACTGCTTCTTGAAGGTCGCGTACATCTCCGCGTAGGCCTTCTTCGGCACGGCGTCCGAGCCGTTGGAGCCCAGGGTGACGGTCTTCGGGTCGGAGGAGGACCCGCTGCCGCCGCAGGCGGAGAGCAGGGGTATGCCGCCCGCGAGAAGGGCGGCGGAACCGGCCCCACGCAGGACGTTACGGCGGCTCGGACCCGGCAGGTGAAGACCGGACGGGGAGATGCGCATGGCGGCTCCTGAGTAACAGGGTTCGGCAAGGGGAGAGTTGATCTTCGAAAGGTCCCGAAACCGATCAGAAACCAACTCGGCCGAACATCGTGGGCGCCATAACAGCCGCTTGTCCGCTCATGCGTCAATAGCCTGCGTCGCTCTCGCCCGTCTCTTGCCCGAAACGTAATCGACATGGTTGTCTGCCGCTTTGTTGAACAGCGCGGTACGGCCGGGCCCCCGGCGGGCGAACTCCGTGGGGAGTCGTGTGCGGGCATGTTGGTTTCGCACGGCGGGACCAGCGGTTAAGCCCGCGGTGGCCGTGCCGGCGGCCGGCGATCCCGGTGGCGTTCCGCCGACGTCTAGGCACGCACCAGCAGTTGGAAGTCGAAGGCGTACCGGGACGCCCGGTAGACATGGCTGCCGTACTCGACCGGGCGGCCGGTGTCGTCGTAGGCCGTGCGGCGCATGGTGAGCAGGGCGGCGCCCTCCTTCTCGTCGAGGCGGCCGGCCTCCTCGGCGGTGGCGCTGCGCGCCCCCACGGTCTGCCGGGCGCTGTGCAGGGTGATCCCGGCCGTCCTCATCATCCGGTACAGCCCGGTCGACTCCAGCCGTTCCGTGCCGAGTTCGAGCAGGCCGGCGGGGAGGTGGTTGCAGAGGAACGCCACCGGCCGGCCGTGCGTGCAGCGCAGCCGCTCCAGCACGACCACCTCCGCGCCCTCCGCGATGCCGAGGGCGGCGGCCACCTCGCCGGTCGCCGGGACCCGCTCGTTGCGCAGCACCCGGGTACTGGGAGCCTGGCCGGCCGACTCCAGGTCGTCGTAGAGGCTGCTCAGTTCCAGCGGCCGCTTGACCTGGCTGTGCACCACCTGCGTGCCCACGCCCCGGCGGCGGACCAGGAGACCCTTGTCGACGAGCGACTGGATGGCCTGGCGGACCGTGGGCCGGGACAGGCCTAGCCGCACCGACAGGTCGATCTCGTTGCCCAGGAGGTTGCCGGGGGCCAGCACCCCGTGCTCGATGGCCTCCTCCAACTGCCGGGCCAGCTGGTAGTAGAGCGGGACCGGGCTGCCGCGGTCCAGCGCGAAGTCCAGGGAGCCGAGGGCCGAGCCGGTCGAGGTCCGGCCGGAGTCGGCGGTTCGGGCGGAGTCGGCGGTTCGGACGGAATCAGCGGTTCGGGTCACCGGGAGGCCTCCTTCCGGGGTTCGAGGGGATCACAGGTGCCGGCGGCGGCCGGCGACCTGCCGGTCGTAGTCCTCGCGGGCCCGCACGGCGGGCTCGCGGGTGGCGGTCGCGGCCACCGGCACGTCCCACCAGGCCTCGGCCCCGGGCGCGGTGGACGCCGGGTCCGTCTCGACGTACACGCAGGTCGGCCGGTCGCTCGCGCGGGCCGCGGCGAGCGCCGCGCGCAGCTCGCGCACGGTCTTGGCGCGCAGCACCTCCATGCCGAGGCTGGCCGCGTTCGCCGCGAGGTCGACCGGCAGCGGGGCACCGCCGAAGGTGCCGTCGGCCGAACGGAAGCGGTAGGCGGTGCCGAACCGCTCGCCGCCCACCGACTCGGAGAGGCCGCCGATGGAGGCGTACCCGTGGTTCTGGATCAGCACCAGGTTGACCGGCAGGCCCTCCTGGACGGCGGTGACGATCTCGGTCGGGTTCATCAGGTAGGTGCCGTCGCCGACCAGCGACCAGACCACGGTGTCCGGGGCGGCCTGCTGGACGCCGATGCCGGCCGGGATCTCGTAGCCCATGCACGAGTAGCCGTACTCCAGGTGGTACTGGCGCGGCGACCGGGCACGCCAGAGCTTGTGCAGGTCGCCGGGGAGCGAGCCGGCCGCGTTGATGACCACGTCCTCGTCGCCCACCACCGCGTCCAGGGCGCCGAGCACCTGGGTCTGGGTCGGCACCGCGTCCTCGTCGTCCGCGCGGTAGGCGGCCTCCACGACGGACTCCCAGCGCTCCTTGCCCGCCCGGTACTCGGCCTCGTAGGCCGCGGCCACCCGGTGCCCGGCGAGGGCCTTCGCGAGGGCGTCCAGCCCCGCCCGCGCGTCGCACACGAGGGTGCGGGCGGCCAGCTTGTGGGCGTCGAAACCGGTGATGTTCAGGTTGAGGAAGCGGACGTCCGGGTTCTGGAAGAGCGTGCCGGAGGCCGTGGTGAAATCCGTGTACCGGGTTCCGACGCCGATCACCAGGTCGGCGGTGCGCGCCAGGTCGTCGGCGACCGCGGTCCCGGTGTGCCCGATGCCCCCCAGATCGGCCGGGTGGTCGTGGCGCAGCGCGCCCTTGCCCGCCTGGGTCGAGGCCACGGGGATGCCGGTGGCTTCCACGAAGGCCCTCAGGGCGTCCTCGGCGCGGCTGTGGTGGACTCCGCCGCCCGCGACGATCAACGGCCGCTCGGCGGCCCGTAGGGCGTGTACGGCGTCCGCCAGCTCGGCCGGGTCGGGGGCGGGCCGCCGTACCCGCCAGACGCGCTCGGCGAAGAACTCCTCGGGCCAGTCGTACGCCTCCGCCTGGACGTCCTGCGGAAGGGCGAGGGTGACGGCTCCGGTCTCGGCCGGGTCGGCGAGCACCCGCATGGCGTTCAGGGCCGAGGGGACCAGCGCCTCGGGGCGGGTGATCCGGTCGAAGTAGCGGGAGACCGGGCGCAGCGTGTCGTTGACCGAGACGTCGAACTCGACCGGGTGCTCCAGCTGTTGCAGCAGCGGGTCGGGCGCGTGGCTGGCGAAGTGGTCGCCGGGCAGCAGCAGCACCGGCAGCCGGTTGATCGTGGCCAGCGCGGCACCGGTCACCAGGTTGGTGGCGCCCGGCCCGATGGACGTGGTCACCGCCTGCGCGGAGAGCCGGTCCAGCTGCCGTGCGTGGCCGACGGCCGCGTGCACCATCGCCTGCTCGTTGCGGCCCTGGTGGTAGGGCATCACGTCGCCGTACTCCAGCAGCGCCTGGCCGATGCCCGCCACGTTGCCGTGGCCGAAGATGCCCCAGGTGCCGGCGATCAGCCGGTGCCTGACGCCGTCGCGTTCGGTGTACTGCGCGGACAGGAACCGCACCAGCGCCTGGGCGACGGTCAGGCGGGTGGTCGGCTGGCTCATGGGGACCTCATTCGGGCGGGACGGTGTCCAGGGGTACGCCGGGCGGGAGCGGGTAGGGATCGCGGGGCTCACGGGTGGAGAGGGTGCCTCTCAGGTGTAGTTCGGGGCGGGCCGCACTGTCAATGGTTTGTACTTACATTCGGACCTGAGTGTGAAATGATGTCTTAACAAAGTATTGACAGCGGGCCGCGCAGGGACTTGTATCCCGTCCCAACGCACAGCACCGACCCGGACCGGCTCCTTCCGGACCGGGTCCGGGATCCTCGCGGATCCCCTCTCCTTCCCGTCGCACAGTGAGGTGCAGGCACGATGGACCGCTCATCCCGAAACCGCACGCGGAGACTGGCCCCCTTCGTGGCCGTGGCCGCGGCGGCCGCCCTGACCCTCGCCGGCTGCTCCAGCAGCTCCGGCGGAAAGAAGTCGGAGGAGGGCGGGGCGTCCGCCGCCGCCGGCAAGGCGAGCACCCCGCGCATGACGGTCGCGCTGGTCACCCACCAGGCTCCCGGTGACACCTTCTGGGACATCGTGCGCAAGGGCGCCCAGGCGGCCGCCGACAAGGACAACGTCAAGCTCGTCTACTCCGCCGACCCGAACGCGGGCATCCAGGCCAACCTGGTGCAGAACGCGATCGACCAGAAGGTCGACGGGATCGCCGTCACCCTCGCCAAGCCGGACGCCCTCAAGGCCGTCATCGGCAAGGCGACCGCGGCGAACATCCCGGTGGTCGGGCTCAACTCGGGCGTGAGCGACTGGAAGAAGCTCGGCCTGCTGGAGTTCTTCGGCCAGGACGAGACGGTCGCGGGCGAGGCGCTCGGCAACCGGCTGAACACCGAAGGCGCCAAGAAGGTCGTCTGCGTCATCCAGGAGCAGGGCAACATCGGCCTCACCCAGCGGTGTGACGGCGTGAAGAAGACGTTCTCCGGGACGACGGAGACCCTGTACGTCGACGGCACGTCCCCCACCTCGGTCAAGTCCACGATCACCGCCAAGCTCAAGACGGACGGCGCCATCGACCACGTGGTCACGCTCGGCGCCCCCATCGCGCTGATCGCCGTGCAGTCGGTGTCGGACGCGGGCAGCAAGGCGCAGATCGCGACCTTCGACCTCAACAAGGACCTGACCGGCGCCATCAGCAAGGGGACCATCGAGTTCGCCGTGGACCAGCAGCCGTACCTGCAGGGCTACCTGGCGGTCGACTCGCTGTGGCTCTACAAGAACAACGGCAACTACACGGGCGGCGGTGAGCAGCCGGTGCTGACCGGGCCGGCCTTCGTCGACAAGTCCAACGTCGAGAAGGTCGCCCAGTTCGCCGCGAAGGGCACACGGTGATCGGTATGAGTCACCAGGCACCGCCCGCGGTGGCGACACCGCCGGCCCCGGGCTCCGGGCAGAAGGACGGCCGCACCGCGCACCGCCCGCTGGCGCTGCGGGTGCTGGCCCGCCCGGACGTGGGCGTGTTCCTCGGCGCGGTCGCCGTGTACGTCTTCTTCCTGGTCGCGGCACCGCCGGTGCGCGAGGCCGGTGCGATGGCGAACATCCTGTACCAGTCGTCCACCATCGGGATCATGGCGCTGCCGGTGGCCCTGCTGATGATCGGCGGCGAGTTCGACCTCTCCGCCGGTGTCGCGGTGGTCAGTTCGGCGCTCACCGCGAGCATGCTCAGCTACCAGCTGACGCTCAACGTGTGGATGGGCGTCGTCGTCGCCCTGGTCGTGTCGCTCGCCATCGGCGCCTTCAACGGCTGGATGGTGGTGAAGACCGGGCTGCCCAGCTTCCTGGTCACCCTGGGCACCTTCCTGATCCTGCAGGGCGTCAACCTCGCCGTCACCAAGCTGGTCACCGGCAACGTCGCCACCGACGACATCAGCAACATGGACGGCTTCGACCAGGCCAGGAGCGTCTTCGCCTCCTCCTTCCACATCGGCGGCACGGAGGTGAAGATCACCATCGTGTGGTGGCTGGCCTTCGCCGCGATCGCCACCTGGGTGCTGCTGCGCACCAAGTACGGCAACTGGATCTTCGCGGTAGGCGGCAACAAGGAGAGCGCCCGTGCGGTCGGCGTCCCGGTGACGTTCACCAAGATCTCGCTGTTCATGCTGGTCGGCTTCGGCGCCTGGTTCGTCGGCATGCACCAGCTGTTCTCCTTCAACACCGTGCAGTCCGGCGAGGGCGTCGGCCAGGAGCTGATCTACATCTCCGCCGCGGTCATCGGCGGCTGCCTGCTGACCGGCGGCGCGGGCTCGGCGATCGGCCCGGTCTTCGGCGCCTTCATGTTCGGCATGGTGCAGCAGGGCATCGTCTACGCCGGCTGGAACCCGGACTGGTTCAAGGCGTTCCTCGGCGTGATGCTGCTCGGCGCCGTCCTGATCAACCTGTGGGTCCAGCGCACCGCGACCAGGAGGTGACCCGATGACTGACAACGGAACCGGAACCCACGGCGCCACCCTCCCGGACACGGAGCCGGCCGAGGACGCCCCGATCGTCGAACTGCGCGGCGCGGGCAAGTCCTACGGCAACGTCCGCGCCCTGCACGGCGTCGACCTCAAGGTCTTCCCCGCCCGGGTCACCTGCGTCCTCGGCGACAACGGCGCCGGCAAGTCGACCCTCATCAAGATCATTTCCGGGCTGCACCAGCACACCGAGGGCGACTTCCTCGTCGACGGCGCGCCGGTGCGCTTCGGCAGCCCGCGCGAGGCCCTCGACAAGGGCATCGCCACCGTCTACCAGGACCTCGCGACCGTCCCGCTGA
Organism: Streptomyces sp. NPDC101237; assembly: GCF_044767465.1. NCBI lineage: Bacteria > Bacillati > Actinomycetota > Actinomycetes > Kitasatosporales > Streptomycetaceae > Streptomyces > Streptomyces sp. NPDC101237. The sequence goes on along the minus strand of NZ_JBIWNY010000001.1, from coordinate 56,026 downwards.
TGCCCGTGTGGCGGAACTTCTTCCTCGGCTCCGAGATGACGAAGGGGCCCTGGCCGGTCCGCCGTCTGGACATCGCCGGGATGAAGGAGACCGCCGACCGCGAACTGCGCAACATGGGCATCGTCCTGGACGACCTGGAGCAGCCCATCGGCACCCTCTCCGGCGGCCAGCGCCAGTGCGTGGCCATCGCCCGCGCCGTCTACTTCGGCGCCCGCGTCCTGATCCTGGACGAGCCCACCGCCGCCCTCGGCGTCAAGCAGTCCGGTGTGGTCCTGAAGTACATCGCCGCCGCCCGCGAGCGCGGCCTCGGCGTCATCTTCATCACCCACAACCCGCACCACGCCTACATGGTCGGCGACCACTTCAGCGTGCTGCGCCTCGGCACCCTCGAACTCTCCGCCGAGCGCAGCGGGATCACCCTCGAAGAGCTGACCAACCACATGGCGGGCGGCGCCGAACTGGCCGCCCTCAAGCACGAACTGTCCCAGGTCCGCGGAGTCGACACCGAGGAACTCCCGGAAGAGGAGGACCTGCCCGCCCGCGCGGCGGCCGGTCCGGAAGGAAAGTCCTGAGCATGGCGAACGCCCTCGACCGCATCCGTGTCGGCTCGGCCCCCGACTCCTGGGGCGTCTGGTTCCCCGACGACCCGCAGCAGGTCCCCTGGGAACGCTTCCTCGACGAGGTCGCCGAGGCCGGCTACCGGTGGATCGAACTGGGCCCGTACGGCTACCTCCCCACCGACCCGGCCCGGCTCACCGACGAGATCGCCCGGCGCAACCTGAGGGTCTCGGCCGGCACCGTCTTCACCGGCCTGCACCGCGGCCCGGCCGTCTGGGAGTCCACCTGGGAGCACGTCAGCCAGGTCGCCACGCTCACCCAGGCGATGGACGCCAGCCACCTGGTGGTCATCCCGTCCTTCTGGCGGGACGACAAGACCGCCGAGATCCTGGAGCCGCACGAGCTGACCGGCGAGCAGTGGGCGCACCTGACCAAGGGCATGGAGCGCCTCGGCCACGAGGTCAAGGAGCGGTACGGCCTGGACATCGTCGTCCATCCGCACGCCGACACCCACATCGACACCGAGGAGCACGTGGAGCGGTTCCTCGACTCGACCGACGCGGACCTCGTCGGGCTGTGCCTGGACACCGGCCACTACGCGTACTGCGGCGGCGACAGCGTCAAGCTGATCGAGACCTACGGCGAGCGGATCGGCTACCTGCACCTCAAGCAGGTGGACCCGGCGATCCTGGCCGACGTGCGGGCCAAGGGCACCCCGTTCGGGCCGGCCGTGGCCCAGGGCGTGATGTGCGAACCGCCCACCGGGGTGCCGGAGCTGGGCCCGGTGATGGAGGCGGCGCAGCGCCTCGGCGTCGACCTGTTCGCCATCGTCGAGCAGGACATGTACCCCTGCGAGCCGGACAAGCCGCTGCCCATCGCGGTGCGCACCCGGCAGTTCCTGCGGTCCTGCGGGGCCTGAGGCGGGAACACGGGCCGGGGTCCGGACGTTCTCCGGATCGACGGGACGACACCGGGCCATGGGGGCGACGATGACGGACGAAGAGCGGACACGGGCGGACGCGGACACCGCGGCCGAGGCGGTGCGGCACCGGCGTTTCGGTGCGCTTCCCGAGCGGATCCGCCCGCAGGACATGGTCGAGACCCGGCCGGCGACCGCCCACGACCCGGACCGGGACGCCTACGACCCGGACGAGTTCGCGGTCCGCTACGGCCTCTGAGCGGCCGCGACCCGGACCGCGCCGTGGGCGAGCAGGCTCTCGGCGCAGTCCAGCACCGTCTCGCGGGCCGGCCGCGGCCGCCAGTCCAGCAGCCGCGCCGCCTTCTCGGTGGTGTGCCGGTTGCGGCGGCCCAGCGCCGGGGTGATCTCCCGCAGCGAGGGGTCGCGGAAGCGGGCCGCGAGGCGCACGGCGAAGTCCGGCAGGCCGCGCGTCGGCACCTGCCGTCCGCGCTCGCCCAGGCCCTCCCGCAGGAACCGCGCCAGATCCGCCATCCACACGAACTCGCCGGTGGCCAGGAACCGTTCGCCCGCGGCGGCCGGTGAGGTCATCGCGGCGAGGTGCACGTCGACGAGATCACGCACGTCCACCACCTCCAGCCCGATGCGGGGCACGCCGGGCATCGCCCCGGAGAGCAGCCGGGCGACGATCCCGACGGAACCGGCGGTGTCCGGCGTCAGCACCGGCCCGAGGACGGCGCCGGGCAGCACGGTGGCCAGCTCGGTCGCTCCGCCGTGCTCCCGCACGAACTCCCAGGCCGCCAGCTCGGCGAGGGTCTTCGAACGCCGGTAGGGGATCAGCGTGGGATCCTCCGGATCGGTCCACAGCGTCTCGTCGGTGACGCCTTCGGAGGCGTACGACGACGGGCTCGCGGCGTTCGCGGCCGACGTCACCACCACCCGGCGTACGCCCGCCGCGGTGGCGGCCCGCAGCACCCGCAGGGTGCCGTCACGGGCCGGGGTGACCAGGTCCGGTGTCGTGGCGCTCACGCCCAGCGGCGAGGCCACGTGGAGCACCCGGTCGACGCCCTCCAGCGCGGCCTTCCACCCTGCGTCGGCGGTGAGGTCGGCGACGGCGAAGTCCAGGCGCCCGGCAGGGGCGGCGACCGTCGCGACGGCGTCGAGGACCGCCTGCTCGCGGCCCGGTGAGCGCACGGTCGTCCGCACGTCGTAGCCGCGGCGCAGCAGTTCGGCCACGCACCAGCCGGCGATGTATCCGGTGCCGCCGGTCACCAGGACGAGTTCGGGCATGACTGACCTCCACGGATGTGCTGGGATGTGCCAGAATCGGCAATGAAACGGAGACCCCTCCGCTACGTCTCCCAACGTACCGGAGGGGTCTCCGGTTAGCAATCCACACCGGACGGACGACTGACACCCGTGAACCCGCAGCCCTCGAAGCCGACCCGGAAGGACGCCCGCGACAACCGGGACCGGATCCTGGCCGCCGCGCGGACGGAACTCTCCGCCGCCACCTCCGCGTCGCTCTCCGCGGTCGCCCGCACGGCCGGAGTCGGCATCGGCACCCTCTACCGGCACTTCCCGACCCGGGAGGCGCTGATCATGGAGCTGTACCGGCACGACCTGCGGTACCTGATCGACCTCGCGCCCGAGCTGCTGCGGACGCGTCCGCCGCTGGCGGCCCTGCGCGGCTGGCTCGACGAGGTGGCCCGCTACGGCAGGCTCAAGTTCGGCGTCTCCGAGGTCGTGCACGCGGCGACGGGCGGCGGCACCGACCCGATGTACGAGCCGTTCGTGCGCGCCATCGCGGTCCTGCTCGACGCGGGCGCGGCGGACGGCACGCTGAAGCCGGACGTCGACCCCGAGGACGTGCTCCTGCAGCTCGGCGTCCTGTGGCGGATCGACCCGGCGCGCGGCGACGCGCAGGCGCGGGCGGCGCGGATCCTGGAACTCGTCGTGGACGGGCTGCGGGCCCGGTGAACGAAGGAGCGGCGGGGGGGGGGGGGGCGGGGCCGCCGGGGGGGGGGGCCCGCCCCCCCCCCCCCGCCGCCGTGCGCGGTGTCAGGCTCCGCGCACCTCTGCGATCGACACCGGACGGTGCTCGTGCAGAGACAGGGTGCAGGCCTCCGCGATCCAGCCGGCCTCCAGGGCGTCCTCGACCGTGCAGGGCGAGGGCCGGGAGCCGGCCACGACCTCGGTGAACGCGGCCAGTTCGGCGCGGTAGGCCGCGGTGAAGCGGTCCATGAAGAAGTCGTGCGGGGTGCCCGCGGGGAAGGTCACGCCCGGTTCGACCGAACGCAGCGGCAGCTTGTCCTCCAGGCCGACCGCGATCGAGTCCCGGAAGCCGTGCAGCTCCATGCGCACGTCGTAACCCCGGGCGTTGTGACGGGAGTTGGAGACCACCGCGAGGGTGCCGTCGTCCAGGGTGAGGATCGCGCCAGTGGTGTCGGCGTCGCCCGCCTCCTTGATGTAGTCGGCGCCCCGGTTGCCGCCCGCCGCGTACACCTCGGTGACCTCACGGCCGGTCACCCAGCGGATGATGTCGAAGTCGTGCACGGAACAGTCCCGGAAGATCCCGCCGGACACCGCGACGTAGGCGGCGGGCGGCGGCGCCGGGTCCAGGGTGGTGGACCGGACGGTGTGCAGCGCGCCCAGCTCACCGGCCTGTACGGCGGCCCGCGCGGCGGCGAACCCGGCGTCGAACCGCCGGTTGTAGCCGATCTGGATGGGCACGCCGCTGCCCCGGACCGCCTCCAGGACCCGCACGCCCTCGCTCATCCGCCTGGCGACCGGCTTCTCGCAGAAGACCGGGATGCCGGCCTCGACGCCCGCCAGGATGAGCGCGGGGTGGGCGTCGGTGGCGGCCGCCACCACGATGCCGTCCACCCCCGCGGCCAGCAGCGCCTCGGGCGAGTCCACGACCTCGCCGCCGAACTTCTCGGCGGCGGCCTTGGCGGCCTCCGCGAACGGGTCGGTGAGGACGAGCGACTCGACCGCGTCGAGCCCGGACAGGGTCTCGGCGTGGAAGGCGCCGATGCGGCCGAGGCCGAGGATTCCGATACGCATGGCGGTGTTACTCCTTGATGTGTACGCGTCCCCGAGGGGCGCGGGCTGTACCGATGTGCGGCTGCGCCGCGTGGGCACGAGCGGCCACGACGCGGCCGCGGGCGACCCGTGACCCGGCGTGGCGGCCCCTCAGTCGAGCCCGCCCAGCACGTTCTGGTCCCAGTCGATCACCGAGCCGGTCACCACGCCCGACCGGTCCGACAGCAGCAGCACCACGAAGTCGGCGATCTCGTCCGGCCGGCCGAGCCTGCCCATCGGCAGCCGCGCGGCGGCCTCCTCCAGCCACCCGTCCACCGCCCCGTGGAACTCCCGCTGCGTGGCGTCCTCTCCCTCCGTCGCCGTCCAGCCGATGTTGAGGCCGTTGATCCGCACCCGGTCCCAGCGGTGCGCGTGCGCCGCGTTGCGGGTCAGCCCGATCAGCCCGGCCTTGGCCGCGACGTACGGCGCGAGGAACGGCTGCCCGCCGTGCGCGGACGACGTGATGATGTTGACGACGGTGCCGGGCGCCTTGCGGGCTACCATGTCGGCCACCGCCGCCTGCATCGCGAAGAACGGCCCCTTCAGGTTGACCGCGATGTGCTGGTCGAACAGTTCGGGCGTGGTGTCCAGCAGGGTGCCCCTGGAGGTCAGCCCGGCCGCGTTGACCAGGCAGTCGATCCGGCCCCACGCCCCGATCACCTCGGCCACCGAGGACCTGGCCTGCCCGGCGTCCGACACGTCGGCCCGGACGTACCGCGCCTGGCCGCCGGCGGCGGAGAGTTCGGCCACCAGGGCCTCGCCGGGCCCGGGGCGGCGGCCGGTGACGGCGACCGTGGCGCCCTCACGCACCGCGGCCCGCGCGACGGCGGCACCGACGCCCTGGCTGCCGCCGTTGACGAGGACGACCTTGTCGTCGAGAAGTCCCATGGATTCCCTGGCCTTTCCGCTCGCTCAGCTCTCGCGCCGGACCGTGGCGGCCCGCAGTTCGTCCCGCAGCACGCGCGTCGCCCAGCCCTCGCGCAGGGCTCGCCGCACCAGGTCCGCCTGCGAGGGCGGGGCCATGCCGTCGACCGGCGGGTCGTTGTCGAGGTTGGTCGGGAAGGGGTAGCCCTCGGCGCTCGCCGCGATGACGTGCTCCAGCCAGGCCTCGGACGCCCCCTCCTCCTGGCGCCGGCGCAGCACCGGGTAGACCGCGTTGGTCACCGCCTCCCGGTCCACCGTCTCCATGGCCCGGCCGAAGGCCGAGGAGACCTGGAGCAGGTTGGCGGTCCGCCGCACGTCGACGCTCCGGTTGGTGCCGGCGCCGTGGAACACCGCCGGGTTGAAGAACGCCGCGTCGCCCTTGGCCAGCGGCAACTGCACGTGACGGGCCTTGAAGTACTCCTGGAACTCCGGGCGCCGCCAGGCCAGGTAACCCGGCTCGTAGGTCTGGGAGTACGGCAGGTACAGCGTGGGCCCGGACTCCACCGGCATGTCGCAGTGCGCGACCGCGCCCTGCAGGGTGAGCGCGGGGGAGAGGCGGTGCACGTGGGCCGGGTAGGCCACGGCCTGCTCGTCGGAGAGGAAACCGAGGTGGTAGTCGCGGTGCGCGGTCTGCGCCACCCCGCCCGGGTTGACCACGTTGACCTGCGAGGTGACCTGGTAGCCGGGGCCCAGCCAGGCCCGGGAGACCAGGGCCAGGATGTCGTTGGCGTAGTAGTCGGCGAACACCTCGGGGTCGTACAGCGCCGCCTTCTCCAGCGCGTTCCACACCCGTTCGTTGGCGCCGGGCTTGGCGAAGTGGTCGCCGGCCCGCGCGCCCGACTCCTTCTGCTCCGAGATCAGCGCGTCGAACACCGCCGAGGCCCGGTCCACGACCGTCGGATCGGGGAAGGCGCCCTTGAAGACGACGACGCCGGGGCCGTCGGTGAGGGCGCGCACGAGTTCGGACCGGATGCCGTGGGAGGCGTCGCGGGCGCGCAGCCGCTCGCTGTCGTAGACGAGGACGCCCTGCTCGACGGCCGCGGCGTGCGGATAGCCGGCCGGGTCGGTGGTCCGCTCGACCAGTGCGCGGAAGGTGTCGAGATCGCAGTCCTGCCCGGAGAGCCAGGCCCGGTCCTGTTCGGCGGCGAGGGACATCGGCGTCCTTCTTTCGGTCATGGCCACGGTCACGGCCACCGTCACGGCTGTGGTCAGGGCGACGGCTGGGGTGGGGCAGGGTCACGGCTGCGGTCGGGGCCGCGGTCTCGGCCGGGGCCGTGGGAGCGGCGGGGCCCTGTCATTCTTGTCAGTACAAACCCCTCCAACAACCAGCAGCGAGCCATCAAAAACCCCTCAAGGAGCCAGGCTGTGGGCCACCCTTTCCCGATCCGGGAGATCGCACGTCAGGCAGGGCTCAGCGAGGCCACCGTGGACCGCGTCCTGAACAACAGGGGAGGGGTGCGGGAGAGCACCCGGCGGGAGGTGCGGCAGGCGATCGCCGATCTGGACCGGCAGCGCACCCAGGTCCGGCTGGTGGGCCGCACCTTCATGGTCGACATCGTGATGCAGGCTCCCGAGCGGTTCACCACCGCCGTGCGCGGTGCGCTGGAGGCCGAGCTGCCCTCGCTGCACCCGGCGGTGGTGCGCTCGCGGTTCCACTTCCGCGAGACCGGGCCGGTGGCCGAGCTGGTGGCGACGCTCGACCGGACGGCCGACCGCGGCTCGCAGGGCGTGATCCTCAAGGCGCCGGACGTCCCCGAGGTCACCGAGGCCGTGGGCCGTCTGCGGTCGGCGGGCATCCCGGTCGTCACCCTCGTCACCGACCTGCCCGCCAGCGGCCGGCTCGCCTACGTCGGCAGCGACAACCGGGCGGCCGGCGCCACCGCCGCCTATCTGACGGGCCAGTGGCTCGGCGACCGTCCCGGCAACGTCCTCGCCAGCCTCAGCAGCGGCTTCTTCCGCAACGAGGAGGAGCGCGAGATGGGCTTCCGCAGTGTCATGCGGGCCACCCATCCCGAGCGCACGGTGGTGGAGATCGCCGAGGGACAGGGCCTGGACGCCACCCAGTACGACCTGGTGCGCGCGGCACTCGAACGCGACCCGGAGATCCGGGCCGTCTACTCCATCGGCGGCGGCAACAACGCGACCCTGCGCGCCTTCGCCGACCTGGGCCGGGAGTGCGCCGTGTTCGTCGCGCACGACCTCGACCACGACAACACCCGCCTGCTGCGCGAGCACCGCCTGTCCGCCGTCCTCCACCACGACCTGCGCCACGACATGCGCGAGGCCTGCCACCTGGTGATGCGCGCGCAGGGCGCGCTGCCCCCGGCGGGTCCGACCCTGCCGTCGGCCATCCAGGTGGTCACGCCCTACAACATGCCCGCGTCCACGGTCCGCTGAGCGCGCTCACAGGCTGATCGCGTACGCCTTGCGCAGCGTCTCGTGCACCGTCCACGTCGTACGGTCGCCCGCGCGGAGCACCGCCATGTCCCCGGGGCCCACCGTCAGCGTCGGGCCGTCCGCCACCTCGATCGTCGCCGAGCCGCTGACCACGACGAACAGCTCGTCCGCCTCGGTGTCGGTGACCACCCCCGGGGTGATCTGCCAGATCCCGCGGATCTGCCTGCCGTCGGCCGACTCCCAGACCACCTTCCCGGTGACCTCGGGCGTGCCGGAGAGGACCTGGGCCGGGTCCAGCGGCTCCGGTTCGAGGTCGGCGTCGGGGATGTGCAGGGCGAAGCTGTGCGTCGTCATACGGCGACCCTAGCGAGGCCGCCCGCATCCTGGACGTGGACAGGGTGTGGGGCATCCGGCCTGGTGGGAGGACACTTCGTCGGGCCGCGCGGACTGGCGGGTGCGGCGCGCCGGGGCGATCGTTGAGGGCATGGCCGACTCCTCGGCGGTGGCGCAGCCGCACACCCACGACACCCGCGAGGCCGTCCTGTTCGGCGGGGTCTACGGCGCCGTCCTGGCCTCCTCGATGGTCGCGGCGCTCACCCAGTACGGCCACACCTCCGCCGCCAGCCGCCGCTACGACGCCCTCTGGCTCCTGGTGACCGCCGGCGCCTCCGCCCTGGCACACGGCTACGCCCACTACATCGCCGAACGCGCCCCGCACCGGCGCTGGGACGGGCTGCGCGCCCTGGCCCTGGAGTGGCCGCTGGTCACGGCGGTGCTGCCCACGGTCCTCCTGCTGGCGGGCGCCGGCTGGAACTGGTGGCCGCCCAAGGGCGTCGAGTACCCGGCGTTCCTCCTGAACATCGTGATCCTGTTCGGGCTCGGTCTCGTCACGGCCCGCCGGTCGGCGCGGAGTTGGCCCGCGGCCGTCCTCATCGGCCTCCTCGACGCGCTGCTCGGCGTGATCGTGGTGGTCGCCAACGCGCTGATCAAGTAGATCCGGTTCCTTGAACGGGCAACGGTCTACGATCACTCCTGGTCACTGTTCCTCCGGGGCAAGGAGCCGGCATGACAACCGAGGACGCGCTCACCGCCGAAGCCGTCGAGAGCCTGCGGAACACCGACGACTCCCGGCTGCGCGAGCTGCTCGCCGCGCTGATCCGGCATCTGCACGCCTTCGCGCGCGAGACCCGGCTGACCCTGCCCGAGTGGGAGAACGCGGTCGCCTTCCTCACCGAGACCGGCCGGACCTGCACCGACACCCGCCAGGAGTTCATCCTCCTGTCCGACGTCCTCGGCCTGTCGATGGTGGTCGAGACGGTCAACGGGCACACCGCGCCGGGCGCCACCGAGTCCACCGTCCTCGGCCCCTTCCACCTGACCGAGTCGCCGGTCCGGGAGCTGGGCGCGGACATCGACCTCGTGGGCACGGGAGAACCCTGTGTGATCAGCGGCGTGGTCCGGTCCACCGACGGCACCCCGCTGCCCGGCGCCGTCGTGGACGTCTGGCAGGCCGACCCGCACGGCTTCTACGACGTCCAGCAGCCCGGCGTCCAGCCGCCCGGCAACGGCCGCGGCCTGTTCACCGCGGACGCCGAGGGCCGCTACCGGTTCCGCACCTGCGTGCCCAGCGCCTACCCGGTCCCGGCCGACGGTCCGGTGGGCGTCCTGCTCAAGGCCACCGGCCGGCATCCCTACCGCCCCGCCCACGTCCACTTCCTCGCCTCGGCCGCGGGACACGCGCCGGTCGCCACCCACATCTTCGTCGCCGGCGGCGAGTACCTGGACTCCGACGCCGTGTTCGCGGTCAAGGAGAGCCTGGTCAAGGACTTCGCGCCGACCGACGACCCGGCGCTGGCGGCGGAGTTCGGGGTGCCGAACCCGTTCCGGCACGCGCGGTTCGACCTCGTGCTGGAGCGCGTGTGAGACCGCCGCGCCGGGCGGTGTACGAGGAGAGCGCCGTCCAGGGGCGGGGCTGACGGTCCTCCGCGCGCCTACAGGGACGTCTGGCGCACCGTGCGGACGCCGTCCAGCGCGATGCCCATCACCCGGTCGCGCTGGGTCTCGTCCTCGAAGGCGGTGGCCGTGATGCCCGAGACCATCCGCAACAGGTCGCCGATCTCCATGTCCGTCCGTACCACGCCCGCCTTCTGGGCCCGCTCCAGCAGCGGGCCGCCGGCGCTGTACATCGAGTCGCGGCAGGCCTGGAAGATCTCGGACTCGTCGTTGAGGGCGTCGCGGACCGCCCGCTTGGTGACCATGTAGGCGGTGAACCGGTCCAGCCAGGCGGTCAGGGCCTGCCAGGGCTCCTGATCGGCCAGCTCGACGGCCACCCGGCACAGGGTGTTGACCTCGTCGGCGTAGACGCTCTCGAAGAGGTCCCGGCGGCTGGGGAAGTTGCGGTACAGCGTGCCGATGCCGACCCCGGCGCGGCGCGCGACGTCCTCCAGGGAGGCCTCCGCGCCGTTCTCGGCGAACGCCTCGCGGGCGGCCGCGAGCAGCGCGTCGTAGTTGCGGGCCGCGTCTTTTCGGTGCGGTCTGCGGGACGCGACGATCTCACTGACGGGGAAGGTGCCGGCGGTCACTGCTGCCTCCCGGGGGACGAAGGTGAACCGGAGGGATTCCTCGACTTCGGTTGAAGCGGAGGCACACCTCCAGTACAGTGGAGGGGTACCTCCACTTTAGCAGTGCGAGAAGGGCCCGCCACGGCCGGACGCGGCCTGCGCCCGCGCCCTTCCGTACCCGCCCAGACATCCCCTTTCCCCGTTGTTTCCCTCCGTGTCCGATGTTCGGAGAGGCTCCTTCATGCCCCGGAAGTCCACCCGCCTCACCTTCGCGGTCCTCGCGACCGGTGCCGGCGTGTTCTCCATGCTCCAGTCGTTGGTCGCGCCGGCCCTGCCGACCGTCCAGCACGCCCTGCACACCTCACAGTCCAACGCGACCTGGGTGATGACGGCCTACCTGCTGTCCGCCTCGGTCTTCACCCCGATACTCGGCCGGGTCGGCGACCTGACCGGCAAGAAGCGCACCCTCGTCGCCGTCCTGCTGGCCGTCCTGGCCGGCTGCCTGGTCGCCGCCCTCGCGCCGAACATCGGCGTCCTGATCCTCGCCCGGGTCGTCCAGGGCGTCGGCGGCGCCCTGTTCCCGCTCTCTTTCGGCATCATCCGCGACGAGTTCGCCCCGGCGGAGGTCAGCGGCAGCATCAGCAACCTGTCCGCGGTGATCGCGGCGGGCGGCGGCGTCGGCATCGTGGCCGCGGGTCCCATCGTCTCCGCGCTGGACTACCGCTGGCTGTTCTGGATCCCGGTCGGCGTGGTCGCCGTGACCGTCCTGATCGCCGCCCGTTACGTCCCCGAGTCGCCCAAGAGGGCGGAGGGCAGCGTCAGTTGGCTCGGCGCCGGACTGCTCTCCGCCTGGCTGGTGGCGCTGCTGCTGCCGCTGAGCCAGGCCGGACAGTGGGGCTGGGGCTCGGCCAAGGTGCTCGGCCTGTTCGGCACGGCCGTCGCGCTGTTCGCCGTCTGGCTGCTGACCGAGGCCCGCTCCCGGAACCCGCTGATCGACCTGCGCGTCATGCGGCTGCCCGTCGTCTGGACCACCAACGCCGCGGCCCTGCTGTTCGGCGCGGGCATGTACGCGCTCTGGTCCTTCCTGCCCGGCTTCGTCCAGACGCCGTCCGCCGCCGGATACGGCTTCGGCGCCAGCGTCACCGCGTCCGGACTGCTGATGCTCCCGATGCTGCTCGCGATGTTCGGCTCGGGCATCCTCAGCGGCCGGCTGGAGCCCAGGGCGGGCGCGAAGGCGCTCCTCACCGCGGGCGCGGCCTTCGGCGCCCTCGCGCTCGGGCTGCTCGCCCTGTGGCACACCGCGCAGTGGCAGATCGCCGTCGTCTCCGGTCTGTTCGGCCTCGGCATCGGCCTGGCTTTCGCCTCCATGGCCAACCTCGTCGTCGGCAGCGTGCCGCCCGAGCAGACCGGTGCCGCGACCGGCATGAACGCCAACATCCGTACCATCGGCGGCTCGATCGGCGCCGCGCTCACCAGCGTCCTGGTCACCGGCCGGCTCCAGCCCTCCGGGCTGCCCTACGCCTCCGGCTACACCCACGCCTGGACCCTGCTGGCCCTGTTCTGCCTGGCCGCCGCCGGGGCCGCGCTCCTGGTCCCGGCCCGCCGCGACCGGCGCGTGACCGTAGCGGTCGCGGAGCGGGCGGCGGCAGCACCGGCACGCGTACGGTAGTGTTGACCTGCGTGATCACGCGGTGTCCACCGCGTGGCCGCGTAGCGGGACGTGGCGCAGCTTGGTAGCGCACTTGACTGGGGGTCAAGGGGTCGCAGGTTCAAATCCTGTCGTCCCGACTGGAGACAGTCGCAGCCGAAGGCCGGACTCGGGATCATCCGAGTCCGGCCTTCGGCGTTGTCGGTGCGGGGAGAGCGTCCCGGTGAACTGCCGCCGGTGGCGCCGACGGTGACGGCGGCGGCCTGGCGACGCGAGAGTTCGGGCCCGGGGACCGGGGGAGTGCCGTCGGGGCCGGGGGCCTGCCGTGTCAGGCCGGCGGCCCGGGGGCTCCCGTGCGCAGGCCGTCCATGACCAGGTCGAAGAGGCGGGCGGAACGTGCCTGCCAGTCGCCGTGCGGGTCGATGGTGAACAGGCCGCTGATGGCGAGGAAGAAGTCGTCCGCGGTCACGCCGGGGCGGATGGTGCCGGCCTTCTCGGCGGCGCGGAGCAGGCGGTCCGAGGCGTCGGTCACCGGGGTGTGCTCGGGCTTCGCCGTCGCTCCGGCCGCCCGCGTGGCCTTCCGGATCGCGTCGGCCAGGCCTGCCTTGGTCATGGCGAACAGGGCGAGCCGGTCCATCCATTCGCGAAGTGCCCGGTCGGGCTCCCGGCTCGCCAGCAACTCGGTCGCGCAGTCGGCGACCAGTTGCATCTCGTGGCGGTAGATCTCCAGGACCAGGGCCTCGCGGTTGGGGAAGTTGCGGTAGAAGGTGCCCTGGCCGACCCCCGCCTTCTTGGCGATGGCGCTCAGCGGGACATCGGCGCAGCGGGTCAGTTCGGCCAGCGCCACGTCCAGGATGCGCTCGCGGTTGCGCTGCGCGTCCGAGCGCAGCACCGCGTCCTTCTTCTCCGGCACGCATGCCTCCTCGCGGGCTCGCGGAAGAGCCGCCTTGCTAAGCGGACAAGTGTCCGGTACGTTGCCGGTAAGAGCGGACAGCTGTCCGATTGGTCGCATCATAGCCCCGGCCGAACCGATCAAGCCATCCACTGAGCTGCTTCTTTGCCCTCCGGTGCCCCCGATCCTCCCCCACGCCTGCGTGCCGGACCGCCTTCACGGCGCGCTCCGGATCTGCGAAAGAAGGCTGATCATGGCTCCATCCCATCCCGCCACGCACAGCGCCATCACGTTGCACATCAATGGCGAGAAGTACTCCCTCGCCGTCGATCACCGCACCACCCTCCTCGACGCCCTGCGCGAGCGGCTCGACCTCACCGGCAGCAAGAAGGGCTGCGACCAGGGGCAGTGCGGGGCCTGCACGGTCCTGGTCGACGGCCGCAGGACCGTCTCCTGCCTGCAACTGGCGGTCGCCGCCGAGGGCCGGGAGATCACCACGGTCGAGGGACTGGCCGACGGCGAGCGGCTGCACCCCGTGCAGCAGGCCTTCCTCGACCTCGACGGCTACCAGTGCGGCTACTGCACACCCGGCCAGATCTGCTCGGCCGTCGCCGTGATCGAGGAGCACGCGGCCGGCTGGCCGAGCGCCGCCACCGGCGACGTGCGGCCCGAGGCGGGCCCGCCGCCGCTGACCGCGGAGGAGATCCGCGAGCGGATGAGCGGCAACCTGTGCCGCTGCGGCGCGTACGTGTCGATCGTCCGGGCGGTCGCCCGGGCGGCGGCCGAGCAGAGCACCACGGAGGCGGCGGCATGAGGGAGTTTGGCTACCAGCGCGCGTTCGACGTCCCCGGCGCCGTCGCGGTCCTCGACGCCGATCCCGAGGCACGGTTCCTCGGCGGCGGCACCAACCTCGTCGACCTCATGAAGACCGGCGTCGAGCGGCCCGCCCGCCTCGTCGACATCCGCGAACTGCCCCTGGACCGCATCGAGACGGCCCCCGGCGGCGGCCTGCGGATCGGCGCCACCGTCACCAACAGCGACCTCGCCGCCCACCCCGAAGTGCGCCGCCGTTACCCGGCGTTGGCACAGGCGGTACTGGCCGGGGCCTCCGGGCAGCTGCGCAACATGGCAACCGTCGGCGGCAACCTGCTCCAGCGCACCCGCTGCGGCTACTTCACCGACGTCACCCAGCCCTGCAACAAGCGCGCCCCGGGCAGCGGTTGCCCCGCCGTCACCGGCGAGCACCACAACGGGGCGATCCTCGGCGCCTCCGGCCACTGCGTGGCCGTACACCCGTCGGACATGGGCGTGGCCCTCACCGCCTTCGACGCCGTCGTCTCCTACGAGACGGCCGACGGGCCGGGGGAGGTGCCGCTCGCCGCGCTCTACCTGCCGGTCGCGGACACACCGCACCGGGAGACCGCCCTGCCGCCGGGCGCGCTGATCACCGGTGTCACCCTGCCGCCCGCGCCGGTCGCCGCCGGATCGCGCTACCGCAAGGTCCGCGAGCGGGCCTCGTACGCGTTCGCCATCGGATCGGTCGCCGCCGCGCTCGACGTCGAGGCGGGCACCGTACGGGAGGCCCGGCTCGCCCTCGGGGCGGTCGCGTCCCGGCCCTGGCGGGCGTCGGAGGCCGAGCGGGTGCTCACCGGCGCACCGGCCGACGCCCGCACCTTCGCCGCCGCCGCGGACGCCGAACTCGCCGCGGCCCGGCCCCTTCCGCACAACGGATACAAGGTGACCCTGATGCGCAACCTCGTGGTGGCCGTGCTCACCGAACTCGCCGAGGAGGCGACCCGATGACCACCGTCACGCCCCTGAAGGGCTCCGTGGGCACCGCGCACACCCGCGTGGAGGGACGCGACAAGGTCACCGGCGCCGCCCGCTACGCCGGAGAGATCCCCTTCGCCGGACTCGCCCACGGCTGGCTCGTGCTGTCCACGGTCGCCCGCGGCCGGGTCACCGCCGTCGAGGACGCGTCCGTCCTCGCCCTGCCCGGCGTCCTCGCCGTGCTGCACCACGGCAACGCCCCGCACCTGGAGACCGACTACGCCGGCCTCATGGGGAACAGGCCCGACCCGTCCATCGCGCTCTTCCAGCACGACCGGGTGCCGCACGCGGGCTGGCCCGTGGCGCTGGTCGTCGCCGAGACCCCCGAACAGGCGAGGGAGGCGGCGGAGAGGCTCGTGGTGCGCTACGACCGGGAGCCGCACGACATCACGTTCGCCGACGGGCACCCGGACGCCTACACCGCGGCGGACGTGCCGCACGCCGCCGCCGTGACCGCCAAGGGTGACCTGGAGGCCGAACTCGCCCGGTCCGCCGTCGTCGTGGACGCCGAGTACACCACGCCCGAGGAGCACCACAACCCGATGGAGCCGCACGCGGCCACCGCCCGCTGGGACGGCGGCCGCCTGGAGGTCGTCGACTCCAACCAGGGCGCCATCTGGGTCAAGGGCGAACTCGCCAGCCTGTTCTCCCTCGACCCGGACTCCGTGCGCGTGCGCTCCGAACACATCGGCGGCGGCTTCGGTTCCAAGGGCGTCCGCGCCCACCAGGTGGCCGCCGTCATGGCGGCGACCCGCCTGCGCCGCCCCGTCCGCGTCGTGCTGACCCGCCGTCAGATGTTCTCCCTGGTCGGCTACCGCAGCCCCACGGCACAGCACGTCAGGCTCGGCGCCGACCCCGACGGGCGGCTGCGCGCGCTGGAGCACCGGTCGCTGAACCTCTCCTCGACCGTCCACGAGTTCCTGGAGCCCGCGGCCATGCCGGCCAGGGTCCTCTACGACGCCCCGGCCCACCACACCGCCCACCGGATCGTACGGCTCGACGTGCCGACGCCGACCTGGATGCGCGCGCCGGGCGAGGCACCGGGCTCGTTCGCCCTGGAGTCCGCGCTCGACGAACTGGCCGCGGAACTCGGCCTCGACCCCATCGAGCTGCGCGTCCGCAACGAACCGGAGACCGGGCCGGTGTCCGGACTGCCGTTCGCCGGCCGCGGACTGATCGCCTGCTTCCGCGAAGGCAGCCGGCGGTTCGGCTGGGCGGACCGCGACCCGCGTCCCGGCCTGCGCCGCGACGGCCGCTGGCTGCTCGGCACCGGAACGGCGGCGGCCACCTTCCACGCCGGAGCCCTGCCGTCCACGGCGACGGTGACCGCCGAGGCCGACGGCGGCTTCACCGTCCGGATCTCCGCCGCCGACATCGGCACCGGCGCGCGCACGGCGCTCACCCTGGTCGCCGCCGACGCGCTGGAGGTGCCGCCCGACCGGGTGCGCGTCCTCATCGGGGACAGCGACTTCGGGCCTGCCATGATCGCGGGTGGCTCCATGGGCACCAGTTCCTGGTCCTGGGCGGTCACCGCGGCCGCCGAGGAACTGCGCGAACGCCTCGCCCTGGGCGGCGGCGTCCCCGCGGAGGGCATCACCGTCCGCTCGGACACCACGGCGGCCCTCGCGGGCCTCCCGCAGAAGGAACGGCACTCCTACGGCGCCCACTTCGCCGAGGTCGCCGTGGACACCACGACCGGCGAGGTACGGGTCCGCCGGATGCTCGGCATCTTCGCGGCCGGCCGGATCGTCAACCCGCTGACCGCCCGGAACCAGTTCGTCGGCGGCATGACCTGGGGCATCTCCATGGCCCTGCACGAGGAGGCGGTCCGGGACCAGGCGTCGGGCGCCCACGTCGGCGCCGACCTCGCGGGGTACCACTTCGCGGCCAACGCCGACGTCCCGGCCATCGAGGCGGACTGGCTGCCCGAGGACCCGGACGAGGACGACCCCCTCGTCATCAAGGGTATCGGCGAGATCGGCGTCGTGGGCGTCGCGGCGGCGGTCGGCAACGCGGTCTGGCACGCGACCGGCGTACGCCACCGCAGCCTGCCCATCCGCCCCGACCGCGTGCTGCGGGCGGGCCGGGATGCTTGACCTCGCGGCGGAGCTGAGCGGGTGGGCCGCCGAAGGCCGCACCTTCGCCGTCGCCACGGTGGTGTCCGTCGGCGGCAGCGCGCCCCGCCCGCCCGGCGCCGCCCTCGCGGTCGACGGCGCGGGCACGGCGGTCGGCTCGGTCTCCGGCGGCTGCGTGGAGGGCGCGGTGTACGACCTGTGCGTGCAGGCCCTCCAGGACGGCCGGCCGGTCGTGGAGCGCTTCGGCTACAGCGACGAGGACGCCTTCGCCGTGGGTCTGACGTGCGGCGGGGAGATCGAGGTCCTGGTCACGCCGGTCACCCGCGACGCACCGGACCGCAGGACGTACGAGGCGGCGCTGCGGGCGGCGGCCCGCGGGGAGCCGGTGGCCCTCGCCCGGGTGGTCCGGGGGCCCGCGGAACTGCTGGGCACGGCCGTGCACGCCCCGGACGAGGACCGGCCGGCGCCGGCGCACGCCACCGCGGCCTCCCTCCCGACGGAGCGCGTCACCGCGGAGGCCCTGGCGACGCTGGCCGCCGGCGGCACCCGTACCGTCGAGATCTCCGAGGACGGCTCCCACTGCCCCGGCGGCCTCACCCTGTTCGTCGAGACCCGGCTCCCGCCGCCCCGGATGATCGTGTTCGGCGCGATCGACTTCGCCTCCGCGCTGGTACGGGCCGGAAAGCTCCTCGGCTACCGCGTGACCGTGTGCGACGCCCGTCCCGTCTTCGCCACCCGGGCCCGTTTCCCGGAGGCGGACGAGGTGGTGGTCGACTGGCCGGACCGCTACCTCCGCAGCACGCGCACCGACCCGCGCACGGTCCTGTGCGTGCTGACCCACGACGCCAAGTTCGACGTGCCCCTGCTGGCGGCGGCCCTGCGGATGCCGGTGGCGTACGTCGGCGCGATGGGGTCCCGCCGTACGCACGCCGACCGTGAGGACCGGCTGCGTGCGGCGGGCCTCGGCGACGCGGAGCTGGCGCGCCTCAGGTCGCCGATCGGCCTCGACCTCGGCGCCCGCACGCCCGAGGAGACCGCGATGTCCATCGCGGCGGAGATCGTCGCGATCCGGCGGGGCGGGACGGGCGCACCGCTCACCGGCACGGGAACACCGATCCACCGGCCCGCGACGGACCGGCCCCCGGCCCGCCGCGGCACCCCGGACACCGTGATCACGACAAGAAAGTCACCGGTACGCCCCGGCTGACCTCCCCTGACCGCCGACATCCGCCGGGGCTCCTTGGACCCGGAGCCCCGGACCGGGCCGCGGCGGACGCCGGCCGCACCTGATCCGCCGGTGACCACGTGCGCGGTCGCCCTGTCCGTCGGCGCCAGGCCGGAGCGCCCTGCACGTGGACGCCGGTCGGAGCGTCCCCGGTCCGTGGACGCCGGATCCGACCGCACCCTCGGGGTTCGGTGGCCGGGTACGGCCGCTTCGTTCGGGACGGGCCGAAGAGCCCGTGTGACCTGCGTCGGGAGGCGGAAGGCCGGGTTCGGGGACGGGGGGCCGGGCGGGCCCAGGTGTGGACCTCGTGGGTCTGGGGCGACCATGGATGAAGACAGCACGCCCGCCGGTGCGGCACGAGCGAGAGCACCGGGCGGGAGGGGAAGGTGAGGGATGGACGCGACGGATTCCTCCCGAGCAGCCGACGACCGGTCGGCGACCGGCTCCCACGCACCGCCCAGTGGCCTGCTCGACCTGCTCGGCGTCGCCGCGGTGGTGCTGAACGCGGAGGGCCAGGTGGTCCTCTGGAGTCCCAAGGCCGAGGAACTGTTCGGCCACAGCGCGGCCGAGGCACTGGGGCAGTACGCGGCCCGGCTGATCGTCCACGAGGAGCACCGGGACGAGCTGGTGCGGCTGTTCACGCGGGTCATGGAGACCGGCCGGAACTGGGCCGGGGTCTTCCCCGTCCGGCACAAGGACGGCAGCACCCGCCTGGTGGAGTTCCGCAACATGCGGCTGCTGGACGACCACGGCGGCTCCTACGCGCTGGGCCTGGCCGCCGACCGGGCCGCGGTGGAGCGGGTCGAACTGGACGCCGCCCTGGCCATACGGCTGGTGTCCCAGTCCCCGGTCGGCCTGGCCATCCTCGACTCGGACCTGCGCTACCGGGCCGTCAACCCGGCCCTGGAACGCATCACGGGCCAGTCCGCCGCCGAACGCCTGGGCCGGTCCGCCGGCGAGATCCTCACCTACCTGGACACCGGCCCCGAGGCGCGGCTGCGCCGGGTCCTGGAGACGGGCGAGTCCGTCGTGGACCGGGACATCGTCTGCCGTCCGCCCGGCGACCCCGACCACGACCACGCCTGGTCCGTCTCGTACTACCGGCTGGAGGACTCCGGAGGCCGGGTGCTGGGCCTCGCGTACTCCGTCATCGACGTCACCGAACGGTACCGGGCGGCCACCGAGGCGGCCCAGGCCCGGCACCGGCTGGCCATGATCGCCCGGGCGTCCGCCTCCGTCGGCACCACCCTCGATCTGGAGACGACGGCCCGCGAACTGGCCGACGTCGTCGTGCCGGACCTCGCCGACGTGGCCGCCGTCGACGTCCTCGACCGGGCGCCGGACGGCCGGACCGTGGCGCACGAGGGCCGCCTGTGCTTCCGCACGCTCGCCGTCAGCGCGGTCCACGACGGCGACGCGGTCCGCGCCGCGCACCCGCCCGGCGGCATCGTCACCTACGACAGCGACCGCCTGGTCCCCCGCTGCGTGCGCACCCGCCGCCCGGTCCTGCTCTCCCGCACCACCCGCCGGGACCTGGACCTCATCACCCGCGACGAGACGGCCGCCGCCCTCCTCGCCGCCGCCGGCCTCCACTCCTACCTGGTCGTGCCCCTGCTGGCCCGGGGCGAGGTCCTGGGCGCCCTGGCCCTCGCCCGGACCCGCAACACCGCGCCCTTCGACGAGGACGACGTGTTCCTCGCCTCCGAGCTGGCCGCCCGCGCGGCGGTCTGCATCGACAACGCCCGCGGCTACCAGGCCCAGCGCCACGCCGCCCTCACCCTGCAGCGCAGCCTGCTCCCGCAGCTCCCGACCCGGCTGCCCGGCCTGGAGGTGGCCTGCCGCTACCAGCCCGCCGGCGCCATGAGCGAGATCGGCGGCGACTGGTACGACGCCATCCCGCTGCGGGGCGACAAGACCGCGCTGGTCGTCGGGGACGTCATGGGCAGCGGTCTGAACGCCGCCGCCACCATGGGGCAACTCCGCAGCGCCGCACGGGCCTTCGCCGAACTCGACCTCGCCCCCGACGAGGCCCTTTACCACCTCGACCACCTCACCCAGGGAAGCGACCAGGCCATCACCACCTGTCTGTACTGCGTCTGCGACCCGCACCGGGGCGAGTGCCGGATGTGCCTCGCCGGGCACCTGCCCCCGGCCCTGCTGCGGGCCGGCCGCCCGGGCCGCCTCCTCGACCTGCCCCCCGGCGTCCCGCTCGGCGTCGGCGGAGTGCCGTTCGAGGCCGCCACCGTCGACTTCCGGCCCGGCGACCAGCTGGTCCTCTACACCGACGGCCTGGTGGAGACCCGCGACGCAGCCATCGACGCCCGTCTGGACACCCTGCTCGACGCCCTCGCCGCGACCCGCGGCCACGATCCGGAGGAGACCTGCGAGCGCATCCTCCGGACACTGCGGCCGCCCGGCGGCGAGGACGACGTCGCCCTGCTCATCGCCAGGGCCCGGCCCCTGCCGCCGCCGGATCCGGAGAGCGCGGCACAACCGTCGGGCGGCGGCCGGCCGCCCCGTGGACAATCGTCACCATGAACGACCCGGGGAGCGAGGCCGAGGGCCGGCCTGCCAGACGTGAACGGCTGCCGGCCCACGGCGAACACCAGGTGGTGCCCGCGTGGCGCAGGGCCACGCGGGGCGAGCCGCGCTGGGCCGTGACCGCCGTGATCCTGGTGGCCGTGGCGCTCCAGCTGATGCTGCCGCACCGGCTCGCCCTCCAGCCCTACTGGGTCCTGCCGACCCTCGAACTGGCCCTGCTGGCAGGCCTGATCGCCGGCAACCCGCGGCGGGTGGAGCCCCGCACCCGGTGGCTGCGGCTGCTGGGCCTTGCCCTGATGGGCGTGATCAGCCTCGCCAACGGCTGGGCGGCGGTCCGGCTGGTGGCGGGGCTGATCGAGGGTACGGAGGGTGAGGAGGCCGCCCCGCTGCTGCTGACCGGCGGCGGCATCTGGCTGACGAATGTGATCGTGTTCGCGCTCTGGTACTGGGAGTGGGACCGCGGCGGACCGATGGCCCGGGTCCGCGGCCACCGCCAGTACGCCGACTTCCTCTTCGTGCAGATGCAGAGCCCCGAGACCGCCCCGCCCGACTGGGAACCCGCCTTCCTGGACTACCTGTACCTGTCCTTCACCAACTCCACCGCCTTCAGCCCGACCGACGTGATGCCGCTGTCGCGCTGGGCCAAGATGCTGATGATGCTGCAGTCCTCGGTGTCCCTGGTCACGGTGGTCCTGGTGGTGGCACGGGCCGTGAACCTCCTGCGCTGACGGCCGCCCTGCCTTAGGTTCGGCGGTATGAGCGAAGACTCCCTGCGCCTGGTCACCGTCGAGCGCACCGCCACCGGACACTTCACCGCGACGAACGCGCGCGGCGGCACGATCGGCTTCGGCACCGCCGACGGCACCGAGTTCTCCCCGGTGGAGCTCCTGCTCGCCGCGATCGGCGGCTGCACCGCGGCCGACGTCGATGTCGCCACCGGCCGGCACGTCGAACCGGACACCTTCACCGTGACCGTCAGCGGCCACAAGGTCAGCGACGAGGGCGGCAACCGGATGACGGACCTCGCGGTCTCCTTCTCCGTCACCTTCCCGGACGGCCCGTCGGGCGACCGGGCCCGCGCCATCCTGCCCCGCGCCGTCGCCGTCTCGCACGACCGGCTGTGCACGGTCAGCCGCACCATCGAGGCCGGGACACCCGTCGCCGTCTCGGTCGAGGACGACTGAGCCGTCGGCGGCCCGTCGCCTCCGGGGCGGCCGACGGGCCGCCGGGCCGCCGTGATTGGGTGGAGAGGTGAACGGTTTCCCTTCCTCCGGCCGGACCGCTCGATGAGCACCGTCGGCGCCTTTCCGCTCGGCGCCTCCACCACGCTCGCCGGTCTCGCCCGTGATCCGCACCCGCTTCTGGCCCGGCTGCGGGAGGCCGAACCGGTGTCCTGGCTGCCCGAGTTGAACGGCTGGCTGGTCACCCGCCGCGACCTCGCGGTGGACGTGATGCGGGACTCCGCCACCTTCACCGTGGACGACCCGCGCTTCTCCACCGCCCAGGTCGTCGGCCCGAGCATGCTCTCCCTGGACGGCGAGGCGCACGCCCGCCACCGTGAGCCGTTCGCCGCTCCCTTCCGGCCGCGCGCCGTGCACGACGGCTTCGCCGCGTTCATCGAGCGGGAGACCGACCGGCTCATCACCGCCCTGGAACCGTCCGGAGCCGCCGAGCTGCGCCGCACCTTCGCCGGACCGCTCGCCGTCGCCGTGGTGACCGAGGCGCTCGGCCTGGCCGGTGCGACCACGGACACGGTCCTGGCCTGGTACGACGCGATCGTGCGGGCCGTCTCGGACATCACCGAGGGGCTGGACGCGGGTCCGGCCGGTGCCGCCGCCTACACGGAGCTGCGGGCCGCCGTGGAGGCCACGATCGCCGACCGGCACGCGTCCTCGCTCCTCGTCTCGGCCGCCGGCCGGCTGACACCGCCCGAAGTGGCCTCCAACGCGGCGGTCATGATGTTCGGTGGCATCGAGACCACCGAGGCGATGATCACCAACGCACTCCTCCACCTGCTCGAAGACCCCGCCCAACTCGCCCTGGTCCGGGCCGATCCGGGCCTCCTGGACGGCGCGGTCGAGGAGTCCCTGCGCCTGGAGCCCGGAGCGGCGGTGGTGGACCGCTACGCCACCCGTGACGTGGTTCTCGGGACGGCGGCCGTCCGCCGCGGCGACCTGGTCACCGTCTCCCTCACCGGCGCCAACCGCGACCCGGCGGTCTTCCCCGACCCGGACCGGTTCGACGTCCGCCGCGACAACGCCCGCCTCCAACTGGGCTTCGCCCACGGCCCGCACCACTGCGTCGCCGCGCACCTCGCCCGCCTGGAGACCCGGATCGCCCTCCACCGCCTGCTCGACCGGCTGCCCGCGCTGTGCCTGGACCCGGAACGGCCCGCCGCACCGCACGGGTTGGTGTTCCGCAAACCGCCGGCCCTGCACGTGCGCTGGTGACGGACCCGCCCGCCGCGCCGGACCGCCACGCCCTAGTCGAACTGACTCGGCAGCGGTGCCGGGGTCTTGCCGGACAGGACGTCCTTGAGACGCTGGGCGCCGCTGCGCAGGGCCAGCGCGGTGCTGTCGTGGTCGACGCCGGACAGGCCGCCGTTGGTGACCGCCGCGCCGGAGGCGCCGATGCGCAGCACCGCCACGTCGGTGGTGTAGGTGGCGGGCTGACCGCCCGAGTCGCCCTGGACGGTCACCGTCACCGCCTCGCGCGCGTCCCCGGACGCCGGCACCTTCGCGGAGACGACCTGCACGGTCCGCTTGTCGCCGTCCTTGCCGGTGGCCGTGAACTGGTCGCACTTGGCGGGCAGGGACTTCAGCCAGGCCAGCGTGGAGTCCAGGTTCGCCGAGCCGTAGTCGCCGACCTGGTACAGCATCCGGGAGTCCTCGGAGGTGAACCCGCGCAGCCCGGAGGCGCCGGAGGCACGGCCCAGGAGGCTGTCGGAGTAGAGCCCGTCGAGCAGGCGCTGGCAGTCGGCCGCGTCCGCCTTGGCGGTGAGGAAGGCGGCCACGTCGACCTTGCCGACCAGCATCGAGTTGCGCCAGCTCGCCGCGCCGGTGGCCAGCTCCCAGTTGTCCTCGATGTCGGCCGGCGTGATGAGGGCGGCCTGCGCGCCCGCACCGGTGAGGGCCGGGGTCGCCGACGGGGACGCGGCGGAGCGTTCGCCGGCCGGCGAGACGGCGACGGCCCCGGGGCCGTCGCCGTCGTCCGTACAGGCCGCCGTGGCGAGCAGGACCCCCGCCACCACGGCCGGGGCGAGAACACGCACGGGTCGGAACGGACGGATCATCGCGACTGCCTCCTCGGGACGGTGGGTGCGTCTCCGCGGGGGCAGCGGTGCTGCGTCACTCCGCGGGCAACGGCGGTACGTCCCTCCACGCCACCATCCGGCACCGCGGCCGACCACCCGCGCGTGCCATCCGGGTGAGCGTCACGATCCGGGTGCCGTGATCCGCACCCGCCTGCCGCCGCAGCGCGGGCACACCGCGTCGGCCAGCGGCGACCGCACCGCGCGGCCCGCCTCGTCGACGTACTCCTGGGTGCTCTGCAGGTCGGGGTCGGCGACCGGGTCGGTGAAGAACACCGCCTGGAAGACGGCCTCCCAGACCTCACCGCACCGCCCGCAGGCGAACACGAAGGTCTCGGGCACGGCTCCGGGCACCGGCCCGGGACCCGGGGGCTCGCTCATCGCATCCGGCTCCTGTCGCTCGGCCCGTGTCTCCAGCGGACCGCAGCCGGCGCGCGACGGCAAACCGAAACCGGGTGTCCCAGGCGCGGACGCCCCCTTGACGGCACGCGGAGGCCGATCGACACTCCAGAGGGGAATCCTAGTGAAAAGGTAGGGAACGGATGGGTCCGCTGCGCACGGTCACCGGCAGACAGCGCCGAGAGAGCCGTACGCCCTGCCCCGTCCCGCTGCTCACCTCGCGGCTGCACATCGACCTGCAGCGCGTGTGCAGCGCCATCAGCCGCACCGGCTGACAACCGCCGCCGCCCACCGCGCCACGGCGGCCGCGGGACCGAGCGCCCGCCACCGGCCGCACCCTTGCCTGGCGCCCGCCGGGCGCCCGCCCTCCGACGCACGCCTCCGCCGCGCGGACGCCCGCGCGCCGCTACCCCGGGGAGACGCATGTCCATCACTCCGCTCGCCGCCCTGCCCTCGGCCCGCTCCGGCCCCGTCTTCCGCGGCCGCATCGGCCGGGACGCGCGCAGCGGGCACTACGCCGTGCCCCGCCGCTACCGGCTGCACCTGGCCACCGCCTGTCCGGACGGCCTCCGCATCGCCGTCGGCCACAGCCTCCTGGCCCTGGACGACTGGTGTCCGGTCACCTTCCTGGCCGCCGTCCCGGACGGCCCCGACGGCGGCCACACCGCGCTGCGCCCGCTGTACGAGGCGAGCGCCCACCGGTACTCCGGACCGGCCCTCGCGCCCGTGCTCAGCGACGACTGGTCCGGCCGGATCGTGTCGACCCACGGCCGGGACATCCTGCGGGACCTGGACCGCCACTTCGGCGACGGCGAGGTCCGGCTGTACCCGCGCGGTGCCGAGACCGCGATCGAGGAGGCAGAGCGGCTGTGCGCCGAGGGCATCGGGCAGGCGGCGCAGGACGCGGGCCGGGAGGGCGGCGACCCGGCGGCGCTGGAGGTGCTGCTCGCCACCCTGGACGAACTGGAGCGGCGCCTGACCGGCGCCGAGTTCCTGGTCGGCGGGGGACTCACGGCCGCCGACGTCGAGTTGTGGGTGGCCCTGGTGCAACTCGACACCGTGCACCGCAACCACCTGGACGCCGCCGCCGTGCACGCCGTCGCCGGCCACCCCGCGCTGTGGGCCTACGCCCGCCGGCTGGCCGCGCACCCCGCCTTCGGCGCCCACCTCGACCTCGACGGCATCGCCCGCCGCCACCACGGCCGTTGCCAGGGCCTGGAGGCCGCCGGCGCGGCCGTCCAGATCCTGGACTGGGCGGGGCACGCGGCGGACGTGTCGGGCGCTCCGCGCAGGTGAGAGCGGCCCGAACCGTTTCACCAGCCGGACAGGCGTTGACATCCGTTCGGGCAACTGACTTACTTGCGGCACAGATCGGTCAAGAGCGTCAGCATCGAGCCCTGGCTTGCTGACCGGCAACCCTCGCACCGCGGTGGGGTGCCCCAGGTGACGACCGGACCGGATGACGACGTTCGGTAAGCGCGAGGCCCCCAGGGGCCGCCACGACAGCGACAGGTGACGGGACATGTACGCAGCCTCCAGGCCGGCCGAGGACCGCGCCCCGGGCTGCGTACAGCCGTGCCCGAGCCCGCTGGTCGCCGACCGCGCCGTCGACCTGCTCCGCGTCAACAGCGCGCTGTGTAGCGCGTGCACCGCACCGGGCCGCGCCCGCTGTCAGGCCTGACCAGGCCTTTCCGCCGCACCTGCGGCCGCGCCCGCTTCCGCGGCACGGCCGACGCGGTCCCGCGTCCCCGCCTCCCCGACGAAGCACCGGCCGTCCCGGTGCGCAGCCGTCCGCCCCGTCCCGTGTCCCGCGCGCCCCCGCGTACCCGTGCCGTGTCTCCTGACGCGGTCCGGTGCCGCGGTCCCGGCCGTCGCGGTCCGGGACGTCCGACTCCGCCGGAGCCCGTCATGAGTGAACCCCCAGGCGTCCTGTCCGTAGCCGAGGCGTCACCGCCCGTCGACAGCCCGTCAAAATCCGCAGCCAGTCAGCGTGTTCGGCCGCTGCGCAGGCCCGGCCGGTGGATCGCCACCGCCGTCGTCCTGGTGCTCGTCGCGCAGTTCGCCCACGGACTCGCCACCAACCCCTTCTACCAGTGGGACCGCTTCCGCTACTGGTTCCTGCGCCCCACCATCCTCGACGGGCTCGTCGTCACCCTCGAAGTCACCGCGCTCAGCGCCGTCCTGGGCCTGCTCGGCGGCGTCGTGCTGGCCCTCGCCCGGCTCTCGGGGAGTCCGGTGCTGCGGGCGGTGAGCTGGACCTACACCTGGCTGTTCCGCTCGATCCCGCTGATCGTGCTGCTGATCTTCCTCTACAACTTCTCCGCGCTCTACCAGACCCTCAGCCTGGGCGTGCCCTTCGGCCCGTCCTTCGTCACCTTCGACGAGTCGAGACTCGCCACCGACCTGGCCATCGCCGTGATCGGCCTCAGCCTCAACGAGGCGGCCTACGCGTCCGAGGTGGTGCGCGGCGGCATCCTCTCCGTCGACCAGGGACAGCACGAGGCGGCCGCCGCGCTCGGCCTGCCGAAGGGCTACCAGTTCTCCCGGATCGTCCTCCCGCAGGCCCTGCGCTCCATCGTCCCCAACTACGTCAACCAGCTCATCGGCCTGATCAAGAGCACGTCCCTGGTGTTCTACGTCTCGCTGCTCGACCTCTTCGGCTCGGTGCAGTCCATGGGCAGCACCTACCCCGGCGACATCGTGCCGCTGCTGCTCGTCGCCACCGTCTGGTACCTGATCCTGACCAGCGCCGTCTCCGTCCTCCAGTACTACGTCGAGCGGTACTTCGCCCGCGGCGCCACCCGCACGCTGCCGCCCACCCCCCTGCAGAGACTGCGCACCGGCACGGCCGGCCTGCGCGAACGGATACGCCGGGAGGCCGCCGTATGACCACCCACCCGGACATCGCGACCGACGCCGCCCCGGCCGCCCTGGAGATCCACGACGTCCACAAGTCCTACGGCGCCCACCGCGTCCTCGACGGCATCGACCTGACCGTGCGCCCCGGCGAGGTCACCGTCGTCCTCGGCCCGTCGGGCTCCGGCAAGTCCACGCTGCTGCGGGTCGTCAACCATCTGGAGAAGCCCGAGTCGGGCCACGTCAGCGTCGGCGGCGAACTGATCGGGGTGAAGCGCCACGGCGACGGCCTCAAGGAACTCAGCGAACGCGCCATCCTGGCCCAGCGCAGCCGGATCGGCTTCGTCTTCCAGAACTTCAACCTGTTCCCGCACCTGACAGCGCTCGACAACGTCGCCGCCGCGCCCGCCGCCACCGGGAAGCTCACCCGGCAGGAGGCCCGGCACCTGGCCAGGGAACTCCTGGAACGGGTCGGCCTCGGCGAACGCGCCGGCGCCTATCCGCGCCAGCTCTCGGGCGGCCAGCAGCAGCGCGTCGCCATCGCCCGCGCCCTCGCGCTGCGCCCCGGGATCATCCTCTTCGACGAACCGACCTCCGCGCTCGACCCCGAGCTGGTCGGCGAGGTCCTGGCGGTCATCAAGGACCTGGCCTCCGGCGGCACCACCCTCGTGATCGTCACCCACGAGATCGGCTTCGCCCGCGAGGTCGCCGACCGGATCGTCTTCATCGACGGCGGAAGGATCGTCGAACAGGGCCCACCCGCCGAGGTCCTCGACCGACCGCGGCACGAACGGACCCGTGACTTCCTGCGCAAGGTCCTCTGAACCAGCCCCCCTTTCACCACCATCCCACCGCAATTCGCTCGCACCCGAAGGACAGCCATGCCCACCCTCCTCTCCCGACGCGGCCTGATCCGCGGCCTCACCACGGCGACCGCCGTCGCGACCCTCGCCACCGGGCTCGCCGCCTGCGGGGGCGACAGCGACGCCGCCACCACGACCGCCGGCGCCAGGAACGGCGAGGTCGTCATCGGCCAGGTCGCCAACGGCGCCGCCCGGCCGACGACCGTCAAGGTGTCCGAGGTCGAGTCCATCAGAGCCGAACTGCCCGCCGCGCTGCGCAAGAGCGGCAAGCTCGTCATCGGCGAGGGCGCCCTGCCCGCCGGATTCCCGCCGCTCGCCTACGTGGGCTCCGACCAGAAGACCCTCACCGGCTCCGAACCCGACCTCGGCCGCCTGGTCGCCGCGGTGTTCGGCCTCACCCCCGAGGTGAAGAACTTCACCTGGGAGAACATGTTCGTCGGCATCGACAGCGGCAAGGTCGACGTGGCCCTCTCCAACATCACCGACACCGAGGAACGCAAGAAGAAGTACGAGTTCGCCTCCTACCGGCAGGACAACCTCGCCTTCACCGTCCCGAAGAAGAGCACCTGGAACTTCGACAGGAACTACCAGAACCTCGCCGGCCGGACCGTCGCCGTCAGCGCCGGCACCAACCAGGAGAAGATCCTCCTGGAGTGGAAGGACAAGCTGGCCAAGGAGGGCAAGAAGCTGACGGTCAAGTACTACCAGGACAGCAACAGCGTCTACCTGGCCCTCGCCGGTGGCAAGATCGACGCCTACCTCGGCCCCAACCCCGGCATCGCCTACCACAACAGACAGACCGCGAACACGCCCAACGCCACCCGCACCGCCGGTACCTACTCCGGCGCGGGCGCCCGCCTCCAGGGACTGATCGCGGCCACCGCCAAGAAGGGCAGCGGCCTCGCCAAGCCGCTCGCCGACGCCATCAACCACCTGATCGACAACGGCCAGTACGCCCAGTGGCTCAAGGCCTACAACCTCTCCGACGAGGCCGTCACCACGTCCGAGGTCAACCCGCCCGGTCTGCCGCTCGACAACTCCTGACCGGCCCGGGAACAACCACCGCGGCCACGCTGTTGTCCGTCGGGACGAGATGTCCGCGGAGCAGGCCGGGAGGTGCGGGACGTGACGCGTGTGCTCAGCCCCAGCCGCCGTACCGTCCTGGTCTCCCGGCCGCACATCGACCTGGCGCGCGTGGCCGGCGCGCTCTGTTGTTCCTGACCGGTTGTCCCCGCCGCGCCCCCGTCCGCCCCGGCGCGCCCTCGTACGGACCTTCAGGAAGGCACCACCGTGTCCTCATCTCCCGCTTCCCCCCTGCACCTCGCCGTCGCCCTGGACGGCACCGGCTGGCACCCCGCGTCCTGGCGTGACCCGGCGGCCCGCCCCCGTGAGCTGTTCACCGCCGGCTACTGGGCCGACCTGGTCGCCGAGGCCGAGCGCGGCCTGCTCGACTTCGTCACCATCGAGGACGGTCTCGGCCTGCAGTCCTCGCGGTACGGCGAGCCCGACGGCCGTACCGACCAGGTCCGCGGCCGCCTGGACGCCGTGCTGATCGCGTCCCGGATCGCACCGCTGTCCCGCCACATCGGCCTGGTGCCGACCGTGATCGCCACCCACACCGAGCCGTTCCACATCTCCAAGGCGATCGCCACCCTCGACTACGTCAGCACCGGCCGCGCCGGCCTGCGGGTGCAGATCTCCGCCCGCCCGCACGAGGCCGACCACTTCGGCCGCCGCACCTTCCCGCCGGTCGATCTCGCACAGCTGCGGTCACCGGCCGGGCAGGCCCGGCTCGCCGAGCACTTCGAGGAGGCGGCCGACTACGTCGAGGCCGTGCGCCGGCTCTGGGACAGCTGGGAGGACGACGCCGAGATCAGGGACACCGCCACCGGCCGCTTCATCGACCGGGACAAGCTGCACTACATCGACTTCGAGGGCCGGCACTTCAGCGTCAAGGGGCCCTCCATCACCCCGCGCCCGCCCCAGGGCCAGCCCCTGGTCACCGCCCTCGGCCACCAGAGCATCCCCTACCGGCTGATCGCACGCCAGGCCGACGTCGGCTACGTCACCCCCGCCGACGCCGCGGACGCCCGCGCGATCGTCGCCGAGATCCGCGCCGGGCAGGAGGCCGCCGGACGGGCGGCCGACACCGTGCACGTCTTCGGCGACCTGGAGGTCCACCTCGACGACGACCGGGCCGCGGCCGTCGCCCGCAGGGAACGCCTCGACGCGCTCGACGGCGGCGAACACACCAGCGACGCGCCCGTCTTCGCCGGAACCGCGACCGAACTCGCCGACCTTCTGGAGGAGTTCGCCGCCGAAGGTCTCACCGGCTTCCGGCTCAGGCCCGCCGTCCTCGGCCACGACCTGCCGCGCATCACCGCGGACCTGGTCCCCGAACTCCAGCGACGCGGCCGGTTCCGCACCGCCTACGAGGCGGACACCCTGCGCGGACTGCTCGGGCTCGCCCGCCCCGCCAACCGCTACGCCGCCACCGCCTGAGCCGGAAGGACCGCACCCGACATGAGCAAGCCGCTGAAGCAGATCCACCTGGCCGCGCACTTCCCCGGCGTCAACAACACCACCGTGTGGAGCGACCCGGCCGCCGGCAGCCACATCGAGTTCAGCTCCTTCACGCACTTCGCGAAGACCGCCGAACGCGCCAAGTTCGACTTCCTGTTCCTCGCCGAGGGCCTGCGGCTGCGCGAACAGGGCGGCAAGATATACGACCTGGACGTGGTCGGCCGACCCGACACCTTCACCGTGCTGGCCGCGCTCGCCGCCGTCACCGACCGCCTCGGGCTGACCGGCACCATCAACTCCACCTTCAACGAGCCCTACGAGGTGGCCCGCCAGTTCGCCAGCCTCGACCACCTCTCGGGCGGCCGGGCCGCCTGGAACGTGGTCACCTCCTGGGACGCCTTCACCGGCGAGAACTTCCGGCGCGGCGGCTTCCTGCCGCAGGAGGAGCGCTACTCCCGCGCCAAGGAGTTCCTCGCCACGGCGAACGAGCTCTTCGACTCCTGGCACGGCGACGAGATCCTCGCCGACCAGGCCGCGGGCGCCTTCCTGAGCGACGCCAGAGCCGGTTCCTTCGCCCACCGCGGCCCCCAGTTCGACATCCACGGCCAGTTCAACGTGCCGCGCTCCCCGCAGGGCCGCCCGGTGATCTTCCAGGCCGGCGAGTCCGACGAGGGCCGCGAGTTCGCCGCGGCCGCCGCCGACGCCATCTTCAGCCGCTACGCCACCCTCGACGCCGGCCAGGCCTTCTACACCGACGTCAAGTCCCGCCTCGCCACGTACGGCCGCCGCCCCGAGGACCTGCTGATCCTGCCCGCCGCCAGCTTCGTCCTCGGCGACACCGACGAGGAGGCCGAGGAGGCCGCCCACGAGGTGCGGCGCCGCCAGGTCAGCGGAGCGACCGCCCTCAAGCACCTGGAGTTCGTCTGGAACCGGGACCTGTCGTCGTACGACCCGGAGGGGCCGCTGCCCGACATCGACCCGCTGGTGAGCGAGGAGCACATCTCACGGGGCCGCGCCCAGGTGCGGATGTACCGCGACCCGGTCGCCATCGCCCGCGAATGGCGTGAGCTCGCCGAGGCCAACAAGTGGTCCATCCGCGACCTCGTGATCAACACCGGCAACCGGCAGACCTTCGTCGGCTCCCCGGCCACCGTCGCCCGCACCATCGACGACTTCGTGCAGGCCGACGTCGCCGACGGCTTCATCCTGGTCCCGCACATCACCCCGGGCGGCCTGGACGCCTTCGCCGACACGGTCGTCCCCCTCCTCCAGGAGCGGGGCGTCTTCCGCACCGAGTACGAGGGCACCACCCTGCGCGACCACCTCGGCCTCGCCCACCCGGACGAGCCCCGCGGACAGCGCGCGGCGTCCTGAGCGGCCACGGGCAAGGCCGCGGCACGTATCCCTCCCCCGAAGGCTACGTGCCGCGGCCGCTTCCCCCCTGCTGCCGGACCCTGAGTCCGACCTCCGCGCCGCGGTCCCGTGCCGGTGTCACCAGCACATGACCGCTGTCTCCCCCGACCCCCACGTGGAATGGAGACGTACGCGGACGACATACCGCCGGCCCCTGACGAGCCGGACCCTGATCAGAGCGTTGTGCGCCGTGCCGCCGTCGTCGTGCCCGGCGAGGTAGCGCGGTTCCCCGTCCCGCTCCTCGAAGACCACGACGACGCAGTCGCACGCTCCGAAGGTGCCCACGCTGTACTCGCGGGTCTCCGGCGGCTCCACGGCGAAGTCCGCCTGACCGCCCGGCCCGAGGCCGAGCGGCGCCGACCGGAACGGCACCAGCGCGGCCGGGGCCTCGGCGGGCGGATACCAGCGGAGCACGAACTCCTTGTCCGCCGAAGACAGCGAACCCGGCGGGTACAGACCGTTGTGGTACTGCTCCGGCTCCAGGATCAGCCCCGGACCGAAAGGGAACTGCATCACCGAATGCGGGTCCCACACCGAGCCGTTGGCCTCGGCCGGGTCCAGCTTCCGCAGCACGGCGCGGTCCGTCCGGTCCCGGCTCCAGTGGTTCGGCGGCCCGGCGAGGTCCGCGTACACCGCCTCGTCGTCCCAGTGGACCCCGGCGAACGGGCTCTGGTGCTCGTGCCGCATCCCGAGGGCGTGCCCGATCTCGTGCAGCGCGGTCCAGCGACCGCCGGGCTCGGTCAGGTCCCAGCCCAGGTTCATGGTGCGTTCGCCCGCGCCCACCGAGAGCGCGTCCCGGCCGACCGCCGACCAGGAGCCGTCGCCCCGCTGGAAGCCGATCCGCAGCTCGGCCTCGCACCGGTCGCGGACCTCGGCGAACCGCACCCCGACACCGAGGTCCTGCCACTCCCGGAAACACTCGCGGACCACGTCCCGCTGCTCCTCGGGACCGGCCCACGGCACCCGGCGGGTCTCCGCGGTCCCGGGGACCGGGATCACCGAGGCGTCGGTGTCGGCGTCGAGGAAGCAGTAGTGCAGGACGGTGCCGTTGACCCACATCCGCCGCCCGGCGATCAGCGCGCCGAGCCGCTCGGCGGCCAGTCCCGGGGCGAACGCCGGGTCCGACTGCCGCGGCGGCGAGCAGTAGCGTCGGGTCATGCGCCCAGCCTGCCGCTCCCGCCGGCCGGCCGCCTGAGTCGGAAGCTACTCAAGTCCCCCTGTATCAGAGCTGAGCCACGCGACTCATACTCGTGTGACGAGCTACGAACAGGACACCGGACCCCTCGGACCGCCCTGGCCCTTCACCGGCCGGGAGGACGAACTGGAGCTGGTCAGGCGGTCACTGGGCGCCGGCCGGCAGGGCGTCCTGGTGACCGGGCCGGCCGGCGGCGGCAAGACCCGGCTGATCACGGAGGCTCTGCGCGGCACCGACTGCGCGCGCGTGACCGGCACCCCGGAGACCTCCGCGCTGCCCTTCGCGGCCTTCGCGCACCTGCTGCCCGGCGGACTCTCGCTGCCCGGCGCGATCCGGCAGCTCGCCGGCGTGCGGCTCCTCGTCGTCGACGACGCCCACCTCCTGGACGAGGCCTCCGCCGCGCTCGTCCACCAGCTCGCCGTGCACGGCCGCACCCGGCTCGTGGTCGCCGCCACCGGCCCGGCGCCCCTGCCCGGCGCGGTCGCGCGGCTGTGGACCGGAGAACTCCTCACCCGCCTCGCCCTTCAGCCCCTGCCGTACGACGAGACGGCCCGGCTCCTGGCGGGCGGCGGCCTGGAGCCGCTCACCGTGCGCCGGCTGCACCAGGTGTGCCGGGGCGACCTGGGGCTGCTGCGGGACCTGCTCGGCGCGCTGCGCGCGTCCGGTGCGCTGCACCGGGTCCCGGACACCGGCGAGTGGTCCTGGCGCGGGCCGCTGCCGCTCACCGCGACCGTACGGGACCGGATCGCACCGCTCCTGGACCGCCCCGACCCCGGCGAGCGCGCCACCCTCGAACGGCTCGCGTTCGCCGAGCCGCTGCCGCCGCACCTCGACGAAGGCCTCGACCTCGCCGTCCTGGAACGGCTGGAGACGGACGGCCTCATCCAGGTCGACGACCGCGGCACGGTCCGCCTCGCCCACCCGCTGCACGGCCCCGCGCTGCGGGCCCTTGCGGGCCGGCTCCGGGCCCGCAGGCTGGCCCGCACCGCCGGCCAGTGCGAACCGGCCCTGAAGGACGAGCAGGAAGAACTCGCCCAACGGATCGACCAATTGGACGTACGGGAGGCGCCGGCCCCGGTGGGGGAGTGGCTGGCCGCGGGAGGCCTGCCCGTTCCGGCCGGGTACGCAGCTGTGCGTGCCCGGTACTCGCGGCTTCGGGGGGAGCTGCGAGAGGCGGCGGCATGGGCGAGGGAGGGACTGCGGACGGCGCCGGGCGACGCCTCCTGCCGTGCCGAACTCGCCCGTGCCGCGGCCGAGTCGGGAGAAGCTGCCGTAGTGCGCGGGGACGGGGGTCTCGCGCACTACGGCGCGGTACGGCGAGGGGAGGCGGCGGGCGCCGCCGGACGGCTGGACGGGGTGCTGGCCCGGCACGCGCAGGCCCTCGCGCACGAGGACGGGACCGCCCTGGACCGGGCCGCCGAGGCGCTGGCCGAACGCGGTCTGCTGCTGTTCGCGGCGGAGGCCCACGCCCAGGCGGCCCGCGCGCACCGCGACCCGCGGGCCGCCCGTCTGTCCCGCACCCGCGCGGTCGCCCTCGCCCGGCGCTGCCAGGGTGCCCGCACCCCGGCCCTGTCCGGCCTGGTCCTCGGTGAACTCACCGCCCGGCAGCGGCAGATCGTCGCCCTCGCCGCGGCCGGCCTGAGCAACCGCCAGATCGCCGAGCGGCTGACGCTGTCCGTGCGGACGGTGGGCAACCACCTCTACGGCGCGTACACCCGCCTCGGCGCCGGCGACCGGGCGGCCCTGCCGTGGCTGGTGGAGGAGCCCGAGCGGAAGACGGCGTGAACAGCCCCGCGTCCCGAAGGGGCGCGGGGATCCGCGCGACCGGCCACCACGGGACAGGACGCCGGCGACGCCCGTCGGCCCGCTGTGCTCAGGCCGCCCCGAAGGCCGCGAACGCCCAGCCCGTCGCCTGGTGCACCGCGTCGCCCGGCAGGGCGGTCCTGGCGTCCCGCAGCGCCTCCGCCAGCGACAGGCCCGCGCCCAGCCCCTTGTGCAGGGCCAGCATCAGCGGGACCACGGCCGCGTCGTTGACCGGCGCGCTGCTCGCCACCACGCCCGCCGTGCCCAGCGGCAGCAACGCCGTCACCAGGCCGAGGAGTTCGTCGGCGCCGACCGAGGCGAGACGCGCGGTGTCGCAGCTGGACAGGATGATCCGGTAGGGGCTGCGGGCCAGGCGCTCGAAGTCGTGGACGATCAGCGGGCCGTCCGCCATGCGCAGCGAGGAGAAGAGCGGGCTGTCGGCGCGGAACGTGCCGTGCGCGGCGATGTGCGCCAGCCCCGCCCCGTCCAGCTCGCGCAGGACGGCGGGCACCCGGGCCTCGTCGTGGTCGAGGATCCGTGCCGTCGCGTACTGGCCCGCCATCTCGGGCACCTCCGCGCCCCCGGTCGCCAGCCCCGGACCGCGGACCAGCACCTGGCGGCCGCCCGGCGGGGGCTCGGTCTCCCGGGCCCGCAGCCAGCTGCCCGCCGACGGCGACACGCTCAGCACCCGCTCCCGCAGCGAGGGCAGCAGGGCCCACGGCACCCGGTGCAGCGCCCCCGGCGGGACGATCACGACGGGTCCCGAGCCGAGCTGGTCCGCCGCCGCGCCCAGCAGCAGTTCCTCCAGGCGCCGCCCGGCGGCCTCCACCACCGCGAGCCGCGCCTCCGCTCCCGGATGCGCGAGCCGCCGCAGCCCCGCCTGGACGTGCTCGGCCTCGGCGACCGCCTCGGCCAGCGGGCCGCCCGCGAAGCGCCGCACCCGGCCCTGACCGCACAGCAGGACGTGCACCCGCCCGTCCAGGACGGCGAGTTCGACCAGCCGGCCGTCGCCGAGCCGGTCGAGCAGCCGGGCCGGGTCGAAGCGGTCGCCGCCGCCGGGCGCGTCGCCGTGGATGTGATGGGTACGGGAGCGGATCTCCCGTTCCAGACGCCGCTGTTCGCGCTCCAGGGCGGGCACCGGACGGCCCTGCCTGCGGGCGTCCTCGGCGCGCGAGGCGATCTCACGGAACGCGGTGAGCGAGGTGAGCAGGGCCGGGTCGGCGGGCGGCCGGGTGGGGGGAGTGGACAGGACGGTGGCCCGCCAGCGTTCGCTCCACTCCAGGAGCCGACGCGGTCCGCCGTGCGCCAGGCTCGCCTGCTGCGCCAGCGCGGCCAGTTCCGCGCCCTGCGCGGTGGCCCGGGCCCGCAACTCCGAGGCGCCCAGCGTCATCCGGTGGTCGTCGAGGACGTCCAGACCGCGCCGGCAGGCCTCCAGCACGCCCCGCCGCGAACCGGCGGCCCGGGCGCGCAGCGCCTGCGCCGCCCAGCCGGTCATCCGGGCCAGCGGCGGTCCGCCGTGCCGGCTGCGCGCGGCCACCGCCAGATGCCGTTCGGCGTCCGCCGTCCAGCCCAGCGCCAGCGCGATCCGCCCCGCGAGCAGCGACGCCTCCGGCGCGGCCGGCGCCCCGAAGGACGCCAGCTGGTCGGCGACGGCCGCCGCGTCCTGCACCAGGCGTCCGGAGACGGCCCCGCCCGCCACCCGGGCCTCGATCAGCACCAGCCGGGCGTGCGTCTCCCACCAGCCGCGCCGCTGCCCCGAGAAGAGCCGTACGGCGACGGCGGCTCGGGCGATCGCCGTCTGCGCGTCGCCCGCCGAACGCGCGGCCCGGGCGGCGGCCAGCAGCAGCTCGGCCTTGCGCGTGGACTGCCCGCCGAGCCGGTCCAGCGCCGCGATGGCCGTGTCCGCCTCGGCCAGCGCCTCGGGCGCCAGGCCGGCCGCCATCAGCACCTCGCAGCGCCGGATGCACAGCATGAACGTCGGCGTCCCCAGCTCGGCGTACCGCTCCTCGGCCTCGGCGAGCAGCCGCAGCGCCGCCGGGATGTCGCCCGCCCGGAACGCGGCCAGGCCCCGGCTCTCCACCGCGTCCGCCTTGTCGTGCTCCTGGCCCGTCGTCTCCCAGAGCCGCTCGGCCGCCGTGAAGTCGGCGTCCGCCCGGTCCACCGCGCCGAGGGCCAGATGCACCGTGGCCCGCAGCGTCAGCGCCCGGGCCGTCCAGATGACGTCGTCGGCCTGCCGCAGCACCGGAATGGCCCGCCGCACGTCCTCCAGGGCCTCCTTGTGCCGGCCCAGCACCCACCAGACGTAGGCCCTGCGGTACAGCACCCGGGCCCGGGTGTGCCCGCTGCCCCGGGCCACCCCGCGCTCGAACGCGGTCAGGCCCTGGCGGGTGCGGCCCGCGTGCACCAACGCGACCCCGAGCGTGGCGAGGACGTCCGCCTCCCGCTCGGCGGAGTCCGCGCGCGCCGCGAAGTCCCGGGCACGCCGCAGGTGTTCGAGAGCGACGCCGAGGTCCCCGAAGTCCCGCTGCCAGATGCCGACGACCTGGTGGGCGACGGACGCGTCCAGCGGCGACGGATCGGACCCGAGGAGCCGCTCCGCGCGTGCCAGGGCCTCGCCGGGGGCGGCGAACACCATCGGCAGGAGTTCCGTCACCGATTCGCTTCCCGCTGTCACCTCTCGGATGGTAGTGGCCTGGGCATACATGCCCCACTGGTTTGGCGCTGTATCAGACGGCGGGCGCGAGACTCTGACTGAAGAACGCCGTTTTTCCGGGGGAGGACGACAGGCCATGGCACCTCAGCGATTCCACGAGCAGTTCGATCAGATCCAGCGCTCGATGCCGGACGTCCCGCTGGCGATGGGGCCGGACGACTCCGCCGAGTTCTTCTACGAGAAGGGCGTCGTCCTCGCCCGCGACGGCGAGGAGGCCCGCGCCGTCGAGGACACCGTGCGCGCCCACTTCACCGCCACCGAGGGCCTGGCCGGCGACCAGGTGCGACGGGCGGGCCCGGAGACCAACCGCACCGGCGTCACCCGTATCCGGGTCGGCGACCCGGGCCACGGCGACCGGACCGGCGACCACGCGGTCGGCCACGCGCTGCGCGCGCTGCGGGAGGCGGAGGTCCGCACCGGGCGCCGCCTGGTCAGCCGCAACCACGTCGTGTCCACCACGGTCAACGCCTGCAACCCCGCCGAGCCGGTCCCCGCCCTGCTCAGCCAGACCCCCAACCCGGGGCCGGTGGACGGCGCCCACGACCCGGACACCGCCGTCGGCGTGCTGGTGATCGACACCGGTCTGGTGCACGACTACCGCGGCTACCCGCTCCTGGCCCGCGTCCAGGGCGACCCGCAGCTGACGGAGACCGACGCCGACGGCATCCTCCAGCAGTACGTCGGCCACGGCACGTTCATCGCCGGACTCGTCGCGGCCCTGGCGCCCAACACCGACATCACGGTCACCAACACCCTCAACGACGCGGGCGCCATCCTGGAGTCGGAGTTCGGCGCCAAGCTCTTCGAGGCCGTCGACCGGCACGGCTGGCCGGACATCATCAGCCTCTCCGCCGGCACGCCGAACGGCAGCACCGACGGACTGCTCGGCGTCGAGAACTTCATGCAGGCCCTGCGCGACCGGCCCGGCACCCTGCTGGTGGCCGCCGCCGGCAACAACGGCAGCTCCACCCCGTTCTGGCCCGCCGCCTACGCCGCACTGCCCGGCTACGAGAACGCGGTCCTCTCGGTCGGCGCGCTGCGCAGCGACGGCGAGTACGGCGCCTGCTTCACCAACCACGGCACCTGGGTCAAGGTCTACGCCCCCGGCGAGCACCTCACCGGCGCCCTGGCCGGGTTCGACACCCCGGTGCCGTACGTCTACCAGCACACCACCTACGAGGCGTGCCGGTACGGCTTCGGCTACGCCTGCACCTGCCAGTACCCGCGCCACACCGGCGTGTTGACCGACACCGGGGCCACCGGCCCCGGCAAACCCGATCAAGTGATGTTCGAAGGGTTCGCACAGTGGAGCGGAACGTCGTTCGCCACCCCCATCGCCGCCGGCCTCGTCGCCGAGCGGATGAGCACGGCCGAGGAGCCCGACGCGCGCGCCGCGAGCACCGGGCTCATGGCAGGCGTCACGGATTTCGCCGAGGTGCGCGGGGCCCATGTACCGGCGCTCCGGCCGGCGAGCTGGCAGCCGGTCCCGGTCGTCCCGCTGGCCCCCACGCACTGAGTTCCGGAACACTCCCCTCCACGGCGTACGATGACTTGCCGTACACGAGGGGTGGGGCCGTGGACCGAGCAGAGGTCGGCGCGTTGGTCCAGTCCGCCGTCGACGGCGACGCGGCGGCCTGGAAGGCGCTCGTGGAGGGGCTGAGCCCACTGGTGTGGTCCGTGGTGCGCGCGCATCGGCTCTCCGACGCCGACGGGCACGAGGTGTACCAGACCGTGTGGTTCCGCTTCGCCCAGCATCTGGGCCGGATCCGGGAGCCCGACAAGGCGGGTTCCTGGCTGGCCAGCACCGCACGCAACGAGTGCCTGAAGGTGATCCGCGGGCTGACCCGCCTGCTGCCCACCGACGATCCGCAGGTCCTGGACCGGGTGAGCGACGACCGCACGCCCGAACAGTCCCTGATCGACGCGGAGGACCGGGCGGACGAGGCCGAGAGGATCCGTCTGCTGTGGCAGGAGTTCGAGGAACTCGGCGCGCGATGCAGGCAGTTGCTGCGGGTGCTGATGGCCTCGCCGCCGCCCAGCTATGCCGAGGTGTCCGGGGCGCTGGGCATCGCGGTGGGCAGCATCGGCCCGCTGCGCCAGCGCTGCCTGCGCCGGCTGCGGGCCCGGCTCGACGCGAGGGGTGCGGTATGAGCGACGACGGATTCCCGGTGGCGGAGGGCCTCGACGGCACCGCCTTCGACGCGGACCTGCTGGAGGAGGAGCTGCGCCAGGCGGCCGCCGTCCTCGACCCGCTCCCGGCCGGACTGCTGCAAGTGGCCATGGACGCGTACGCGTTGCACGACCTGGACGCCCGGATCGCCGAGCTGACCTTCGACTCCCTCGTCGACGCCATCCCGGTCAGGGGGGCCGAGGCACCGCCCCGGATGCTGACCTTCCAGGCGGGCGACCTCACGGTGGACATCGAGGTCACCGGCGACGGACTGCTCGGGCAGCTGCTGCCTCCGCAGCCCGCGCGCATCGAACTGCTCGGCACCCCGGCGGCCGGCGGTGCCCTCACGGCCGACGGCATGGGCCGGTTCGCCAGCGACACCGCGCCCGTCGGCCCGTTCGCGCTCCGGCTGCGGACCGGCGGCGACGTGATCGTCACGGAGTGGCTGCGGGTGTGAGTCCGGCGGCGCGGACACGTCCGTGGTCATGCCCGCACAGCCGTAGGGCCCTTGCCGCGTGTCGTGCGAAAACCGGCCGGCCGCAGGGTCAGCGGGCGACGGCGTCCA
Organism: Streptomyces sp. NPDC101237; assembly: GCF_044767465.1. Lineage (NCBI taxonomy): Bacteria > Bacillati > Actinomycetota > Actinomycetes > Kitasatosporales > Streptomycetaceae > Streptomyces > Streptomyces sp. NPDC101237. The sequence continues at coordinate 15,565 of NZ_JBIWNY010000001.1, read as the reverse complement.
CGAGCGCGGCCAGGGCGGCGGCGAGCCGGTCCGCCCCAGGCCCCGCCGGACCGCCCGGCTCGGTCATGTAGAGGTCGCGGCGGATCTCGATCATCAGCGCCTGGACCCGCGCGTCCGACGCGTGGAACTCCAGCGGCACGTAGGTCCCGCCGAACGGGCTGTCCAGCTCCGCGCGCCCGCACTCCGCGAAGGCCGCGCGGGCCGCCGCCGTCAGCCCGGGAGGGGTGTGGAAGGCGTCCGTGCCCAGGCACACCGGCGGCCGCGGACCCGTCCCGTGCAGCTCGTAGGGCAGCGCCCGGGTCGGATAGGAGTGCACGTCGATCACGACGGCCCGTCCGGTCGCCGCCAGCCGCCCGGCCACGGCCCGGGTCATCGCCCGCGCGTACGGCCGGAAGTACCGCTCGACCAGCGGCCCGTGATCGAGCGGTTCCTCGCGCAGCACCTCCCGGTGCGTGGTCCGCGTGTACACGGCCCCCATCCCCACGGCGAGCATCTCCTCCCGCTCGTCCGGGAACCGCTCCGGGTCCACCACCAGCCGGGACAGCCGGTTGACGAACCGCCAGGGAGTCACGGCGGCGAGCTCGGCTGCCGCCTTCGCGATGCCGGCCGTGTGCGCGTCCGTGATGTGGTCCAGCTCCCGCTCCAGAGCGGCGTCGTCCAGCACGATGCCCTCGCGCACCGCGGCCGGGATCTTGCGCGCCGAGTGCGGCACGTGCAGGATCACGGGCGACTCGGCGGCGCCGGGCAGCAGGTCGTACGACGGCTCGGACACGGGCGGCTCCCGGGGGTGGTGTCGGTGACGGGGTGTGGGAGCACGGTGTCACATCGACGGCCGGCCCGTGCCCGTCGTGGCTCCCCGCGGCGGCGGCCCGTCAGGCCAGCAGTTCCCGCAGCAGCGCGCCGACCTGCCCGGTCTCGATCAGGAAGCCGTCGTGCCCGTACGGCGACTCGACCAGCCGCGGTCCGTCGGCGGACGGGATCAGGGCGGCCAGCTCGGCCTGCTGGGCCGGGGGATAGAGACGGTCGGAGTCCACTCCGGCCACCAGGGTGCGGGCCGTGACCCGGCGCAGGGCGGCGCGCAGTCCGCCCCGGCCGCGGCCGGCGTCGTGGGCGTTCATCGCCTCGGACAGGACCACGTAGCTGCCCGCGTCGAAGCGCCGGACCAGCTTGGCGGCATGGTGGTCGAGGTAGGACTCGACCTGGTAGCGGCCCCCGGACAGGGGATCCTCGGTGCCCTGAGCCCGCCGGCCGAAGCGCGCCGCCAGCTCGGGCTCGCTGCGGTAGGTGATGTGGGCGATCCGGCGGGCCAGCCCCAGGCCGGCGTGCGGGGCCCGGCCGGTGCCGTGGTAGTCGCCGCCCTGCCACCCGGGGTCGGCGCGGATCGCGGTGAGCTGGGTGTTCGTCCAGGCGATCTGCTCCGCGCCGGCCGCCGCCGCGGTGGCGAGCAGCAGCAGCGCGCCGACCCGGTCCGGATACGTCACCGCCCACTCCAGGGCCCGCATGCCGCCCATCGAACCACCGGCGACCAGGGCCCACCGCCCGATGCCCAGGGCGTCGGCCAGCCCGGCCTCGGCGGCGACCTGGTCCCGCTGGGTCAGGAAGGGGAACGCGCCGCCCCAGGCGCCGAGGGTTCCGGGGCGCCGGGAGGACGGTCCCGTGCTGCCCCGGCAGCCGCCCAGGACGTTCGGGGCGACGACGAACCAGCGGTCGGTGTCCAGCGCGAGGCCCGGCCCGACCACGCCCTCCCACCAGCCCGGGGTCGGATGCCCCGGCCCGGCGGGCCCGGCGACGTGACTGTCACCGGTCAGCGCGTGCAGCACGAGCACGGCGTTGCCGGCGTCCGGGGCGAGCCGGCCCCAGGTCTCGAACGCCAGCCTGACCCCTGGCAGTTCACCGCCCGTCTCCAGGGCCAGCGGCTTCTCCAGCGCGCGCCACTGCCGGTGGCCCGGCGGATCCTCCTCCCACCGGGCCGCCGGCCGGGGCACCCCGGGGGGCGGTGCGGCGTTCAGGACGCGGCGCCCTTGGCGGCACGGAAACCGGCCTCCAGGTCGGCCCGGAGATCGGCCAGGTTCTCGATGCCGACCGACAGCCGCACCAGGCCCGGTGCGGTGCCGGTCGCCGCCAGCTGCTCGTCGTCCAGCTGGCTGTGGGTGGTGGACGCCGGATGGATGATCAGGCTGCGGACGTCGCCGATGTTGGCGAGGTGACTGAACAGCTCGACGGCGTCGACGAACCGCTTCCCCGCCTCGATCCCGTCCCGGAGCTCGAAGGAGACGATCGCGCCCGCGCCGTGCGGCAGATACCGCTGCCCGGCCTCGTACCAGCGGCTGGAGGGCAGCCCCGGATAGTGCACGGCGGCGACCTCCTCGCGCCGCTCCAGCCACTGGGCCAGGGCCAGCGCGTTGGCGGAGTGCCGCTCCAGCCGCAGGCTCAGCGTCTCCACGCCCTGGAGCAGCAGGAACGCCGAGTGCGGGGAGAGCGCGGGACCGAGGTCGCGCAGCAGCTGCACCCGCAGCTTGACGGCGAACGCGCCCGGCCCGAGCGCCGGCCAGTAGCGCAGTCCGTGGTAGCTCGGGTCGGGCTCGGAGAAGTCCGGGAAGCGGTCGGTGTGCGCGCCGAAGTCGAAGCTGCCACCGTCGACCACCACACCGGCGATGGCCGTGCCGTGGCCGCCGAGGAACTTGGTCGCCGAGTGCACCACGATGTCCGCGCCGTGTTCCAGGGGCCGCAGCAGATAGGGGGTCGGGACGGTGTTGTCGACGATCAGCGGCACGCCGGCCGCGTGCGCCACGTCCGCGACCGCCCGGACGTCGAGCACGTTGCCGCGCGGGTTGCCCAGCGTCTCGGCGAACAGCGCCTTGGTGTTCGGGCGGACGGCCGCACGCCAGGCTTCCGGGTCGTCCGGGTCGTCCACGAAGGACACCTCGACGCCGAACCTCGGCAGGGTGTGCCGGAACAGGTTGTAGGTGCCGCCGTACAGGGACGTGCTCGACACGATGTGGTCGCCGGCGCCCGCCAGGGTCAGGATCGCCAGCGTCTCCGCGGCCTGCCCGGACGCCAGCGCCACCGCCGCCACGCCGCCCTCCAGGGCCGCGATCCGCTGCTCGAACACGTCCTGGGTGGGGTTGTGGATGCGGGTGTAGATGTTGCCGGGTTCGGCGAGGGCGAACAGGTCGGCGGCGTGCCGGGTGTCGCGGAACACGAACGAGGTCGTCTGGTAGATCGGCGTCGCCCGGGCGCCGGTCGTCGGGTCCGGGACGGCTCCGGCGTGGATCTGCCGGGTCTCGAACGACCAGGCCGAGGTGTCCGGTCCGGCGGGCGGCTCGTCGGGCGTGTGACCGGCGGTGACGGAGTCGATGGGCTGGCTCATGGTGCTGCTCCTCGTGCGGGACGGCAGGACGGCGTGCGCGTGCGGACACGCGTCGTCGGCAGAACGGGGCGGGGCGGGGAAAGGGCCGGAGCGGAGCGTCAGCTCTCGGCGCGACACCCTGTGGTGGTGACACGCACATGATCGACATGACTTCGGGTCACAAGCACCGTCATGCGTCGAGCGAACCACGGCGGATCACGGCCCGCCAGCGGCCCGCCGTGCGCGACACGCAGACTTCACGAACGACACACGCGCGACACGGGGGGCGGACACGGCTCCGCCCCGGCGGGCGCGATGCCTGCCGGGGCGGAGCCGTCGGCCGGGGACCCGCGGAGGGTCCCGGAGCAGTGGAGCGGCGGGGTCGGCTCAGAGGGCCGCGAGCGCCGCGTTCCAGGTGGCCGACGGGCGCATGACCGCGTCCGCCTTGGCCTTGTCGGGCTGGTAGTAGCCGCCGATGTCGGCCGGGGAGCCCTGCACGGCGAGCAGCTCGTCGACGATCTGCTGCTCGTTCGCGGTCAGCGTCTCGGCGAGCGGCGCGAACGCCTTGGCGAGCTCGGCGTCGTCGGTCTGCCGGGCCAGCTCCTGCGCCCAGTACAGGGACAGGAAGAAGTGGCTGCCGCGGTTGTCGATGCCGCCGACGCGACGGGTCGGGGACTTGTCCTCGTTCAGGAAGGTCGCCGTGGCGCGGTCCAGCGTGTCGGCGAGCACCTTGGCGCGGGCGTTGCCGGTGGCCGTGGCGTACTGCTCGAAGGACGGGACCAGCGCGAAGAACTCGCCGAGGGAGTCCCAGCGCAGGTAGTTCTCCTTGACGAGCTGCTGCACGTGCTTCGGCGCGGAGCCGCCGGCGCCCGTCTCGAACAGGCCGCCGCCCGCCATCAGCGGGACGACCGACAGCATCTTGGCGCTGGTGCCCAGCTCCAGGATCGGGAAGAGGTCGGTCAGGTAGTCACGGAGCACGTTGCCGGTGACGGAGATGGTGTTCTCGCCGCGGCGGATGCGCTCCACGGACAGCTTGGTGGCCTCGACCGGCGCGAGGATCCGGATGTCCAGGCCCTCGGTGTCGTGCTCCGTCAGGTACTGCCGGACCTTGGCGATCAGCTGCGCGTCGTGGGCGCGGCCCTCGTCCAGCCAGAACACGGCCGGGTCGCCGGTGGCGCGGGCACGGGTGACGGCCAGCTTCACCCAGTCCTTGATCGGCGCGTCCTTGGTCTGGCAGGCGCGGAAGATGTCTCCGGCGGCGACCGGCTGCTCGATGACGACGGCACCGGCCGCGTCGACCAGGCGGACCGTGCCGGCGGTGGCGATCTCGAAGGTCTTGTCGTGGGAGCCGTACTCCTCGGCCTTCTGCGCCATCAGGCCCACGTTCGGGACCGAACCCATGGTGGACGGGTCGAAGGCGCCGTTGACCCGGCAGTCGTCGATCACGGTCTTGTAGACACCGGCGTAGGAGGAGTCCGGGATGACCGCGAGGGTGTCGGCCTCCTGGCCGTCCGGGCCCCACATGTGGCCGGAGGTGCGGATCATGGCCGGCATCGAGGCGTCGATGATGACGTCGGAGGGCACGTGCAGGTTGGTGATGCCCTTGTCGGAGTCGACCATCGCCAGGGCCGGGCCCTCGGCGAGCTCGGCGTCGAAGGAGGCCTTGATCTCGGCGCCCTCGGGCAGGTTCTCCAGGCCCTTGAGGATGCCGCCGAGCCCGTCGTTGGCGCTGAGGCCGGCCGCCTTGAGGGTCTGGCCGTACCGCGCGAACGTCTTCGGGAAGAAGGCGCGCACCACGTGACCGAAGATGATCGGGTCGGAGACCTTCATCATCGTGGCCTTGAGGTGCACGGAGAACAGGACGCCGTCCTGCTTGGCGCGCGCGATCTGCGCGGCCAGGAAGTCGTTGAGCTGGGCCACGTGCAGCACGGAGGCGTCGACGACCTCGCCGGCCAGGACCGGTACGGAGTCCTTGAGCACGGTGGTGGTGCCGTCCTCGGCGACCAGCTCGATCCGCAGCGCGCCGGCCTCGGAGATCACCGCGGACTTCTCGGTGGAGCGGAAGTCGTTCTCGCCCATGGTGGCCACGTCGGTCCTGGACTCGGAGGTCCAGGCGCCCATGCGGTGCGGGTGGGTCTTGGCGTAGTTCTTCACCGAGGCGGGGGCGCGGCGGTCCGAGTTGCCCTCACGCAGGACCGGGTTCACGGCGGAACCCTTGATCTTGTCGTAGCGGGCGCGGATCTCGCGCTCCTCGTCGCTCTTCGGGTCGTCCGGGTAGGCCGGCAGCGCGTAGCCCTTGTCCCGCAGCTCGGCGACGGCGGCCTTGAGCTGCGGGATCGACGCCGAGATGTTCGGCAGCTTGACGATGTTGGCCTCGGGGGTCTTGGCCAGGTCGCCCAGCTCGGCCAGGGCGTCCGGGACGCGCTGGTCCTCGTTCAGGTACTCCGGGAAGTGGGCGATGATGCGCCCGGCCAGGGAGATGTCGCGGATGTCCACGGCGACTCCGGCCTGCGAGGCGTACGCCTGGATCACCGGCAGGAACGAGTGCGTCGCGAGGGCCGGGGCCTCGTCTGTGTAGGTGTAGAAGATGGTCGAGTCAGTCACCGGGTGCTCCGCTCCACGTCTGCAACATTGCTCGACATCAAGATATCTCGTGCACGACCCGGGCTCGACAGGGGTCCGCGACTCGGAAGATCGGCTTGTCATGCGCCAGGCAACCAGATCGGTCCACAGGGTGGTCGAGACGAACGAGCCACATCGACCGGCGGCCGGACCGACCAGCCGGGCCGCCCGAGCCAAAGCTGACCATGAGAAATCGCACCGGAGTGACGGCCCCGGCGGCCGCCCTGCCGGGCACCGCCACCGTACTGGCCACGGGGGCCCCGGCCGACCCGGACCCTCACCCTGTGCAAGCCGGCCTTCCTGCTCCAGGAGGAGGTGAAGATCGGCTCGCACATACTTCCTCCACACCTACAACCACCACCGCTGCCACACCGCACTCGGCGGCCACCCACCGATCAGCCGTGTGAACAACGCTTCGGGCCCATACAGCTAGTCGGTGTGCGGCAGGCCCGACGGCAGATCGTCTGGGACGCGTTGCTGCGGTATCACCACGGCCCCCTGCTGGAGGGCCACCGTGCGGGTCGGGGCCGGGATGCGGATGCCCTCCTCGCGGTAGCGCCGGTGCAGGCGCTTGATGAACTCGTGCTTGATCCGGAACTGGTCGCTGAACTCACCGACGCCCAGGATCACCGTGAAACCGATCCGCGAGTCGCCGAAGGTATGGAAGCGGATGGCCGGTTCGTGCTCCGGGAGCGCGCCGGTGATCTCGGTCATGGTCTCGGCGATCACCTCGTGCGTGATGCGCTCGACCCGGTCCAGGTCGCTGTCGTAGCTCACACCCACCTGCACCAGGATCGTCAACCGCTGCTCGGGGCGCGTGTAGTTGGTCATGTTGGTCTTGGCCAGCTGGCCGTTGGGCACGACCACCAGGTTGTTGGAGAGCTGGCGCACGGTCGTCTGACGCCAGTTGATGTCCACGACGTAGCCCTCCTCGCCGCTGCTCAGCTGGATGTAGTCGCCCGGCTGGACGGTCTTGGAGGCGAGGATGTGGATGCCCGCGAAGAGGTTGGCCAGGGTGTCCTGGAGCGCGAGGGCGACCGCGAGTCCGCCCACGCCCAGGGCGGTGAGCAGCGGCGCTATGGAGACGCCCAGCGTCTGCAGCACCACCAGGAAGCCGATCGCGAGGACCAGCACCCGGGTGATGTTCACGAAGATCGTGGCCGAACCGGCGACCCCGGAACGGGACTGGGTCACCGACTGCACCAGACCGGCGATCACCCGCGCCGCCGAGACCGTCGCTGCGAAGATCAGCAGTACCTTCAGGCACTGGTCGGTGTGGTGCTGGACGGTCCTGGTCAGCGGCAGGGCCGCGGCGGCGACGGCCGCGCCGCCCGTGAGCGCCGCCCAGGGGACGACCGTGCGCAGCGCGTCCACGACGACGTCGTCACCGCTCCAGCGCGTCCGCTTGGCATGCTTGGCCAGCCAGCGCAGCACGCCGCGCGACAGAAAGGCCAGCAACAGGCCCGCCGCCAGGGCGATGCCCGCAAGGACCAGGTCATCGACGGTGAGCGCTCGGTCCACCGGTTACCTCCCATTCGGTTGTGCAACCGCTCATCCTGCCGTACCCACGGACCCGGATCCGCACGGAGGTTCGTGCGACGGACCTCGGCGGCGGGCCCGGACGGCGCGGTCGAAGGGACGCGAACTTCTGCGGAAGCCCGCCTGGTCGACCCCGCCCGTCGCGCACCGGCAGACCGCCGCCCGCGCCCGGCGGCCCGTGCACCCGGCGGCCCGTGCGCCGGGCGGCGACACCCCGCACCCCGCACCCCGGACCCGGGGCCCGTTCCGGCCCGCGTCGCCCGTCGCCCGTCGCCCCGCCGCGCGGCCCGGTTGCCGCGGGGAAGGCGGCGCGGCCCTCAGGCGTCCGGGAAGGCTCCCTGGTCGGCGAAGGCCCCCTGGTCCGTGAAGGATCCGTGCCGGCCCGCCCCGGCCGCGAAGCGCGCCGCCCCCTCGACGCCTTCCGCCAGCACGTCCATGCCGTACTGGACCTCGGCGAGCATCGCCGCCTGTTCGTCCAGGCCCTCCTGGTCCAGCACCGACGCCCGGTCGCTGCGCAGGCAGGCCTGCGGGAACGCGGCGATGGACGCGGCCAGTTCCTCCGCCGCCGTGCGTGACGTGCCCGGCGGCACCAGGCGGTTGGCCAGGCCCATCGCGTACGCCTCGGCGGCCGGGACCGGACGGCCGGTCAGGATCATGTCCATGGCCCGGCTGGTGCCGATCAGCCGAGGAAGCCGTACCGTGCCGCCGTCGATCAGCGGCACGCCCCAGCGGCGGCAGAAGACGCCGAACACCGCGTCCTCCTCCGCCACCCGCAGGTCGCACCAGAGAGCCAGCTCCAGACCGCCCGCCACGGCGTGCCCGGCGACGGCCGCGATCACCGGCTTGGACAGCCGCAGCCGGGTCGGGCCCATCGGGCCGTCGCCGTCCTCGGCGACCCGGTTGCCGTGCTCGCCGCCCACCGCCTTCAGGTCCGCGCCCGCGCAGAAGGTGCCGCCCTCACCCCACAGCACCGCCACCCGGGCCGCGTCGTCCGCCTCGAACTCAAGGAAGGCGGAGGTCAGTTCGTCCGCCGTCGGCCCGTCCACCGCGTTGCGTGCCGCGGGGCGGGAGAGGACGACCGTGGTGACAGGACCCTGGCGTTCCAGGCGGACCGGCATGCGCTTCCCTCCGTCGCGGGGCCACCCGGTTCAGATGACCTTCAGTCGTACCAGCGCTCCCAGTGTCAGGGCTCCCGGCAGCAACGGCACCCACACTGTGATGATCCGGTACGCGAGGACGACGGCCGTCGCCACCGCCACCGGGCCGCCCGCCGCCACCAGCGCCACGATCAGCGCCGCCTCCACGGAACCCAGTCCGCCCGGCGTGGGGATCAGCGCGACGGCGACCGTGGCCGCCAGGTACGCCAGCGCCATGTGGGCGGGCGGCACCGGCAGGCCCAGGGCCTGCCCCACCGCCACCAGTCCGGCCGCCTGGAGTGCGGGGAAGGCCAGCGAGCCGCCCCACAGCGCCAGGGCCCGGGACGGACGCGTGTGCACCGAACGGGCCTCGCTCAGCGCCGCGCGCACGAAGCGGAACACCGGCTCGCGCACCCGTCGTACGAGGAACAGCGCGGCCGGCGCCGCGACGGCGGCCGCGGCGGCGACGGCCACCAGCGGGCCGGCCGTCCCGTGCGGGAGGAGGCCACCGAGGTGCAGCGCGTCCGGGAAGGCGACGAAGAACACGGCCATCAGGCCCACCCGGGCCACCGACTCGGCGAGCAGGTACAGGGCGAGCGCGGCCGAGGAGGTGGCCAGCGGCACCCCGCACACCGTCATGAACCGCAGGTTGACCGCGCCGGAGCCCAGGCCCGTCGGCAGCAGGTGGTTGGCCGAGCCGGCCGCGAGCTGGGTCGCCAGCAGCCGCCAGCGGGGCAGTTGCTGGACCACCGCGCCCTGCCGGGTGAAGGCCGCGGCCACCCAGGTCAGGCAGGTGGCGGCGCCCGCCGCCAGCAGCCACGGCAGGGAGGCGTCACGGAGGTGGGCGAAGCCCTCGACGAGGACCGGCCAGTGCCGCACCGCGATGACCGCCACGAGCAGGAGCGGGATCAGGGTGAGGATGTGCCGCCAGGGGACACGGCGGGCGAGCCGGGGCAGAGGGCCCGCACGGAAGCCGGGGATTCTTTCCGCTGTCACACCGGGAGAGGTTTTCCGCGCCGCGCCAACTGCGGGTGGCGGAGGAGGAGACACCGGATGACGGACGGACAGCGGGTGAGGGGGGAGGCTCATCTGGTCCTTCGTACGAGGGGACGGTGAGCGGGACATTGACCTCAACGAGGCTTGAGGTCCTACGTTCTCCACCATGAGTATGGAAACCACCGCCTGGACGCAGCTGCACAGCGTGATGACCGCCGAGCGGGAGCGGCGCCCGCTCGACCGGGCCACGCTGCGCCGGATCGCCGCCTTCGCCCGCCCCCACCGCAGCGGGATCATCCGTTTCGTCCTGCTAGGGGTGGTCACCGCCCTGCTCGCCGTCGCGACCCCGGTGCTGGCCGGCCATGTCGTCGACGCGATCGTGACGGGACACGACACCGGCACGGTCGAACGGCTGTCGCTGCTGATCGCCGCCGTGGCCGTCGGGGAGGCGGCGCTCGGCGTGCTGGGGCGCCGGCTCTCGGCCACGCTCGGGGAAGGGCTCATCCTCGACCTGCGCACGGCGGTCTTCGACCATGTGCAGCGCATGCCCGTCGCGTTCTTCACGCGGACCCGTACCGGAGCGCTGGTCAGTCGTCTCAACAACGACGTGATCGGCGCCCAGCGGGCCTTCGCCAACACCCTCTCCGGCGTGGTCAGCAACCTGGTCACGCTGCTGCTCACCCTCGCGGTCATGCTGACCCTGTCCTGGCAGATCACCCTGCTCGCCCTGGTGCTGCTGCCGGTGTTCGTGGTGCCCGCCCGCCGCATGGGCGGCCGGATGGCCCGGATGCAGCGCGAGGCCGCCGCGCTGAACGCGGCGATGGGCACCCGGATGACCGAACGTTTCTCCGCGCCCGGCGCCACCCTGATCAAGCTCTTCGGCCGCCCCGAGGAGGAGTCAGCGGAGTTCACGGCGCGCGCCGCCCGGGTCCGGGACATCGGGGTGCGCACCGCCACCGCCCAGTCGGTCTTCATGACCGCCCTCACCCTCGTCTCCTCGCTCGCGCTCGCCCTGGTCTACGGCCTCGGCGGCTGGTTCGCGCTGCGCGGCACCCTGGAGCCGGGCGCCGTGGTCTCCCTCGCCCTCCTGCTGACCCGGCTCTACGCCCCGCTCACCTCGCTGGCCGGCGCCCGTGTCGAGGTGATGAGCGCGCTGGTCAGCTTCGAGCGGGTCTTCGAGGTCCTCGACCTCAAGCCTTTGATCGAGGAGAAGCCGGACGCCCGCGAGGTGCCCGAGGGCCCGGTGGCCGTCGAGTTCGACGACGTCCGCTTCGCCTACCCGGCCGCCGACCAGGTCTCCCTCGCCTCGCTCGAAGAGGTCGCGGCCCTCGACGCCCGCGGCGGTGCCGAGGTCCTGCACGGCGTCTCCTTCCGCGCCGAACCCGGGCAGACCGTCGCGCTGGTCGGTTCCTCCGGCGCGGGCAAGTCCACCATCGCGCAGCTGCTGCCGCGCCTGTACGACGTCGACGCGGGCGCCGTGCGCATCGGCGGCGTCGACGTCCGCGACCTGAGCGCCGGTTCGCTGCGCGCCGCGCTCGGCATGGTCACCCAGGACGGCCACCTGTTCCACGACACCGTCCGCGCCAACCTGCTGCTCGCCCGGCCGGCGGCCGCCGAGGAGGAGCTGTGGGACGCCCTCGGCCGGGCCCGCCTCGACGCGGTCGTACGGTCCCTGCCCGACGGCCTGGACACGGTGGTCGGCGAGCGCGGCTACCGGCTCTCCGGCGGCGAGCGGCAGCGGATGACCATCGCCCGGCTGCTGCTGGCCCGGCAGCGCGTGGTCATCCTCGACGAGGCCACCGCGCACCTGGACAACACCTCGGAGGCGGCCGTCCAGGAGGCGCTCGCCGAGGCGCTGGAGGGGCGCACGGCCGTGGTCATCGCCCACCGGCTGTCGACGATCCGGGCGGCCGACCAGATCCTGGTGATCGAGGACGGCCGGATCGCCGAGCGCGGGACCCACGCGGAACTCCTGGTGGCGCAGGGGCGGTACGCCGAGCTGCACCGCACTCAGTTCGCCGCCGCGCCGGCGTCCTGACGGCCGCGTTCACCTCGGCGTCATCTTTTTCCACGATTCCGCGAAGGGAGCGCTCCCGCACTTGACGGCACTGGTCCGGACCTTTAGCTTCACGCCTTAAACAAAGCCTCACGGCTGTGCCCAACGCCCTCTGGCCGCAGAGGTGTTGGGCACGCGCCGTGTCGCATCCCCCCGCGTGAAAGGCCACCCCCCCCATGGCCAGACCCCTTCCCACGGCCGCCGCCCTGGCCGCCCTGACCCTCTGCGCGGGCCTGTTCGCCGCGTCCCCCGCGCAGGCCGCCACCGGCACCATCACCGGCATCGGCGGCAAGTGCCTGGACGTGGCGGGCGCCGCCTCCGCCGACGGCACGGCCGTCCAGCTCTACGACTGCAACGGCACCGCCGCCCAGCAGTGGACCGTCGGTGGCGACGGCACCATACGGGCCCTCGGCAAGTGTCTCGACGTGACCGGGAACTCGACCGCGGACGGCGCCAAGGCGCAGCTGTGGACCTGTACCGGCGGCGCGAACCAGAAGTGGACCGTCAGCTCCGCCCACGACATCGTCAACCCGCAGGCCGACAAGTGCCTGGACGCCACCGGCAACTCCTCGGCGAACGGCACGCGCGCCCAGATCTGGACGTGCGGCGGCACCGCCAACCAGAAGTGGACCGCGCCCGCCCCCGACGGCGGCGGCAGCACGCCGTCCTCGCCGATGGCCGTGGCGCCGTACCTGTACAACGGCTGGGGCGACCCGCCGAGCCCGACCACGATCACCAACGCGACCGGCGTGAAGTACTACACGCTCGCGTTCGTCCTCAGCAACGGCTACTGCAACCCGCAGTGGGACGGCGGCCGGGCGCTGACCGGCGGGGTCGACCAGCAGACCGTCAACACCGTACGCGCCAACGGCGGTGACGTCGTACCGTCGTTCGGCGGCTACAGCGGCAACAAGCTGGAGAGCTCCTGCTCCAGCGCCGGTGAACTGGCCGCGGCCTACCAGAAGGTCATCAACGCCTACGGCGGTCTCAAGGCGATCGACATCGACCTGGAGGCCGACGCCTACAGCAACGGGACCGTGCAGCAGCGGGTCGTGGACGCGCTGAAGACGGTGAAGGCCAACAACCCGGGCACGAAGGTGTACATCACCATCGGCACCGGCCAGAGCGGACCCGACACCAGCCTGATCAACCGGGCCGCGAACTCGGGGCTGACCGTCGACGCCTGGGCCATCATGCCCTTCGACTTCGGCGGCGCCGGCCAGAACATGGGCAACCTCACCACCCAGGCGGCCGAGGGCCTGAAGAACGCGCTGAAGAACGCGTACCACTACAGCGACGACCAGGCCTACCGGGACATGGGCATCTCGTCCATGAACGGCATCACCGACAACAACGAGACGGTGACCGTCAACGACTTCCGGACCATCCTCGCCTACGCCCAGCAGCACCACCTGGCCCGGCTCACCTTCTGGTCGGCCAACCGCGACCGGCCCTGCACCGGGGGCTCCGCCGACAGCTGCTCGGGCGTGAGCCAGTCCAACTGGGACTACACGCGCGTCTTCGCCGGCTACACCGGCTGACCCCCCACCCCTCGGACTAGGAGATCCCTTGCCTCGCCTTCCCTGGCGCCGCAGACCGACGGCCGCCGCCGTGCTGGCCGTTCTCGGAGCGTCCCTGCTGACCGCCGCCCCGTCCGCGCACGCGGCCGCCGCGGCCCTGCCCACCGGCCTCGCCACCCTCACCAACGCCGCGAGCGGCAAGTGCCTGGACGCCAGGGCCGCCGCCACCGCGAACGGCACCGCCGTGCAGCAGTACTCCTGCAACGGCACCACCGCCCAGCAGTGGAGCCTCACCGCCACCAGCGACGGCTACGTGCGGATCGGCAACGCCAACAACACCGACCAGGTGGTCGACGTCACCGACGTCTCCACCGCCGACAACGCCACGACCCAGCTGTGGACCTACGGCGGCGGCGCCAACCAGCAGTGGCAGCCGGTCGACGAGGGCGGCGGCGCCTACCACTTCGTCAACCGCAACAGCGGCAAGTGCCTGGACGACCCGGCCGCCTCGACCGCGGACAGCGTGCAGCTGGTGCAGTACGCCTGCAACGGCACCGCGGCCCAGCGCTTCCAGGTGGCCGCCGTGTCGGCGCCGCCGTCCGGCACCCCGGACCTCGGCCCGAACGTCGTCGTCTTCGACCCGTCGATGTCGGCGTCGACCATCCAGAGCCGCCTCAACTCGATCTTCCAGCAGCAGGAGACGAACCAGTTCGGCTCCCAGCGCTACGCCGTGATGTTCAAGCCGGGCACCTACAGCGCGAACGTCAACGTCGGCTTCTACACCCAGGTCCTCGGCCTCGGCCTGACCCCGGACGCGGTGAACATCAACGGCGCGGTGCACGCCGAGGCCGACTGGTTCCAGGGCAACGCCACCCAGAACTTCTGGCGCGGCGCGGAGAACCTCTCCGTCACGCCGACCGGCGGCGCCGACCGCTGGGCGGTCTCGCAGGCCTCCGCCTACCGCCGGATGCACCTGCGCGGCAACCTCGCGCTGGACGACGGCGGCTGGTCCAGCGGCGGTCTGATCGCCGACAGCAAGATCGACGGCCAGGTCAACTCCGGCAGCCAGCAGCAGTGGCTGACCCGCAACTCGCAGCTCGGCAGCTGGACCGGCTCCAACTGGAACATGGTCTTCGTCGGCAGCACCGGGGTGCCGGGCACCACCTTCCCGAGCCCGCCGGACACCACGGTCGCCCAGAGCCCGGTGACCCGCGAGAAGCCGTTCCTGTACGTCGACGGCTCCGGCAACTACCAGGTCTTCGTACCGTCGACCCGGTCCAACTCCTCGGGCACCAGCTGGAGTTCCGGCTCCGCTGCCGGTTCGTCGCTGTCCCTGGACAGCTTCTACGTCGTGAAGCCGGGCGCCACCGCCTCCCAGATCAACGCGGCCCTGGCGGCGGGCAAGAACCTCCTGGTCACCCCGGGCGTCTACCACCTCGACCAGACGCTCCAGGTCAACCGGGCCGACACCGTCGTCCTCGGACTCGGCCTCGCCACCTTCGTCCCGGACAACGGCGTCACCGCGATGAAGGTCGCCGACGTCGACGGCGTCCAGATCGCCGGCCTGCTCTTCGACGCCGGCACCACCAACTCCTCCACCCTGGTGGAGGTCGGTCCCAGCGGCTCCTCGGCCTCGCACGCGGCCGACCCGACCTCCCTGCACGACGTGTACTTCCGGGTCGGCGGCGCGGGCGTCGGCAAGGCCACCACCAGCCTCGTCGTCAACAGCGACAACGTCATCGGCGACCACATGTGGATCTGGCGCGCCGACCACGGCAGCGGGGTCGGCTGGACCAGCAACACCGCGGACACCGGCCTGGTCGTCAACGGTGACGACGTGACGATGTACGGCCTGTTCGTCGAGCACTTCCAGAAGTACCAGACCCTCTGGAACGGCAACGGCGGCCGGACGTACTTCTACCAGAACGAGATGCCCTACGACCCGCCCAACCAGGCGGCCTGGATGAACGGCTCGACCCAGGGCTACGCGGCCTACAAGGTCGCCGACTCGGTCACCAGCCACCAGGTGTACGGCCTGGGCAGCTACTGCTACTTCAACGTCAATCCGGGCGTGGTCGCGGCGCACGCCGTCGAGGCGCCGAACACCTCGGGCGTCCGCTTCACCAGCCTGGTGACGGTCTCCCTCGGCGGCACCGGCACCATCAGCCATGTCGTCAACAACACGGGCGGGCCGTCGAACTCGTCCAACAACGTGGCGAACCTGAAGTCGTACCCGTGACCTGAACGGCCGTGGGGGGGGGGGGGGGGCGGCCCCCCCCCCCCCCCCCCCCCCCCCCCCCGCCCCCCCGCCCCCCCCCGGGGGGGGCCCGGGGCCGGGCCGCCCGGC